>JAICWR010000002.1 GCA_025934715.1 Candidatus Saccharimonadota bacterium
CAAAACCCAGGAAGAAATTGACAAGTACTGGGAAGATTTGACAAAGGGCGGCAAGCCCAACCAGTGCGGCTGGACGCAGGATAAATTCGGAATTACTTGGCAAATTGTGCCGACCATTTTGCCCAAGCTGTTAAGCGACCCCAACCCAGAGGTAGTGGAACGGGTCACGGCCTGCTTCATGAAGATGACCAAATTCATAATTAAAGACCTGGAAGCAGCAGCCAAATGAGATTGGTGGTTTCTGAGTTTGTCACAGCCGACGGAGTTTTTGAAGACCCTGGTGGCTCGGAGGGCACCGAATTCGGTAGTTGGAGTATAGATTACGGCACCGCGGAATCATTTAAATATAAAGAGGCGGAGCTTAAGTCCGCCGACGCCCAGCTGCTCGGACGGGTGACTTACCAGGGTTTTGCCGACGCTTGGCCCAAGCGCAGCAATAAAGATCCATTTGCCAAAAAATTCAACCAAATGCCAAAACATGTGGTGTCGTCCACCCTAAGCAAACTCGATTGGGAGAATTCGCACTTCGTAAAGGGCGATTTGGTAACTGGCATCAAAAATCTCAAGAAGCAATATAAGGGTGACGTGCTGGTTTATGGCAGCGGCCAATTAGTGCGGTTTTTGCTGGATAAAAATTTGGTTGACATGTTGTCATTGATGGTCCACCCGATAATTTTCGGCAAAGGCAAACTTCTGTTTGATGGCTTGGAGAAACGCCACAATTTAACCCTCAAAACCACTAAAAAATTTCCTAACGGTGTAGTAGTTTTGGAATATGAGCCGAATAAATAAGAAGCTCTTTTGTGCTCGAAGCAGCTGCCAAGCCTTAGCCGGCAAACGGAGTATATAATTATATCTATAAAAGGGAGGTTTTATGGCAAACGTAAGTATTGTTCCCTATCTGTTTTTCAGGGGGAACGCTAAAGAGGCGATGGAATTTTATAAAAGTGTCTTTGGAGGCGAGTTGCATGTCCAGACGATGGCCGATTCGCCGCAGGAGATGCAGATGCCCGGTTCTAAGCCGACCGACGTGATGCACGCCCGCTTAAGCGGGCCGGTGGATCTGATGGCCAGCGACAGCCAGCAAGCCAGTGAAAAAGCCATGAAAATCGAGTTATCTATAAACGGCGGCAGCGCCGACGAAGCTAAGATGCGCGAAATGTTCGGTAAATTAGCCGAAGGCGGCAAGGTCAAGATGGAACTTCAGAAAATGCCCTGGGGCGACCTTTACGGACAGATAACTGATAAGTTCAACATCGAATGGATGATGAACATCGGCGACAGCATGGGCGGCTAACAAAAAAGCACCAGATTTCTCTGATGCGTTTTTGGTGGAGTTGGCGGGAAATTCTCCCGCGTCCGCTCGGTAACAAATCCGATGACTACAGGCTTAGGCCGCTTGAAGTCTTTACCTAGCCATTAAAACGGCCGAAAAAAAACTAGGCGCAATCCAGGCAGTCTTAACCGGATTTTAGCGGATTACTAAACCCCGGGGCAGCCAAAAAATATGGCGCGCCCGCTCACTATTTGGCGTCGTAAGCGGCGCGGCTAGCGTGATTAAGCGCTAACTGTTGCGAAAGAATACGCCGGAGCAAAAAGGCTCGCGACAGCAGTTCTCACGCGATTAAATGCGTTTGCATTTAGTGGTTTGATCCGGCTAACGTGCAGATCAACCCGGCCTGCCATGTGGATGTGTCAATGTCCAAACGTCGAAATAAATTCAACCCCTCGTCGCAACCTATGCGTCTGCCTCGTTTCGGCTAGTAAGCCAAAAGCTTCGGCTTGACGCTATGTTGCTCCTCTCAATTTCGCGTACGGCTGCTAGCACCCCGATGCGCAAAATTGGAAAGAAACCTAAGTTGCAAAGAGCGACCGAACTTTGAACTAATATAGATTATACCACTTGTGTTAACTTTCTGCAATAGAGTAAGGGGTTAGGCAAGTTTTTTGGCGGCAATTTCCAGGGTGGCAGCCTCGCTGTTAGTTAGGATATCCAGTATCTGCTTCTGCTGTCTTTTTAGAAGTTTCTCAGCGTCTTTGTAGCGGCCCGCGCCTTTAGCAGTTAAAGTCACATCGCGCTGGCGGTTATCCTTTTTATTTCTGCCGATACTTACCAAGCCCTGTTTTTTCATGGCCTGCAGCTGGCGGCTGACATTCGCCTCGGTCTGGCTTAGCTCCACCGCGATAACTCTCTGGGAAGTTGGGGTGGATTTATCTAGTACGCTCATTATTCTGGCAGCTGATAGCCCGATCCCTGTCTCTGCCTCCAAAACGGCTTCGCATCTATGTTGTAAAACATACGACAGATGGAGCAGGGGAGGAAAATTAGGTTTTGCCATGAAACAACCCTCGTTTAACACTTTTAGCTTATGGCAAAAATACTTAACAAGTCAAGTATTTTGGAGGGCAGGGGACAAATTATTCACAGCAGCGAGTTAACGTCTTGGCTGTAGCTGTGGGGGTCCAAGCCCTGGTCGATATTCGTGTTATTCAAGGTGTTCTCTGCCGCATTCAGGTCAGCCGCATTTTTAATGGCGGGCGCGCTGTTTATGGTTGCCGGAATTGTGCTGGAAGTGGTTGGCGGCGCCACTGCGCTGTTTGTCTTTACCACTTGGTAACCAACAAACGCAATAATGCCAGCCGCAACTAGAAATAAGGCCAGTCCGAGATGTCCGAAGCCTTGCTGAGTAGTTTTTTTCATCTTCTGCCCTCCTATTGGTTAGTGGTATTAGTCGTGCCCGTGGAATTATCTGTGCCACTGGTCGTATTCGCGCCTGTGCCGGCGCCTTTTAGGGACTTTATTAAATCAACCAGCGCCGAGCGATAGGCTTTGAGCTTATCGCGCGTATCCTTAACAGCTGTTTGAAATGTAGCGACACTGTCGGCCACTGTTTGGGAAGTGCAGTCTATACTGCTCGCATCAAGCGCCCTTAGCGCATCAATGCTTGTCTGGGCATTGGCGGAGGCGGTGTCAACATTTGCTTTCAGCGTGGCGTAGTCACTAACATTCAGCTGCTTGTTCGTGTAGAATTGCTGGACCCTTTGATAAATTTTGTTGAAAACCGCTTTGTGGTTGGTGGCAAATCGGACCGCATTTGATTCCCTGGTTTCCAAATTCGCCTTTCGGGCTTCACAGGCCCGCTGGCGGTGCTGCTCGGTCTGTTTCTGGTGGCTAGCACGGGCTAGTTGCAGGTTTTCTTTGGCCGTTTCGCGGAATTGTTCCGTCAGATCGTTCGTTTCAGGCGAGGTTGAGATGGTGGCCGTGTTATTACTGGTGTCATCAGCTATTTGGGAATTGTCCGACGAACCAGATGAGTTATTACTGCCCCCACCGTGCTCAGCGGCGGCCGGCAAAACCATGGCGCCTCCGGTGAATAACATTACCACGGCCAGACTTAGTATGAATCTTCTTATGTTACGCATAGTGCTTAAATAATATTACTTTTATAGTTCTTGTAAAGCGTGTGCCACTCGCGCAGTGAGAGTTCCTGGGCCCGCCGGCCGCCGTCAACCCCTGAGGTTTTTAGCAATTGGTCCGCTTGTTCCTTGCTGATATTCAAACCGGCTGACAGGCTGCCCCGCAGTTTTTTGCGGCGGCCGGCAAAGCCGGCTTTAACAATCCTAAAGTACATACCGCTGTCCAGGTCTTTGAACAAAGGTTTTGGGCGCTTTTGCATAATCACCACTTGGGAATCCACCTTCGGCGGCGGCGTGAAGAGCTCGGCGGCCACCGCCGGGCCGAGCTTGGGCTGGTAGTAGAGCTGTACGCTCACGGCCAGCAGGCTCATCTGGCCCGGCTTGGCGCAAATCCTCTCGGCCACCTCTTTTTGGACTAGCAGCGTCATCTCCAGCGGCGGATTCGATGATTCGCTCAATGTCCTGAGAAGATTGCTAGTCAGGTAGTAGGGGATGTTAGCGACCACTTTATAGGCCACCGGTAATTCCGACAGGTCGAACTCTAAGATATTTCCGCGTACGATTACGAGGTTATCCGCGGCTATACCAGTCGCCAGATTCGCCGCCAGCTCCGCATCCATCTCGACCGCCACCACGCTATTAGCCCGTCTAATTAAGCGGCGGGTTAAGTCGCCAAGGCCCGGTCCGATCTCCAGCACCGTGTCATCATGGCTCAGGTTGGCCGCCTCACAAATAGCCTCTAGGGTCGCATCGTCCTTCAACCAGTGCTGCCCCAAGCTTTTCTTTGGGCCTACCACGAAGAGTAATTAAGCCAATGGTAGTAAGCGTTGGCCCAGCCGCCGTAAGACCGCGAGGCGTATCCGGAACACCATCTAAGCTGGGTTATGGGGTTTGTCTCCCAGTCGCCGCCGGCGGTTGACATCTTGCTGCCCGGCAGAGCCTGGCAGAGGCCGTAGGCCCCACTGCCGTTAGCGGCCGTGACCCGCCAGCCGGACTCGTGGCTGACAATAAAGTTAGCGTAGGCGTAATCGCCGGACGAGATCCCCGAGGCGGCCATGATGGCTGTTTTATCGCCGTTAATGTCGATGGTCGTTCCCCTGGCCACGATTTTTGGCACCGGCGGTTCGATGATTATCCGCTGGATGATTTTCTTAGCTTCTGGCTTGCCTTTTTGGATGCTGACCAGATAGGTGGTCAGTTCCTTGCCGGCTGCGCCGTTTTGGCGGGTGACAGTGGTGCCGAAACTCAGGCTGGCGTCGCTGATGACTTTAGTTGGCACAGGGATGGGTTCCTCCACGGTTTGCACATGAGTGCCTTTGGATAGGATAAAAACCACCATTTTCGGTTTGATAGGCGTCTGCAGCGCCGGACTGACATTTTCGCCGTGGTCCAATTTAATATGTTTTTCGCTCAGTAGGTCTTCCACGGTAGAAGCCAAGGTGTAAGTTGGCACCTGGGAGCCATACAGGTTGATCGTGATCGGGGTTGCCCGGTGGACGACCACTTGCTCGCCTATGATATTATCTTTTATTTCACCGGTCGAAAAAGTGGCGATGTCTTCCGGGCGGACCGCCAGTCCGGCGGTTTGGGCGACCACCCGGGCGCTTAGCTGGGCAGTCAGCGTGACAATTTTATGGTCGCCGTCAATCACGGTCACCGGGCGGGCATGGTAGATATTGATCCTGAAGTTATCCTCCACGATCGGCGTATTTAAAGAGGGTTCTACGACATCCTGGGGAATAAGATGTAAATCCAGCCGGTTAATCAAGGCGCCGACTGTTTGGGCATTCGTGTCGATTGTCCGTTTTTGGCCGCTGTCAAACAGATAAACCACGTGATAATTAGTCTCGACATAAGTATGGCCGCCCTTACTTAAAAACATCAAGCCGACAATCATCAGGCCCAGCAATAGGCCGAATAACGGCAATATATAGGGGCGCCGCCTGACATGGCGCAAACCAGCCCGGTGCGCGGTTTTGTAATGCCCGGTTAATGTCTTAGGTATGGGTTTCATCGACGATATGGGGTGAAAACAGCTTAATTATACCAAAGGGGGGCTATAGTTTCTCTAGTGGCGCGAAAGCGATGTTCAGCCGCTTGGTGCCAGCCGATTTAAAACGGATCGTGGCGTTATCTCCCTCCAGGTCCAGCACGACACCCACGCCAAACAGTTCATGCTTGACTCCGTCGCCGGCTTCTAGCTCTGGCACGTAGCGGTGATCTTCCACCTGGGCGGGAAGGGCCGCCTCGGTTGTTGTGTCGAACAATCCATAACCAGCTTGTAAAACTGTTGTGGTGTTGATATCTGCCAAAAAACGGCTCGGCGGATTATGCTGGCGGCCGCCGTAAAGGGTCCTTTCGGTGGCATAGGCCAAAAATAGTTCCTGCTTGGCCCGGGTCATACCCACATACATCAGACGTCTTTCTTCTTCCATCTCAGCCGGATCATAAAGCGACCGGCTATGGGGAAAGACCGATTCTTCCAGGCCGGTGATGAAAACCACTGGGAATTCCAGGCCTTTGGCTGAATGCAGGGTCATCATGACCACGGCGTCATCACTCATATCAGCCTGGTCCAGATCGCTGACTAGCGACACTTCCTCCAAAAAACCGGCTAGGCCGGCGTCGCTGTACTCCGCGGCAACGCTTAGCAATTCTTTAACGTTCTCCACCCGGGCTTCGCCCTGAGGCGTGCCGTCTTGCATGAATTTAAGATAATCAAGCCGACGTATCAAACTGTCAATCAGGCTGGCCGGCAGTAATTCATCCATCTGAAGCCGGAAGCTGGCGACTATATCGGCCAATTCGGTAAGGCCGGCCCGGGCTTTGGGCGTGATGTCAAGGCAGCCCGACGATCCAGCCAGCGCTTCACCCAGGCTTAGGCTCTGGGCTTGGCGCCAGCTGTTAAACGACAGGAGGGACTTGGCCCCAATGCCGCGGGCAGGTACATTCACTATCCGCTCAAAGCTGGCTGAATCGTCGGGCTGGTAAATCAGTCTAAGATAAGCCAGGATGTCTTTAATTTCTTTGCGGTCATAAAAGCGGACGCCGCCGTAGATCCTATAAGGAATACCGTGGTGCACAAACACTTCCTCGAGTGCCCGGCTCTGGGCATTAGTGCGGTAAAGTATGGCGAAATCTTTGTAGCTGCGGGCTTTGATATCAACCGCCGACTGGATGCGCCGGACGACTGCCTCGCCTTCGCCTCTTTCCGTGGACACCTGCAGCACCTGGATAGGCGAGCCGGCGCTGGCCGCTGTCCATAGTTTTTTATCACTGCGCAAACTGTTTTTAGAAATAATTAGATGGGCGGCATCAAGGATATTCTTAGTGCTGCGATAATTTTGCTCCAGCTTGATAATGGTGCACCTTGGGTAATCTTTTTCAAAATTAAGGATGTTGCGGAAGTCGGCGCCGCGCCAGGAGTAAATGCTTTGCCAGTCATCGCCGACCACCGCGATGTTTTGGTGAGTTCCGGTCAGCAGTTTCACCAATTTATACTGGGCAGAATTGGTGTCTTGGTATTCATCCACCATCACGTACTTGAATTGGGCCTGCCACTTTTGTCGCAGCTGTTCATGCCCGGCCAGCATATCCACTGTCCGGCCGATTAAATCGTCAAAGTCCAACGCCGATCCTTCTTTTAGCATCTTTTCGTAAAGCGGATAGACCTTGGCGGCGGCCCGGGCAGCGGGGCTGTATTCGGAGGTGGATTGGAATTCTTCGGGGCCCACCATCTCGTTCTTAGCGCCGCTGATAAGTGACGTCAACAAACGCGCCGGAAAGCTTTTTTCATCAATGCCCGCTTGGCGGGCAGCCTGTTTGATAGCCGCTTGGCGGTCGCTCTCATCCCAAATCACAAAGCTGCGCGGAATACCGCTGTGCTCGCCGTCGTGGCGCAATATCCGCACACAAATACTGTGGAAAGTACCCATATACGGCATAAAGCTTCGGTCCAGCGGGTCTTTGCCCAACAAACCGGCCACCCGCGACCGCATTTCGCCGGCCGCTTTATTAGTGAAGGTCACCGCCAGAATGTTAGCCGGCTGGGCCATATGGTTGGCCAAAATGTAAGCAGCCCGGTGTGTCAGGGTTTTGGTCTTGCCGCTGCCGGCTCCCGCCAATATCAGCAGCGGGCCCTCGGTGCATACGACCGCCCGCTTCTGTTCAGCGTTCAAACCACTCAAAAGACCGTCTGTCACTAGTAGTATTGTATCAACCGGCGGCTACTGGGCGGCGGAAAATTTGACGGTGCCCAGTAATTGCTTGATGGCCGTGGCGTTGGTCATAGCAGCATCTTTGACTCTGATCACAACTAGGTTAGGGTCGCTAAGGTTCTCGGCGTAAATATCGCCCATGACTTTGCCTGCGGCGTCCAAAACTTTGGTTTGGACGATGGTTTTAGCGTCAAGCTTCGTGGCGGAAGCCAGAGGCCCCTGGTCGCAGACTATGGTGGACGGCGTGTCTATGCCGGCGGCAGTCGTGAAATGTAGGGTCGATTGGTAAATCAGTCCGTCGTTCGTCCCGGTGCACCATTGGAGGAAATCATAATACTGGGCAGCTCTCGCCGGTGGCAAATATTTGCTGGCGGTGACAGCTAACTGGATATCTTTATTGGTGGCAAAATTAACCAGATAAGCGTGGGTGCCGTCTGACTGCTGGCCGTTGCCTCGTTTGGTGTATCCAGGGTCGGCTGCTGAGCTCGGCGCTCCCCACGCCAAAGGCGCCGCGAAAGTCATGTTAGTACCCGATAATTGGTAGACTTTAAACCCGGCGGGAGTCGCAGGCGCACTGGCAGCCGGCTGATTGCTAGTTTGGGAAGGTTCTTCTGGCCTAGATCCGGTGGTGGCTGTGGTCTTTGGTTTGAAGATATGAAATGGCAGGTGTGAGTACCCCCGGACTAAGCCGGAATCTATGGCCAGGTAAGCAGCGATTAATAAGATGAGGACCACTAACAACGCCGGCTTCCACCAGCTGCGTTTGAGGTTCTTCTCAGAAAAATGAAGTTCTTCAATATGCGGCGGAGGGGCTGCGGCTTCTGCTGGCACGGCGGACGCCTGGTCGTCGGGAGACGCCGGTTCATTGGCTGGCCGGGTTTCGTTGTCGGGAGCTTCCGCAAAAACCGCCGGTTCGACCGGCTCCCCGGTACGATCATTTTCTCCCGCGTCCGGTGTCTCTGCTAGCGGCCTTGTTTCTTCAGTTTTTAGCGGTGCTGGCTCCTGATCCGTTCCCGGGTCGCTAAAAATAGCCGCGGCATCCGGCGGCACCGGCGAATTGGCCAGCCCTGGATGCTCCGGCGGTTCGCTATCATCAGCTTCGTGGCCGGCATCCAACACTTTTATATGCGTCGGCTCTTCGGTCTGCTTAGATGCATCTTTGACCATCGGGTCGCTGGCCACCGGATGATGGCCGACAATCACCGGCTTGCTGGTGGCCGGCGGGCTGACATCCTTAGGTTTCGTCACATCGAACACGCGGTTTTCGTCGGGCATCTTTATTCCTTTCCACCCTTTCTTTGCCAGCGCCATGCTGCTTCTATAATGTCAGTGAACACTTGGTAATTCAAGCTGGCGCCGCCAACCAAAAAACCGTCCACGCCTTCGACGTCCAAAAAACCGCTGACGATTTCTGGCACCGTGCTGCCGCCGTATAAAACCCGGACCTGCTTTCCGGCCTTTTCGCCGAAAACATCGGTCACATAACGCCTTATGTAGTTCACTGCCTCGGCCACCTGGTGGGGTTTGGCCACGATATGTTCCGTGTAGTTGGAGCCGTCACTGATAGCCCAAACCGGTTCGTAAGCAATCACAGAATCCTGGACTTCGCCGGCGGTCAAGTTCGATAGGGCCGACATTAGCTGGTCGTGCAGCACCTGCTTGGTTTCGCCGTCATCGCGGTCCTGCTTGGTCTCGCCCACGCAAAGTATCGGCATGATCTCATTGCGTACAGCGGCCGCCATTTTATTTTTGATAGTTTCAAGGTCTTCATTGAACACATGCCGGCGCTCGCTGTGGCCGACTATGGCGTAGCTGACCAGGTCGCGGATCATTGTGAAACTGACCTCGCCGGTGAACGGGCCTTCGTCGCGCCAATAGGCGTTTTGGGAGGCCAGCCGGAATTTGCGGCGGTCAACTTGAACGCTCAAAGGCTGCAGGCTAAGCATGCTGGGGGCGAGCACGATTTCTATATCACGGCGCCCAGGAATCCGTTCCTGGAGCCGGTGCAGCAATAAGCTGGCCTGGCTGGCGTTCAGGTGCATCTTCCAGTTACCGACAATCAGTATTTTACGCACGGTCTCCACCCTTATAGTATTTACGCTTATTGTACACGAAACCTGCTCGCTTAAGCATCAGTTTTTATTCGCAAGAGCCTCAACTCCCGGTAGCTTATGCCCACTAATCAGCTCCAGCGTGGCGCCACCGCCAGTGGAGACGAAACCAAAGTCATCTGTCAATCGCTCGCCCTCCACGTAGCTCACGGTGTCCCCGCCGCCAACTAGCGTGAATGGCTTGCTAGCGTGTTTATTGCTGGCGCCTATCATGGCCTCGACTATGGTGTGGGTGCCGTGGGCGAACGGATCATGAGCGCCGGCAATGCCTCTCACTTCCGTGATACCGCAGGGCCCGTTCCAAATTACCGTGCGAGCTAGCTTCACTGCGCCAGCGATCTGGGCGGCGCTGGCCGGCCCAATATCCAAAACCAGTTCATCTTTTTCCACTGTGTAAGCGCGGGGGCAGGGAATTTTAGGGTAAGCTTCTATATCTGAGGTGTTGCCGCCAAGCACGTCAACAATTCTGGTCGGGCCTGTGCCACCGATTTTTTCAGACACCACAGCATCAACCGGCACCAGGAAACTGAAGTTGCGTTTTTGTTCTTCGCTCTTAGCCAGAGCGAGGATTTCATGAGTGGTGCCCAGCGCCTCTTTTTCAACCTTGCTCTTGCCGATTTTCACACCCTCGGCCAGCAAAAAGTTATTGGCCATGGCGCCCACCACCGCCACGCAATCGGATAATTTAATAAGCTTGTTTAAAACCTCGATTTTATCGCTGACTTTAGCACCACCGACTATCGACACTAGCGGGCGTGCCGGCTCTTTGACGACCTTTTGAATCGTGGTGACTTCTTTTTCCAACAGCAACCCGGCGACAGACGGCAGCATTTTTGTTATGGCGTCAGTGGAGGCATGTGCCCGATGCACCACTCCAAAGCCGTCCTGCACGAACACGTCAGCCCCGCTAGTCTCCGCCAGTTCCTGGGCGAACTGTTTATCATTTTTCTCTTCCCGCGGGTCAAACCGCAGGTTCTCCAGCATAAGGATTTGCCCCGGCCCTAGTTTTTCGCAGGCTTGTTTGGCCTCCGCCCCAACCGTGCTTTCTACAAATTCCACCTTTTTATCGAGCAGTTCGGACAACCGTCTGGCCACCGGCTTTAGGCTGAACTCAGCGGACGGCTTGCCGTCCGGCCGGCCCAAATGGGAGACAATGACAATACTTGACTGGTATTGCTCCCAAATATATTGGATAGTCTGCACAGATTGCTTAATACGGTAGTCATCAGAAATCTTGCCATCATCAACGGGCACATTATAATCAGCGCGGACAAGCACCCGCTTCCCTTTCAAATCCACATCTTTCACGGTTTTTTTGTTGAATCCCACCATCTTAGGCAAGTATGGCAAAATCAAATTGAAATTACTAGGGTCACGCAAAAACTAGCGCTGAATTAAGCCGCGAAAATTCTTACTCGAACACCCAGGTTGTGGACGAGACGATCGTATTTTTGCCGTTTTTGGGGTTACGTTCCCTGATTTGAAGCAATTGTGAGCCCGGCGATCCTGTTGAGATATCACCGGTCACGGTATTGATACAGCCTTTGCTGTCTGCCAGGCCCGCTCCCACGGCCCACTGGCCGATTCCGGTATCCGCAATCAAAGTTTCATTCGCGCCGGGAGTGTAGCCGCAGCCGGTTATGGTAAGGTGTACCGTTGTGGCGGCTGGGGCTGGATTAGGAGATACTTGCAGGGTAGCCGACGAATGAGTGGAATTGTTTTTTGGCGCCGCACTGGCTATAATCGCAAAAATTCCCACGCCAGCAAAAATAGCTACGAACACTATCACTTGCCAAAGCTGGAAGGATTGTTTCCTTTTCAAAAATTTTGTTTGTGTTTTCTTTGCCATATTTTTATTTACCTTGTTAATTACTATTGGTCACTCTATATTTAACGGTCTTATGTTGTCAAGATTTCAATAAAAAACCTGGCTCTTTCAGTTGTGGACCCAGCGATCCGATTTATAAAGAAATGGTGGGTAAGATTATCAGGTGGAATGTGCTTTTACTAAATAATTAAACTGTTAAGCTCATGGTCTGTAGCAGCAGATATCTTAGCAGCTTCTATGCTTGCTTGAGAACGACGGAAATCACGAAAATCAACCGCTGTTTGGTAAATAGCTCTGGCCTCCGGATTAAGTTTGCCGAGAAACCACCGGCCGAATTTACCGGCTCTATCAAAACCTGCTATTAGTTCAGCGTGAGTTTCAAAATGTTCTCTTATTGCCCTGTCGGGATTAGCTAATCGGTCTCGGGCTCTTTTTTGTCTATCCTGCTCCATCTATATAGACTCTCTATCATCAAGAGCTTTTTGCATACTATCTATTATCTTTTCGGCCATCGTATTTCCTCGGCCAGGATGTCCGCCAAGGTATATTAAATCTCCTAGTTGTATGCTTTCAACCACTTCATCATCACTCTTGCCATATCTGAAGGCAGCAGTAGCTATCTTACTGGCTTCAATAACGGATACCATGCCTAAAAACTCTATGACAAAAAACTTATTTAAATATGCTTCGCCGTATGCTCTGTTCACATCATCATCACTGGAAAGTAACTGCTCTATTTGCTCCATATCTTTATCATCCCAATCAAATTGAGGCAATGGGCCTTGGATAAGCTCAGGTTTATCTGACATTAACTCTCCTAATAATTTAATTACGGCTCATTAGCACCACTACTCTCAATAGTAAATCTGGCCAGTAGCCTATCTCTATCAAATTGAGGTAAGGCAGACATAGTTTGAGCAAGGTCTTCAATATCAACGGAAGAGTCTCGCAGCGCGACGTACTCTTTTACGGATTGTTTAGTATTTTGAATCGTACGAGCAACTTCTATGTCTGCGGCTAGTGTATCTAAATCAAGAGGCGGCTTTTTAAAACTCAACTCGCCTAGACCGTAGTATTTCCAATGAGGTAAGAATCTAACTTGAATGCCTTCAAAGTCATATTCCATTGGTACGCCAATAGCGTAGTCGTTATCAATTATAAATGTTGGGGTAGCTTCGCTATCAAGAAGAAGTTTTAGAGTTACGAGGTTTCGTTCCCATAAGCCATGGTCTTTTATGTACGGTTTGTCTGAGTACCATGAAATGTCATCAAATCTTAAAGGAACCTTCGGTTGGCGTTCGTTAATCATACCTGAAATAGGATGTCTTTCCCTGGGCATTAGTTAATTTTCTAATAATTACACCTGATGTGCAAGCATGAGCGTAATGGTGATCCCAAGGGGAGTCGAACCCCTGTTGCCGGGATGAAAACCCGGTGTCCTAACCACTAGACGATGGGACCAAAACAGAGGTATTTTAGCAGACTTACCCCTGATACCAAAAATCCCCCGATGCTATCCTCACCATAGCAAACAGGGGATTTAAGGTTATATTCAAATTTTTGTTTTCGAGCGGTCAGTCACGATTGCTCTGTTGTCCATCTGTTACGCTAGCACAAATCAACGATTTGCACAAGCTTTATGCACAGGGAACTGACCGTTCTAGAAGCTAAAACTTTCCTGCTTGGATGAAGCGCCAGGAAGCGGCGAAGCACGCAGTGAGCTGTATTGTAATACAGCGACTGAGTACTGGAGCCGCTGACACAGCGATTAGCCAAGAGCGCTGGCGGGTTCCGGTTTAGCCGGAAACAGGCCAGCGCGCCAGGAAAGTTTTAGTCTTAGCGACGCTTGCGGGACACAACGTAGTGCCCAGCAGCGCCCAGGGAACTCACTCCGGTAAAGATACCCAGCACGTCACCCGCGCCGGTGTTCGGCAAAGTCTTCGTAGGTGTTGGGGTAGGTGTAGGTGTTGGAGTCGGTGTAGGAGTAGGAGTCGGGCAGCTAATCTTGGCTTTATAGTTCACGAACTCAGTCGTTGAACCATTAAGGCCGCCGATGTCTACGCCACTGGAAGTGATAGTATCGGGCAAAGTCTTGATGACATTACCTTTACCATCAAACAAAGTGGTTGTGCCGTTCTCGTAACTCACGGTCTGAGCAGAATCTATGTTTACAGTAGCGATTCCAGAAGTACCGGAAGTGCCACCGAGGTTGGTGGTAGCCGTCATTATAGAGGTATTAACGGTAGAGCTGCCACTGGGCAAGTTTACCTTAACCTTAACATCGGTAAGACCACCAAACGAAATGTTGTGAAGCCGAATGCTGTACTCAACCTGTTCACAAGCGCTGGCGTTGGTTGACGGAGCATAACTACCGCCTTTAGTAACGTTCTTGACGTTATACACGATAGAACCGCCTTCAAGCTGGCCAGGGCTGTCGGCAATCGCCGGAGCGGCAATAGCAAACACAGGCAAAGCAGCCAAAACAATGGCTAATTTAGAAAATCGAATCATATCAATTCTCCTTATCTAATCGAACTTAAATTACTTTACTTAACAAACTAGGTAGATACTGGACTTTAAATAGAGTGAAATCGACTACTGGCGCGCTATTAGCTGCTGCCAGTAGTCGTTGGGGAGGCGGGCACCCGCTGGAATGCGGGTGCCCGTCCTATCCACGCCCCTCGGTCCCCCTTCATACTGAGGAGCGATCTGGAGGAGTGGCACCGACTACGTGCTGTGGAGCTCCTTGCTGACTCCACTGGGGATGCTGGGGTTCGGCGGCGGCTGGACGACATCGATCGGCGTCGACGGGTCAGGGCTTTGCACCTCACCCGTGGTCAGGTCGACCACGTGGGCCGACACGGTGTCGGTGACCGGCTCCGTCGGAGCCGTGTATGTCACCTCGATGACCTGGTCGCTGCCGGTTGCAATCACCGTGAACGAGTTCGTCACGCTGAGCGTGCCGTAGTTCACGTGCATTGTGATCTGCAAGGTATTCCCTGCCGGTGCCAGGCAGTGCAACTTGACCGGCGCCGTACTGATGTTGCCGGTCGAGAAGTCGCTGGTGTCGACCTCCTGAATCGTGTCGAAGTGACACGAAGGAGGCGGCGGGGGCGGCGTTTGGCGGTTTTTGAACTCCGCCTGTACGCCAGAGGACTCACAGGTGAACGTCTCAGGGTTATCCGACAGGATCTCCCAGCCATTCTTCGGGTTCTCGGTGATGATAACCGAGTCACCGACCTTGCAAGTCCCTGCGGACTGCGGGTTGCTGTCGAGGGGTACCGTCGTCGTCGTTCCTCCGGTCGTCACCTGGAAGGTGAACGTGCCTCCGGTCGGACAGGTTTCCTGCACGCCGGTGTCGTCCTCGCAGACCTTACCGATGGTAATCGGCGGCTTGGAGGGCGGCGGGGTCTGAGGAGGCGGAGGTGGGGACGGAGGCGGGATGGTCTTGGTCGTCTGATGGTGGACGTGCGTCACCTTCGTGATGCACTTGTGCCGAACGACCGCGAAGTTACCGCATTTGAACGGCACCTTCGTTTCGATGAAGCACGTCTTGGTCGTGATGGTGTCCACCCGGTCAAAGAACTCGGTCTTGCTGCCGTCGCTGTTCGTGACGGTCTTGACCAGCTTCGTCAGGCCATGCTTCACGGTCGTCTTCACGTTGATGACGACGCGTGAGCAGAATGCCGGGGCGCCATGGCGCTTGTAGCGCGGGTCGCGGAACGTGACGTTCCGGTCCACACTCGTGCCATTGATGCCGAAGCTCATCCGGATGAAGTGATCGCCGTAGCGAAGCACGCACTGACGGAAATTGCCCTCGCGCGTGGCCAGCACGAACTTCTTCCGTGCGGACTTGCTGAGCCCGGCGTACTTCATGGCCGTCGCGCCCTTGCGGGACGTGATCAGCTTGACGTAGCCGTGACGAGCGTTGCCGTGGTCGAATGCCGCCAGGCCGCCCGGGGTTACCGGGTCGCCGCCGAGGCGGGTCCAGCCGTTGCTCGCGAACGCGCTGTTCGAAAGCATCAAGATCGCCCCGACCACACTGGCCAGGACGAGAAGGAAGCGCTTTGCACGCATCTCTGCTCTCCTTTCGGTGATCGAGGACAAAGAAAACACCGCGTGGGTGATCAATTCCACGCGGTGTGCCGGCCGATACTGCTAGACCGTGCGTCTTAGCGACAAATAACTTATCGCTAAGACGCACGATCCAACCGGGCGCACTAAAGCTCGCGTGGATAAATGTAGTAGTCGGAATGGGATTAAGGAGCCGCCTTATAAATAAGTGGCTCGACTTAAAGCCCCATAACTACCTAGTTTGCTGTCTTAAATTTACAAAATTTAACACACTTTCGTGCTTGGAAGCAGTGCAAGGAAGAATCAAGCAACGCAAAGAGCTGTATTTGAATACAGTGATTGAGTAGCGGAGATTCTGACGAAGCAATGCGCCAAGAGCACTTTAACCAAGGCGAGCTTAGCTTGCCTTGTTAAAGTGCATCACGAACGTGTGTTGGACAACAAAAGGCTAAGCATTTTACTGCTTAGCTGTGACTGACTTGTTAAGTAACACCTCACCCGCCACAGCTTCGGAAGAGTACTCATTGCCGCTCTACCTTAGAGGTTTCCCACCTCTCGCATGTGTTGCGAGGATGTCCATACTCTACCACAACAAGTCGCTAATGTCAATACTCTATGCAATGAAAGTTAAATAAGGACAAGCACTATGGCCAACACTTTATTATAAAAACCCGTAGGGTTATTCGAGCTCTACGCCAACTATAATCGCGGTAGGTGCGACCGCTTCCGCGCCTATAACTTCCCCGACCCGCTGTAGGCCTTCTTTAGCTAACAACATAGTGCTCTCCCGGCGAAGTTCCCCGGGCGATATCTGCTCAACTTCTACCCCTGGCAACCTAAATGCTTTAGCCAGTTGTTCTTCTTCACGTCTGGCTTTCTCAGGCCCAGCCGGGTCATATAGTGTGGAGATTTCTAACATGTTTCTTTCAGCTGTAACTGATTTCCGGAAAGTGATTATACGCCGCCGTCAAGCCAAGTGCAACATTATGCCGCTACGGCCTCAGCGGCTGGTTTAACCGGAGCCTTACCCTTTATCTCCACCTTATGCCTGGGGAAGCTGAAGCCAAAGGTGCTGCCTTTGCCTTCCTCGCTCTTAAAGATAATCGAGCCTCCTTGGGCGACTATTACCTTCTTGGCCATAAATAGGCCTAACCCCGTGCCATCTGGCCGCATCTTCCTAGCATTCCCTGCTCTATAGAACTTGCTGAACAGATGGTGCTGCTCGGCTTTTGGTACTCCTAGGCCAGTGTCGGTCACGGTGTAAGTAACGGCACTATCTGTCAACCCCAGTTCCACCTCTATACTGCCCTCCGCCGGGGTGTAATAGATGGCGTTATCTAAGAAGTTCATAATCACTTGGCGTATCTTGGTTTCATCTAGGCTAAGCATCGGGAATTTATCCGGCTTCTTAAGGGTTAATTTAAGCTTATGGTGCTCGGCTGTATCTGTCAGGAGTTTGACCTCTGATTCGACCATCTTGGCCAGATCAGTCGGCTTGTTTTCTATCACAAACTTACCGCTCTGTAAGCGCGAGACATTCAAGAGGTCGGCTATCAGAAACACCATGCGTTCGGCGCTGTCGAAAGCCTGCTGGATCATCTGTTTCTCGTTCTTGTTGACTGGGCCGACATCGCCTTCTAAAACCATGCTCAGATAGCCCTTGATGGTCGTCAGTGGCGTACGCAACTGGTGGCTGGCCATGCTGATAAACTCATCCTTGGTCTGGTCGAGCTCTTTAAGCCGGTGGTTAGCGTGCCGCAGCTGCTTTGTGGCCTCCTCAATCCTTTCCTGCAGCGTGATGTTGAAATGCTGAATCTCCTCGAACCGCAAGGCATTCTGAATAGCGATTACAAGCTCGTCAGCAATAATCCCCATCACGGTAATGTCTTGAGGCGAATATAAACCCCCGCTACGTTTTTGGCCAAGCAATATAAATCCAGGGTGTTGTACATGTCCAGATACCCTGCCTTCTAGTTTCACTAAGCCGGCGACATTTGCATCGTGCATCAGACCGCTTAGGTGCCGCTTCGAACTATCCAGGTCTTCAGCTATTACGACTTTCCCCTTTACATGTTCTGAAGCTGTGGTCAGCTGCTTAAGCAAACCTTCATCAATCCGCGCCGGCCGTGTCCCGGCGAGCCGGTAGGCCTGTGAACCGGTTTCCTTAATTACAAAACCGCAGAACTCTGCCTTGAGCGTATCTCTTATAACCTCAGAGCTTTGGTCAAGGATGGCATCAAGGTCGATGGTTGTAACTAGTGATCTATTAAGGGTGTTTAGCAATCCCTCAGAGTCATAGGCATCCCTGTAAAAAATCTTGGTCGTGGCCCTATCAAAAAAAGATTTAAGAGGATTATAGCCAATCGCCAAAGCCACGACTACCACAGCGTCAAATAGCTGCTGGGAGCCCTTGGAAAGACTGTAATTGTCGGCGATCACGGAAATTAGATACACCAGCAAAAGTGTGACAGCAACGATTGAGCCAAGAGAGAATAGGTATGCCGCTGACCTGGCAACGACCGCCCTTATGTCGAAAAAGCCGTGCTTGGTAATTGCATAAGCTACGAATAATGAAAAAATAAACAATGAAAAGCTGCCGAATAAAATCGCTCGAGTATTGACATTCAAAACAGTCAAAACTATCCCTGTAACGATGTTAACTGCTGCGACGATTGACAGGCCAAATAACAGCAATTTAATCTGGTTTTTCTCCCGGGGAGTAGACCGCCTAAATTTAAAGAGCAACATTATTGTGCCAGCTAGGATATAGAGGAGCCCTACTCCATCCGAAAGATTATAGAGAGGGCCGATATCTTGGGGATGAGCCCCATAACTCTCGATAGATACAGATGAGACTGTCAAAGAAGTGAAGGATAGTAGAGCGATAACCACTAAGGGCACTGAATAAAGAATCTGTCTTGTGACGTTTACTTTAGTATCAAACGGAAAAACTAAAGCAAAATAGTAGAAGAATAGAAAAACCAAGGCCCCAAAAAACAGAGCAATCCGTAAAAACCAGAGAGAATGGCTCGTGCTTTGGGACGCGTCCGCGCCAAACAAGAATAAGAGCCAAAGGGCTGCCAGAAAGTTTAGTGCCGCGAACACTTGATTCCTAAGCTTCCGGGAGTTATTGAGTAAAATAAACAGACCAACTATAGATAAACCAATGATGGACGGAATGTAGGAGATAACCTTTAATAACATCTATAAACTTCTAGTAAAATACTAGCATAAGAGTTACAGCGCACGAGAATGATTCCCAGTTATCCTGAATTCGATAAGCTTGAATTAAAGCATAAAGAAGCCGTTGAGAGTTTCACCGGCCAGTTTGAGCCTTATTCCGACTTCAACTTCATAAGCCTCTACTGTTGGGATATCGACGGGTCGGTTACTTTAAGTAACCTCAACGGCAACCTGGTCATCCAGCTACCGGATTATCTTACCGGCAGGTCTGTCCACTCAATTATTGGGAACCGGGAGATCGATATTACTTTGACCGGGCTAGTACAAGATGTTGGTGATTTGAAGCTGGTGCCTGAGCCAGTAATAATCAGCCTCGTTCAGAATGAGTCCTTTGATATTCATGAAGACCCGGATAATTTCGACTACATTTTTTCTGTCCAGAAACTGGCGGAACTTTCTAAAGCTGAATTCAACGAGAAGGGGAAAAAGGCCAACCGCTTTGCCCGGAAATATATCGACAAATATCAAGTATTTCAAGTAACTAGCCACGATGAATCTACCACCAAAATGGTGAATTATGTCATGGACTGGTGGAAGGAAGTTAAAAACCGGCCCGACCATGAGTCTCAAGCTGAGAGGGAAGCAATCTTTAGATTGCTGCAGCTGCATTCTGACTTCAATTTACTGACACATATTCTAACGGTGGAGAATGTGCCTATCGGCTTCAGCGTCCATGAGCTGCTTAACAATGGCTTTGCGATAAGCCATTTTCATAAAACCCTTCCGGTTTATAAGCACGCTGATGTTTTTCTTAATCGTCACATAGCCACGGACTTGCTTCAAAAAGGATGCAAGACGGTGAATTGGGAACAGGATTTGGGCATCGAAGGGCTCAAGCGGTCAAAGATGTCTTACCACCCGGATGGCTTCCTGAAAAAATATACTGTGAAACGGGTTAATTAGTTTTTCTCAAAGCTCTGTAAATAGTAGTTGAAACGGGGGCCTCTAAGCCTGATACGGCTCCGTGCTCACCGTTATTTATAGCTCTTTTAACGATCCGGGGAATGTACCGGCTGCTAATCTGGGTGCACTCAAATGTCAGCATGGCGTTTGAGCCGCGTTTGTTATAGAGCTTCATGGCGAAATCCACTAAGAGACCGCTATAACTGCTACCCTTTCTTGATTCATCGGATACGATTCCCGGGAACATCACCACGTTGTCGGTGGCTACATAATCAGCGTATTCCCTTTCGTAGTAGGCTTTATTGAACCATGGGGAAGTTTCAAAATCATGATTGAAAAAGCATAGTGATACCACGTCGCCATTATCACGGAAAACTATCTTAGCCACTTGCGGGCTTTGCATGAACTCTTTTAGGCTGTGTTTGTCAAAGCCGGCGGGAGATGGGTCGTTTTCTCCCAATCTGGAGAATTGTTTATCATACATTTCCCAGATGCTGTCTACTTCATCATCCGAAAATACGTCTACCATCGCAAGACCGTTTAGTTCGTCTATTGTTATCTCGCCGTTATTAACCGACTCTTGATATACGTCAAATAGCCGCTGCGCCGGCTTAATTTCGGCCGCGTTTTTAAAATCTACTTTACCGGTGAAGGCATTATTCTGATTTTGAACGCCGTCGACGCCCAAAGTATCAAGCGCATAGCCCTCGCCCAGCTGTAAGACGCTGAGGCTCTCCGGTTTGGATACATACTGGTCGGTTATAATTATCGCTCCGGAATCTATTACCTCTTTGACCTTGGTCCTAAGCTTTTCCATTTGTTGAGAGTCAGTAGGCAACGGCGGGTGTATATAACTATAAAACTTCTTATCTCGGCCATAAGCCCGGCCTAAAACATCCTCGTCATACCATTCCAAAGATTCGGCGGGTACTAGCAGCGGCATTGGCAATTCTTGCCCATCCTCTGATTGGTACGGGAAGGATATTGTTTCGGGGTTAGCTATGGCGTTTTCAAGGTCCTCGCCAAATAGTCCCAACCTTATAGTTTCGTCATTCGCATCGTGATAGGCCATGTAGCTATCGGCTGTTTTTTTAATTAGCTCCTCTGTAAGTTCTATGAAACCTTCTTGCGAGTCACTCTTATGGGCGTTTTCAACAATCTCCATGCTTGGTAGTGATTGTTCTGGATTGGGCTTGTATGTTTCTTGGTCAGCCATAGAAGTATTAGCGGGCTCCCTTTCGGAGAGGAAAGTTACCCCATTTAGTCGCTTGATAAACCGCGATGACTAAAGCGCAGACCGGGTCGTGGGTGCAAGTACGGCCGGCAACTTCCATTTGGATCTCACCAAAATCTATGTTCCTCGTGCCCATCATGGCTTCCAGGCTAGCCTTTATGTCCCGGCGGACGGTGGCTTCATTATTGCCTTCGTGTTCAACGAACAAACCCTTGCCGGTTTTTTTATCCTGGACCCAACCAATCCCGGCCCAGGCCTCCTTGTTTGGTGTATCCACTCTCATATCGGCCATTACAACGTACAGCCTGTCGCCCCACTTTCCCTGTCGTTCCTTAATAGGTTTACTGATGGCTACATTAGAGCCGGCCGGAATTATAGAGCTTAATCTGATAAGGTTGTAGTTCTCTACCCCGGCTTCGTGGAGAGCCGCATCAAAAGCCGCCAATTTAGTATGGGCTTTACCGGTACCGGAACTGATTTGAATTTTCATAGATGATTTTGGTTTTGGCGAATAACTGCTTAATAATATATACCTTCGACCGCTACGCGCCAAACCTTACTTACCTTACTCTATATATTTAACCATAAACATATCTATACGTCAATATTAGACCTACTGGGGCTAGGAGTGTAATATTTAGCTAGTGGTTAAGATCGCGATTATTGAGGATGAGGCGGCCATTGCCGCGATGTATGAGACCGAGCTGCAGAACGCCGGCTTTGAGGTTGGCGTGGCCAGCAATGGCAAACTTGGTTTAGAGCTCTGCGAGAAACTCAAGCCAGATTTGGTTTTGCTTGACATCATGATGCCAGAGATGGACGGCAAGCAAATGCTTGAGAAAATGCGGACGACCGAATGGGGCAAGCATACCCTTGTGATTGTCCTAACCAACCTGGGCCAGCACGAAGCCCAGATGAGCATGGGCGACAACAAGTTTGACGGCTACGCCGTCAAAGCGTATTACACGCCCAAGCAAATCCGTGACCGCGTGGTTGAGCTGCTCAAGGAGAATGACAAGCTGCCCAAAGAGTGGACGCCTAAATCCTAAAGTTGTAAGATTTAGGCAATGGCCAAGATAGCGATCGTAGAAGATGATCTGGCAATTGCCCAGATGTACCGCCTTAAATTCGAGGCGCTGGGCCACCATGTGGAAATCGCCGAAAATGGCAAGCTGGGATTAGAGCTTTGCGAGAGGCTCAAGCCCGATTTGCTGCTACTTGACCTGATGATGCCGGAGATGAACGGCGATGAGATGCTGGAGAAAATGCGGGCTACGGAGTGGGGCAAAGGCATCAAGGTTATTATTCTAACCAATGTCGGCGAGCAAGAAGCACCGGAAAAACTCAAATCCCTGCACGTGCGCGATTACATCGTAAAGGCCGAAATGACACCCTCCCAAGTTGCGGAGGTCGCCAAAAAAGAACTCGAAGCCGCCTAAATTTTATGAAGATTGGAATCGTCGGCTGGGGACTGGAAGCCCAAAGCGCCCACCGGTTTTTTGGACCAGAGCACGAATATTTGATTGTGAATGAGTCTAAGCAGGCTGGCTTCCCCGCCCAAACAGATAAAGTGCAGGTGCAGTATTTAGAGAAAGAAGCGCCGGCCGGCATCGGCGGACAGGTCCAGGACCTTAGTTATTTAAAGGGTGTGGAAAATTGCGACAAAATCGTATATCAGCCCACGGCTTACTTCAACTTAAAGAAAGCCTACGCTGATAATGCTGAGTTTTGGACCAAAGCCACCACTGTTTACGACATCTTCTTTGAAAACTGCCCGACAAAAAATATCATCGGCGTCACCGGCACCAAAGGCAAAGGCACGACTTCCACGCTAATCACTAAACTCTTAGAAGCCGCCGGCAAAACCGCCCACCTCGGTGGTAATATCGGTACGCCTATCCTGGACATATTGCCGAACGTTAAGGAGGATGACTGGGTGGTTTGGGAGCTGGCTAATTTCCAGCTTAAGGCCGCATCTCATAGCCCCCGTATAGCTGTCTGCCTGATGATCACAACCGAGCACCTGGACTGGCACCCGAATTTTGAAGATTATATCGACTCTAAGGCTAACCTGTTCCGGCACCAAGCGGCCACTGATACCGCCATTTATTTTGCCGACAACGAATATTCCAAAAAGATCGCTGGATTTTCGCCTGGAAAACAAGTTCCCTATTTTGCTGCCCCTGGAGCACGGGTGAAACAAGATGGAAAGATTGTCATCGGCCAAGAAGAGACCATCATAATACCAAAAGCAGACGTCAAACTACCCGGAGAGCATAACCTCCAAAACATCTGTGCGGCTTGTACGGCCGTTTTTGAGGCCATAGGAAGCCTTGACAATGCTAGGACAGTATTATCTAGCTTTAGCGGCTTAGAACACCGCCTGGAGCTTGTACGTGAGCTAGACGGGGCTAAATATTACGATGATTCGTTCGCCACGACTCCCGAAGCGGTGATTGTCGCTTTGAGGGCGGTGACCAGGCCGGTGGTGTTGATATTGGGGGGCCACGACAAAGGACTTGATTATAAAGGGCTGGTCGACGAGATTGCCAGTAGAGGCCAGGTGCATCATGTGGTGACCATTGGCGAAATCGGCCCTAAGCTGGCCCAGAGCCTACGCGAAAAAGGCTTCACGGCTATCACGGAAGACGGTAAGTCAATGAAAGAAATCATCATCGAGGCCCGCTCCTGGGCCCGTACAGGCGATGCCGTTTTGCTTTCCTGCGGCACTTCCAGCTTTGGAATGTTCAAAGATTATAAAGACCGGGGCGACCAGTTTAAGCAAGCCGTCCTAGCACTCTCTTAAGCTGTTCGATTACTGGCTTCTCAGGTTGGATAATTTTCGCTCTGCCTTTAGCGATATCTTTGATAATTTCTTCAATCCAGTGGTAATGAGTACAGCCAAGAACAATTACGTCTGCGCCCTGCTTGATTGCCTGATTGGTTATTTTTGCAACTTTATCGCGCTCAACACTGTCATTTTCAATCATCATCGCCCAATCGCTGCAATCAGGCTCTAAAACAACCATGCCTTTAGTGAATTCTTGTTTCAGCCACTTATAGCGCTTACTGGCAAGTGTTCGTGGAGTAGCGCAGACTGCTATGGTTTTTGATTTAGTCATCACGGCCGCTGCCCTAACTGCCGGTTCCAAGCCGACCATAGGCAGCTTAAACTCATGGCGTAATTCAGTTATCAAGTTTGTAGTTACAGTATTACAGGCAATTACTATCGCCTGGCAACCTTCGTCTACAAACTCCTGAAAAATCGGTCTGACAAAACCATGGATTTCATTAACGTCACGTAGGCCATACGGCACATGTTTTTTGTCATCCTTATAAACAATTTCCAGATCTGGTAACTCATTTTGAATTGCTTTTACTACGGATAAGCCGCCGATGCCGCTGTCGAAAACGCCTATCTTGTGTTTATTAGCCATCTTCTTTGAGGGGAACAAAGGAGTCGATTACAGAAACAAGCGGGAGATCAGGTTCTGTTAAGAACGGGCTGCGATTCCATATGACGCCAGCTGCCACCACCTTGTCGGTAAGCTCGGCATGGCCTATTACTTTTTTAATACTGCTACCGGTAGTGAAAACATCGTCAATAATCGCGATCCGCTCAGCTTGCAAAGCGTTCCCTCTATCTGTTGCACTGGCGAACGTAAGCCTCCCGTGTTGTTTGTCCCTCCATCTTAATCTGGCAGTTTTAGTCTTTAAGTGCAACGATACTTCGCTCCCCCAGCGGTTTGCTCCAGCTGGCACCGGAATAATTAAATCGGGTTTGTATACGGAAAGGCGGATAGCTAGTATGCCGGCGATTTCAGCCGCCAGCTGCGGATCGAGTCTAGGCACTTTTTCAAGGTTTATTTTGCGATTGGCAAGGAGGCCTGCTGCCGTGATAAATGGGCTACTTTCAATAACCTCAAGCCCACGGAGACGGCTCTCAAAATTAAAGGTGGAGTCAGCCATTATTATGCCGTATTTCAGAGGCGCGGATGACGTTTTCGAATAAAGCACACACGGTCAGCGGTCCGACGCCGCCTTTTTCCGGTGTGATGGTCAAATCATCGCGTTCATAAACTTCCGGCGCCAAATCGCCGACCGTTTTGCCTTCTTCGCTGGCCACGCCGGCGTCGACTACGACAGCGCCTTGCTTAATCATATCCGGATATAAAATCGCCGGGCTGCCGGTGGCGGTGATGATAATATCCGCCGCTTTGGTTTTATCGGCCAAGTCTGGGATCTCCCGATCGATTACTTCAACCTGGTAGCCGGAATCTTTAAGGATTTTTTCCAGCGGGGCGCCGACCAGTTTACCCCGGCCGATGAGCAGGATTTTCTTGCCGGTCAGCTCGATGTTGTAGCCGCTCAGCAGCCACATGATGGCCATCGGGGTGGCCGGCTCGAACTTCGATTTTTGGCCCAGCGCGTCCACGTCCTTTTTAGGATTCACCAAATTGACGATCTCATCTGTCTGCGATGTGTCCTCCAGGGGCAGCTGCACTATAATTCCATGAACGGAGCTTTCTTGACTTAACTCCTTAAGCAATTCGGGTACTTTACTCTGCTTAACTTTATGGACTCCCACTTCAGCGCCGATATCCGAGCCATACTGCTGTTTTAGTCTCACATAAGTATTTATCGCTGGGTCATCCTTCGCCTGGATAATCTCCAACTTTGGCTGGACACCGTGCGAATGCAGCTGCCTGACCTGCTTGGCATGTCGTTCTTTAATGAAGCCCGCCAGTTCTTGGCCATTCAATATTTTCATACTCTGGTAATTTTACCTCAATCGATTGCAAAAACAGAGGTCGTTTGCTAAAGTTACGCTGTTACGGGCCATTAGCTCAGTTGGTTAGAGCAGCGGCCTCTTAAGCCGCGTGTCGTGGGTTCGAGTCCCACATGGCCCTCCAAAGTTCCGGCAAACGCCGGAATTTTTTATTATATAAAGATGGCTAAGGAAGAGTTGCGGGATAAGTACCGGTCAGTGCGGCTAAGGATGGACAGCCGCGACGTTGAAAAGTACAGTCTGCGAATCTGCCGGAAACTATACCGAGAAATTGGCTGGGACAGGATTCAAAAAATCTGTTCGTATGAGCCAATTGCCGAATTGAAAGAAGTTAATGTTTTGCCATTACTTGAAACTGTCAAGTACAAGTATCCAAACACCATAATCAAGTTAGTTGGCATGTCCAGAAAATCGAAGACGCCAAAAATGAAGTTTGACCTGATTTTGGTGCCGGTCTTGGCCTATGACAAACAGAATTACCGGCTGGGCTGGGGCGGCGGCTGGTATGACCGGTTCCTTGCAGAGCAGTCCCAGGCGCAGAAAGTCGGCGTCGCCTTTAAAAACGGCTTCGTAAAAAACAGTTTGCTCTTGGAACCGTACGATATCGCGCTCGATAAAATCATTACCGAAGTGTAGTCTATCTCTTATGATTGTGAGACCGGTAAAAACCGATCGGATAATGCCCGGAAAGAAAACTATCCTTGAGATTTTAGATGATAGCTTACCCCAAATAGCGGAGCGGACCGTCGTCGTGATAACTTCCAAGATAGTTGCCTTGTGCGAAGACAGGGTGGTGCCCAGAACCGGGACCAACAAGGAGGGGTTAATAAAAGAGCAGTCTAGTTTCTACTTGCCAATGAGCCTCAGCCGATACGGTCATCACTTTACGATTACTGAGCATACTTTGGCGTCGGTCGGTGGTATTGACGAATCGAACAGCGGCGGCGAGAATTACGTGCTGTGGCCGGCTGACTCGCAGAAATCGGCTAATCGAATCCGTGAGTATTTGGCGCGAAAACATGAAGTTAAAGAAGTCGGCGTGATTATCAGTGACAGTACCTGCGTGCCAATGTGCTGGGGCACGATTGGCCAGCCGCTTAGTTACAGTGGCTTTGAGCCGGTCCATGATTATATAGGCCAGCCGGATTTGTTTGGGCGGCCTTTCAAAGTTAGCCGCTCAGGCGTAGCCCTTGGGCTGACGGCGGCGGCAGTGGTGGTGATGGGTGAGGGCGACGAGCAGACTCCAATCGCTGTAATAACAGATGTTGACTATGTGAGGTTCCAACCCCGTAATCCGACCCAAAAAGAGCTCGAAAACTTTTATATCGCCGATTACAAAGAAGACTTATTCGGGCCATTTTTCGAAGCCGTCGATTGGCAAAAAGGCAGACAGACGAAAAAATAAATGTACAAATATTTGAATTTGCGACCTAACCTATCGAGGCGGCGTTACTTAATGCTCTGGCAGCTATTGATATTGGCCTTCGGAACCAGCTGGCTTTGGGCGCCCCTGTTAAATCCGGCATTATCCGACCGGCTTTCGCTTATTAGCGATTACGAAACGGCGCATCAACCCTACGCCTGGCTATTCAGAGTTTGCGACGCCATAGCCGGACTATTGGTTATGTGGCTCGCCTTGGTGCTTATACAACGCCAGCAAAAAACGGTTGGCTGGCTGCTTATGGTTATCGGTGTCTGTTTTACCCTGGACCCCTTGCTGCCTACCACCTGCCGCCTAACAGGCGACGTTTGCCAAGGGAGTTCTACGCCACGCTATCTTATCCATGGTATCGAGTCCGTAGGCGCCGGCGCGATCGTCTTTATCACGATGGTTTATGACTCTGTGACGCGAAAAAAGCTGTTGTCTTGGTCGGCAGCTCTCTTGCAGGTCATATATGGCGCATACTTCCTTATGGAGACCGCCCGAGATGTTCGTACTAATACTGTTTACCAATATTTATATGAAACAGTGGCGATCGCCTGGCTGGCGTGGCTGGGACGCGATTTAATAACTGAAGGCAGTTTCACGCCTAGGGTTAAAGAGCTCACGCTAGTCAAGGCGCTGGCGGCGATGTGGGCTTTTGCGAATGGGGTACTAGCTATCATTGTCAGCCTCGTCCATATCCAGCTTGTCGGCAGGTTTAAAGGGCTTTATTTCGCGGGTAACAACGCTTGGCTGGCCCAGCACGGAGTGATAATCGGTGTCATAATGATATATCTCAGCCGCCACTTGGTCCGCGGCGAGCGCCGTGCCCGGCAGATTTTTCTGGTAATCGTAGGTATCGAGGCGCTGAAGTATGCCGTGGTAACTCCTAGTTTCGTGCTACTGGCCTTATATTCTCTAACTTTCTTTGGGTTGTTCATACTTAGGGATGATTTTGACAGGGGGACTATCCCGCTTACCTGGGCTGTTCGTTTCAGAGACCTTTATTACATGCTGGCCGGCCTGCTGTTAGCCAGCGGAGTTGCTTTGCTAGCCCTGGACAGGGATGACAGGACATCAATTATCGCCAGCCGGGCTTTTGACCACTTCACCGCTTATTTATCGACAAGCAACTTAGGCGGATATACCCATCTGAGGGCTGTGTTATTGGCGCAAACAGTATCCGTCTTTTTAGCGGCTGCAGCCGTTAGTGTGCTGTGGATACTTTTCAGGCCTCATAAACTAATCAGGGGGCGGCGTGAGGACTATAATCGGGCAAAGATTTTATTGAATAAGTTGTCCGGTTCGTCAGAAGATTACTTTAAGCTGTGGCCTTATGATAAACAATATTTTTGGTCCAAACAGCCGGAAGGGCTTATTGCCTATAAAATCCAGGGGTCAGCGGTTCTCGCCATGGCTGATCCTATATCCGCAGAAAAAAAAGTCATGATTGAAAAGTTTATTGAGTGGGCAAGAGAGCGCCGGCTGAAAGCTTGTTTTTTGCCCATTTATCCCGCCAGCACAAAGCTGTACGAACAGGCCGGATTACAGTTAATCCAAATTGGGGCCAGCGCCGTGATTGATATCCAGACGTTTGTGCTAAAAACCTCGAACGATAAATGGTGGCGCTGGCAAAAAAACCGCGCGGCTAAGAAAGAGTTCAGCTTCAAAGAATCACTTCCGCCTCACTCAGCAGATCTTTTACGCCAGCTTAAACGGGTTTCAAATAGTTGGCTCAAGGTTGGCGGCCATAAGGAATACAGTTTTGCCGTCGGCCATTTTGACAGCGATTATCTTAAACAGTGCCAGATTTACTACCTTGAGAATTCGAGCGGCCAAATCATTGCTTTCACTAACAGAGTGCCGCAGTTCAGCAAGGACGAAACAGTAACGGTGGATTTACTGCGTTATGTACCCGAGTTTAATAATGCGATGCCTTTTTTGCTTTATAAAACCATAAGGTCGGTATCGACAGAAAATAGGTCTTACAAATTCTTTGATCTGGGCTTTGTGCCGTTCGCTAAAGCGCGGGGCCCAATACAGGCGATTGCCAAAACTCTTGGCGGCAGCCGTTTTTCCGCACGCGGACTTGAGCAGTTCAAAAACAAATTTGACCCGGTGTGGCAGGATAATTATATGGCCTACGATGGAGACCTGGCGGACTTGGCGACAATAGCCCTGCGCTTAGAAGAGGCTATGGATATCAAATAATGGTACAGCAGGATTGCTGAAGTTAGAACCGCTCTACTATCAAGTCTTAGCTTATATGATGTGTCAGGTTGAGCCTAAATTAATGTCTTCCAGTAATACCAGAATTTGTATAGCAATATTCCGAAAAATATCATATACCAAACGACTAATATATCTCCGTGATGCTTTTGGACCCACAAGTTCAGCCTTGGTCTTAATAGCTTGATATTGCCTTCTCGTAAATTATAAAGTGTGGTGTACCAAAGTAAGGGAGGAACAATTAACCACACAACAAAACAATAAGGACAAATTGCTTTGATTCTAAAGACAGCTTGAAAATACAGGTAGATAAAAAAGAAGAAACCTCCGAGAGCGCCAATATTTATTACTTGCCAAAGACGTTTATGCAATTTCGATCCTGAAAGCAAAACAATTCCTAGGGTAGTCAAAATACTGAAAGCCATTAAACCAAAAATGGTGTTGGGAACGCCGAGAACACTTGCTTGCTGTGTTTTCATCACCGATCCACAGCTCAATATTGGATTGATATTGCAGGATGGCTGGTAAGATGAATTTTTAAGAACCTGAATCTTATCGTACGTCAGAGCAAATGAAGCAATTAGTCCTATGATGCCTGCTATAAGAAATATGTAAGTAGAGTTTGTCCGAGAGTGATTTTTTTCACTATCTGATTCTGGCCAAGTGTAACAACCCTAACCAGACTAGGACTGCCATAATCCCAGCTCCTACAAAAGACACAATTGCTACATATTTTGCAATCATTCCGAAGGTCCAGTAGGCATAGCCGCTTCCAAGAAGGAGACCTCTCAATGTTTCACCCTGGAACAATGTAGCTTTCTGACCTTGAAGCTTAGTATTTGTGGGGTCTTTCAAAGCTGCTGTGCTGACTTCGGCATAGGTTTTACCGCCGGCAACCTCTTGTAGATGTACACTAATAAAATTATTGGCGTACACTTTTGCCTGCTGTCCGTCCGTTAGTTGTTGCCCAGCATATTTATTCATTTCTTGCTGATCTGATGCTGGTAAAGACGTTATTGCTGGGCTACCTTTTGGAGGAAAAAAGATTTTCTGGGCTGATAGTTCTGTTTTAACTTGGTTAGTGGCAAAATGATAACCGTACCATGCGAGCCCCCCAACTACGAGCAAAACCGCCGTCATCGCTGTTCCAAGTAATATAAAAACTTTATCTATTGCTTTTCGTTCTGTATTTCTTGCCATCTGTTTTCCCCTATTGTTAAGTATCTGTCTTTATTTTAACTCTTAAGCTTATCTGTATCCATTCCGGAAAAGGACTTTTTATAGTGCATAGAAATGGTACGCCCGGAAGGATTCGAACCTACGACCTCCTGTTCCGAAGACAGGCGCTCTGATCCGCTGAGCTACGGGCGCATGGTACGCGTGGAGGGATTTGAACCCCCGGCCTTTGGTACCGGAAACCAACGCTCTATCCAGCTGAGCTACACGCGCTTAACAGAGGTCATTATATCAGTTTTTGCTTAGTTATTCTCTGGCGAGGAAATCCGCCGCGGCTGGACGCTGTCAGTTTGGGATAAAGTGATCTGCAGGATTTTGAGGACACTTTTGGCGTGCTCGCGGCTCATGCCTACCCGGCTGACGACTTGAGTGCTGTTGGACGGGCCGCTTTGCATGAAATTCATCACCACGCCATGGTTATTGACCATGATGTCGACAATGTCCGAATAAATGATTTTTTGCCCATGGTCTGTAGCAGCTAGGGTTTCGGTGGTCGCCATGCGCGACACCGAGGACTTATCGGTCCCGTAGCCGGCCATTTCCCAGAGGTGGACTGCTTCGTCATCCTTAGCACCGAAGTGGCTGATCAACAGTAATAGAACATCTTCATTGGGCCGCGCCTTACCCAGCTCATAGCTGGCCAGCTCACGGACATCTATCTCCACGGCTCCAGAGGTTTCGGCTAGGCTTTCCTGGGCCCGGGTTCGTAGGTTTTTGAGCTGTTTACCCAGTGGGCGGTAAGGAGTTTTGGCCGAATCATTCATCAATACACCTATTGTACAATAAGGCTGATGCGTATCCAGGAAAATGTCAGTCTTCGCGACCACAGCACGATGCGCTTAGGCGGTGAAGCCCACTATCTTGCCGAGATAAAAAACATCCGTGATTTGCAAGAAGCCTATAGCTGGGCGGCTGGCAACCACCTGCCCGTGATAATGATTGGCCGGGGCAGTAATATTATTTGGCGCGACGAGGGTTTTGGCGGCTTGGTGATGGTCAACAAAATCATGGGTCGCGAGGTTTTGGCCGAAGATAACCACTCGGCGACCTTAAAAATAGCTGCCGGCGAGAACTGGGACGAAGCCGTAAAATGGTCCGTGGATAAAAAGCTCAGCGGCATCGAGTACATGTCGCTCATCCCCGGCACAGTCGGGGCGGCGCCGGTACAAAACGTCGGGGCTTATGGGGGCGAGCTGGCCTACACTTTGCTTGAGCTGGAAGCTTTTGACGCCAGGCTGAACGCGTTTTTGAAGCTGCAGAACCACGAGTGCGGTTTTTCATACCGCTCCAGCCGTTTCAAGACCGCCGACCGGGGCCGGTTTTTCATCAGTTCAATCACGCTTAACTTACGCAAGGCGCCGCCGGCGCCGCCGTTTTATGAATCATTGCAACGTTATTTGGACGAGCACGGGATTGATAAATACACTGCTAAAACAATCCGTGAGGCGGTGATTGATATCCGCCAAAACAAACTGCCGGATCCCGAAAAAGTGTCGAACAATGGCTCATTCTTTACAAATCCGATAGTCGAGGCGGCCAAATTCGAGGAACTTAAACGGGCTTACCCTCAAATAAAAGGCTGGCCGGTGGCGGATGGACGGATAAAAATCGCGGCCGGATGGTTGGTAGAACAGGCTGGCTTTAAAGGTGTCCATGACCAGCAAACCGGCATGGCCACCTGGCCGAACCAAGCCCTGGTGCTGGTGAATGAGAACGCCCAAAGTACACAGAATTTATTGGCATTCAGGCAAAAAATCCTCGATAAAGTCCAACAGATGTTCGGCATCCCACTCGAGCAGGAACCCGAAATTCTGCCCTAGTAGTGCTAAGATTGGTTCATGGCCAAGAAAACAAAAAGGAAGAAATGGTTCGTAGCGGTGCGCGGCAGTTACTTGCCTAATAGCCGTGCCGGCTGGCTGACCTATATTCCCTTCACCGCTTTCCTGTTAATAACCCTATACATCGGGTGGCACTACAGCCCAGACACCGGCTTAGCGATCTTATATATTTTCCCAAATTGGATTGCCGCCGCTGTGGTGATGACCTGGGTCGCCAAGCGCACTAGCTAGGTTGGTCGCTGGGGAGCGGGAATTGTAGGCTGAATTCCTTCACTTCATTACTTAACTTGTTAAGTATTTTCTCATCTTGGCGGTTCTTAATGGCCTGGGATATCCACTCGGCCACTTGTTCCATATGCTCTTCTTTCAGCCCCCGGGTGGTGATGGCCGGAGTGCCTAAGCGGACGCCGCTGGGCCTGAACGGTGGCAACGGGTCGTCCGGAATGGCGTTTTTGTTCAGGTTCAGGCCGATTTTATCCAGGGTCTTTTCAACCTCTCCGCCATCAAGGTCAAAGCTGGTTTTGACGTCAGCCATTATCAAATGGTTATCGGTGCCGTTAGTGACCAGTTTGAAGCCGCGTTTCATCAGCTCGTCGGCCAGCTGTTTGGCGTTTTTTAAGACTTGCCGAGCGTAGGCTTGAAACTCTAGCTGCTGGGCTTCGCCAAAGGCCACGGCTTTGGCGGCAGTGTTATTCATGTGCGGACCGCCCTGGAATCCGGGGAAGACTTCACGGTCTATCAGGGTTGGCAGATTTTCCAGGGTCTTTTCCACTGGTTTTAGGGGGTTCCCCACCTGGCCTTTAGTCAAAATCATCCCGCCCCGGGGGCCGCGCAGCGTCTTATGGGTGGTGGTCGTGACCACATGGAAACCAAAGTCGAACGGATTGGGCAATGCCTTGCCGGCGATCAGCCCGGCAATGTGTGCCATGTCGGCCATCAGCAAGGCTCCAACTTCGTTGCCGATTTCGGCAAATTTGGCGTAGTCAAGGTTCCGGGGATAGCCGCTGAAGCCGGCCAGGATTATTTTGGGCTTTTCTTTGAGCGCCACCTGCCGCATCTCCTCATAGTCTATTTCGCCGGTTTCCTTATCTTTGATGCCGTATCGTACAAAGTTATATAACTTTGCCATGGTGGTAATCGGGTGGCCGTGGGTCAGGTGGCCGCCGTGGTCCAGCTTCATGCCCAAGACCGTATCGCCCGGCTCCAGCCAAGCAAAGTAAACGGCGATGTTGGCCGGCGCGCCGGAATGCGGCTGGACGTTGGCATGGTCAGCGCCAAATAGGCTCTTAGCCCGCCCGATGGCCAGTTCTTCCAGCGGATCCGTGAAATCCTGGCCGCCGTAATAGCGCCGGCCGGGGTAGCCTTCGGAGTATTTGTTAGTGAACACGCTTCCCAGGGCATCTAGCACATCGCGGCTGACATAATTTTCACTTGGAATCAGCTCCAGGCCTTGGCGCTGGCGCTGTTCCTCTAAAGCAATCAGTTTCCCTACATCCCTGTCTTCCATAATAGAATCTCCTCTCATTTACTTAGTGGGTCGGAATTGAGAGGCAGCTAGATCATGGGTTTATTTTAGCAGTTTAGCGTTGGACAAGGGTTGTCAAAAATGAAGTGGACGATTTTATACCTTAGATGATATTATCGCTGAGTTAATGCACGAAACTAATCAGAAAATTGGCCGTTTAATTCATCAGATACGGCAAGAGCGGGGTTTGACCCAGGCGGCTTTTGCCCAGCAACTTGGCACCAGCCAATCGGCCGTCAACCGTATCGAACATGGCAAGCAGAACCTCAGCCTCGACACTTTAGGCCGTATCAGCGACGTGTTAAACAAACAGCTTATAACCCTTAGCGGCAGTGCAATCAACCTTCGGGTGGAAGGCGGCCATGAACTCAAAGGGGAGATTGCGCTCAAAACATCTAAGAATGCCGCTGTAGCCCTGCTCTGCGCCAGCTTGCTCAATAAAGGCACGACCCGGCTTAAAAGGGTCGCCCGGATAGAAGAAGTCAACCGGATAATCGAAGTCCTGACCAGCATTGGTGTGCAGGTTAAGTGGCTGCCGGGTAATGACCTTGAAATCAAACCGCCCAGAAAACTGGAACTGGCCTCGATGAACAAAGAAGCCGCCCGCAAAACCAGGATCGTCATTATGCTGGCCGGCAGCCTGATGCACGACTATCCGGAGTTCAAAATCCCTTATGCCGGCGGCTGCGAACTGGGGCGAAGAACTATTCTTCCGCACATATATGCGCTGGAGGATTTCGGTGTTAAAATCGTGGCCCATAGCGGCCACTACAATGTGGTTTCCACGCCTCGCCTTCCCCGCGGGCCAGTTGTGATGTACGAAATGAGCGACGTTGCCACGGAGAACGCTTTGCTGGCTGCCGCCCGGCAAGAGGGCGAGACTGTCATTAAGCAAGCCAGCGCTAATTATATGGTGCGCGACCTTTGCTACTTTTTGGAGAAACTGGGCGTCAAAATCGATGGCATCGGCACCAATACTCTCCGGGTGCAGGGCTTAAAAGAAATCAAGAAAAGCGTCAGTTATTCGCCTACCGAGGATCCTGTAGAAGCCATGACTTTCATTGCGGCCGCCGTGACTACAGATTCTTCGATCACCATCCGGCGGGCGCCAATCGATTTTTTGGAGTTCGAACTTTTAAAACTTAGTAAGATGGGTCTGAAATTTGATGTCAGCACCCCTTATAAAGCCGACAGTGGCCGCTCCGACCTGGTCGATATCGAAGTTCATAAGCATAACGGCGAACTAAAAGCGCCGGAGGAAAAAATCCACCCGTTGCCCGGCGGTGACGGCATTAACATTGACCATCTACCATACTTCGTGCCGATAGTGGCCGTGGCGCAGGGCCGCAGCCTTATCCATGATTGGGTTTATGAAGACCGGGCCCTGATGTACACCGAGATGAAAAAGATAGGGGTCAACCTGGAACTGGCCGACCCGCACCGGGTGTTCGTAGACGGTCCCACGCGCTGGCGCGCCGCTGACATCGTCGCTCCCAGCGGCTTGCGGCCAGCTGTTATCTTACTCATCGGCATGCTGGCCGCCGGCGGCATCTCCATGCTGCGCAATGTTTACACCATCAACCGCGGCTACGAAGATTTAGCCGACCGGCTTAACAGCCTCGGCGCCCACATATCTGTCATCCACGAAGCCTAAAAGACTTTATTTTTGAGCGGCGATACCGCTTCGCTCAGGTGATTTCCAGGTTATGAAATCATTGCTGATGCTTTCTTTAAGTTTGTGAAGTTTCATCACCGAAATCACTAAAGACACATACTCGATCAAGGTCAGTAGGTATATTAAGAAGTACATGGTGGGAGCAATGATGCTAAGCCTAGTCTTTTCAAGCTTTGAAAGATGTTCAGTTGACCATACTGCCAATAGCAGATAGGTTGAGATTATAGAAGCCACAATAATCATCGTCATTGGGTTCTGGTATTTTATTGAAGAATAAAGGAGGTAGCCAATTATTAATGGTTCACAGAATAGAAAGAATTCTTGCACCACAGCATAAGGAAGCATAATCCATGTGAGCGGCTTGCTGAATTCTTTCCCTGTATTAAAGAAAATTGATCGGTTTTTCAAAAAGGTCTGCATCCTTCCATACTTCCAGCGGAATCGTTGGTTAATTAATCCTTTAAGGGATTGGACTGGCTCGGTGTAGCTTATTGCATCGGCTGCAAAAACCAGTTTGTTCTTTTTGTTTCCGCGACCCACGATCTTCATACTTAGGTCAATGTCTTCAGTCATTGTATTAGTATCGTAGTAGCCAACTCTACGAACAGCTGACCGTCTAAACATCGAACCGATACCACCAATGATGTATTCAATATTCATAGAGGTCTGCGCTTTTTTCATATGCCCGCATAGAATATATTCGAAGCGCTGGACCAAGCCCAGAACCGTGCCGTCTTCTATGACATTCACATTGCTGGCCATTGCAACCACCTCTCTATCCCGGAAGTACTTTACGGAGTTTTCTACCATACGGGGATGCACGAGAGAATCTCCGTCTAAGCACATAATGAGTTTTCCAGTGGCATAGTTCATAATCCCATTATTAAGAGCCGAGGCTTTGCCTCCATTCAACTGGTTGACCAGGCGGACTGGAAAATATGATGCTTCTCGGCGCACGTACCTTTTGGTAATAGTGGAGTTCCTGGGGTGGCGATGGAATTCTGCTTTAGCCTCTAGTTTTTTTAATTCAGCGATATATTTCCTAACTATAGCCGCGGTAGAATCTGTCGACCCATCATTTACTACAATTATTTCCATTTTATTTTTAGGATAAGTGCTGGCTTGGAGGCTCTTTAGGGTTTCCTTTATCACAACTCCCTCATTATGAGCAGGCACTACGACAGAGACAGTCGGCCTGTATTGTCTTTTGTTTCGATGTTTGCGTGTCTTTAAGGCCCGATAAATCTCATAGTAATCGCTGGCCAGCATGTATGCGGAAAGCCTGAAAAGATTCAGAATACCTAGAAGCGCTAAAGCGATGATGAGCTTATTCATCTTAGGCCGCCTTCACTAACTCAAAGGTCATAAAGCGCCGGTTTTGCGACCACGCTCCATCGCAAGTCATAAGCTTCAATACAGGCTTTTGGCTATCAAGGTTAGCAAATATTTGGGTGTCTGTCGGGTTAACTATCACGTCACTTTTGAAGATGTACTCAAAAATGTGTCCGTTGTTTGTATAAACCAAAGCCTTATCGCCGGGTTTGAGGTTGTATGTCCGGCCAAACACATATACCAGCGCATGCCCATAAATAAGAGTTGTGCCGTGGCTATTGTTTATGGGATAGGTATTGATTGCAAAGTTGGCATTCACCGGCGACACGTACCACCCTTGCTCGGCGTTGATATAATGGCCTTTCACCACTGGTAAGTCAATGCTCACGTCAGGCAACACAATCCTCACGGGTATACCGCTGATTATAGATGGTGCTGTTTTCTTATTGAGTTGAACTTGAGCAGTGTGAGCAGCGGCCTGCACATCTTGGGTATGCCGGTATGATAAGTAAAAGGGACTCGCCACTAGGGCGGCGAGCCCTATATACAGCGGCAGCAATTTTAAATATAAGCTGACTCGCATATTTCCACCTATATTTTGAATAGCCGTCTCTTAGCGAAGAGAGCGAGCTACCAATCGGCTAACAACAGAGCTAGCTAAAACTGTGGCGCCAGCGACTATTGTCGCCCAGGCTAACACGGTCAGCATGGAATTGCCGGCAGTGTTAGGTAAAACGGCCACGCCAGTAGCGGTGGTTGTAGCACCTAGAACTTGTCCTTGTCCACTCATGGATATTACTCCTTTAATTAATTTGCCGCGCAACAGGAAGTGAAACAACCAACAGAAAAATCTATTGGTCGAGTTCCTCCAGTTACTCGTTAGCTGTATATTACTATATTTATGCTTAATTGTAAAGTATATTTTATAGTAGAAACGTTTATGTTTATTTGCAAGTAAGGGAAGGTTTATTTTCTGATATAATTACCCCTGTTGCGGGATTCGTATAACGGCTAATATGCAAGTTTTCCAAACTTGAGACGGGGTTTCGACTACCCCATCCCGCACCACGCTTTGGCGAAGCCAAAACAATTAACATTTCACCTTTTTCAGTTCCATTGGTTTTTCATTGGTCATTGATCATTGATAATTCATTGAAAATTGATAATTGTAAATTGTTAATTGCTCGCCTAAGGCGAGCTTTGCCCCGGTAGCTCAGTTGGATAGAGCAGGAGACTTCTAAGCTCAAGGTCGCAGGTTCGAATCCTGCCCGGGGTACCAATTTTGACCTGTTTGGACTATTATTCTATTAGGTTCTAAAAACAAAAATAAAACTAAAAAATGCCCAAAAAGTTAATTGCTTTATGGATTAGCTACCGGACGCATCATCTCACAAAAGCTCTAGTGGAGTGCGTTATAGGAGTAGTTCTTTTAAGTTTACCGGTTGTATCAACGGCCGCGCTTATTAGCAGTTCGCATCATAAACCACTAGCTAGCCAACCTGTAGCGTCAAAAAAAGTCAACAAGCCGAAACCAAGAGCAGTAGTCGTTAAGAAAAAGCCTGCCCCCAAAAAATCTACTCCGGTGAGTGAAAAGGTGGCCATAGCTTCGCCGCCGGTTTCAAAATCCAAGCCGGCGCCTATACCTGCCGCCCAGCCCGCGCCAAGCGGCGGGGCTAAAAAACTGACACCCGCGCCTAAAACCAAGCCTTCGTCGGGTAATAGTTCTTCATCCGGCTCGTCAACATCCTCCACAGGTGGCGGCAGCTCCTCATCGTCGGGCACTAACAGCCAGACGCCGACTTTCGCCACTGGCGGGTTCACTTCCACAAACTGGGCAGGCTATGTGGCGACGGCCGGAAGCTACGACAGCATATCAGGTTCCTGGATCGTGCCGAGCGCCACCGGCAACGGCTCGTCCACGACCGCTGATGCCAGCTGGATTGGAATCGGGGGAGTGTTTTCCAGTGACCTCATTCAAACCGGTACTTTAAATACAGTTTCCGCGAGCGGGCAAGCATCGACTTTCGCCTTCTACGAACTGCTGCCCGACACAGCTTTGGAAATACCTTCAATCTCCGTCAGTCCCGGCAACAACATGGCCGCCACCATTAACGAGACATCAGCCGGTGTCTGGACAATAAGCATCAGCGACATTTCGACCAGCCAGACCTTCACGACAACAGTTAATTACACTTCCAGAAATTCGTCGGCGGAATGGATTGAAGAAGACCCCAGCTTTGCCAATGGCAGCCTGGTGCCATTTGACAACTTCAGTCCGGCGGCTTTTACGAATGGGGCTGTAGGAGTTAGCGGTGTCCCAAATTCCATATCAACTGCCGGAGCATCGCCTATAACGTTGGTGAGCCAAGCAGGGAGCCCATTAGCAAAGCCGACGATATTAACAACTGACGGCGCCGGATTCAGCGTTTACAGGCAGTAAAGCCTCGCCTTTAGATCAATTTGCCATAGACGACAGTGTTGTCGCTGTAACGCATAGTTTGGGGATTGAAGGTGCCGCCGCAAGTTAAGAGCCGGATGCCCGCATAGTTGATATTACCGTAGACCTCCTGGGTGGGGAAGCTGTCGCGCGGCAGTTGTTTTATACCCATCACTGCGAACCTAGCGGTTGTGCCGTCCTCGCGCGTGACATCAATTTCACTACCGGTTTTAAGCTCGTGCAGCCGCCAAAAAATGGCCGGGGCCGTCCAGGTGTCTAAGTGCCCGGCAATAATAGCCGGGCCGATTTCGCCGGGAGTGGGCCCGTATTTATACCAGCCGGGTATGCTGGGCCACGATGGCATCTCGATAGAACCGTCCGGGTATCGGCCCAAAGGTATAAGTTCCGAATTGAGCTGTATGGACGGAATAATAAGTCGCTCTGGAACAGACCGGGGCATAGATTTGGGCGGTTGGGGGCGTACCGCGGCTGAGGCCACAGCTTTATGAATTGATATATCATGCACGGCGCCCTTAGAAGTTGAAAAATGATAATAAAAGCCAAGATTAAGGCCGAGAGCCAGTAGCACCGGGAAAGCCCACCGTAAAACCCGGCGAGGATGGTGGACTTCTTCTTTTTTGGCGTACCGGCGCCAGGTTTGCTTGGGAACCTTTGCAACGGCGATTTCTTTGAAGGAAAAAATCCTAAACCTAAATACCTTCTGCCAATAGCGCTGGGAACGCAGTTCCGGCTTGGTCCGGAAACGCCTTAATGTGATTTGAAGTTTTGATGAAAGGCTTAAAGGCAGCCTAATCTGCTTGGCCCTGGGTCGTTTCAGCCGCTGGCTGGGGCGCCAGGAACCGGACAATCCCTGTTTTGCGGATCGCCCGGTTAATTTAAGCTGACGCTGTGAGCCCGGCATTTTTTACCTTTGCAGTATCACCAAGCCCTAGCTAGTGATGTCAGGCTGAAGTCGCTGATTCCGCCGCCGCCGCCATTGGCGCTGCCGACGGGAACTTGCGACACTTGGCTTTGGGCCTGGCCAGTTGCACCTAAGACCTGGCCGCCGGAAGTGGTGGTCGTACCACCGCCACCGCCCTGGCCGCCGCCGCCGCCGCTACTGCTATTGCTGCCAAAGCAGCCGCTGCTGATGACTAGGTTAGCGTGACCGTTACCGAGACTGCCAGTGAACGTGACATGTGCCGACACCGTACTGGTCGTTGGCTGCCCTGTCCCCGAGAAAGCTGTGTCAATAGTCCAGCTATGGCCGTGCTGCGACATTGCGCCCCCACCGGAGGCATCGCCGCTCACCGACAAAGTGGCTGAAGAGACCGAGCTATTGCCACCTGTGGTGAAAATCCAGTGCAAGAAAGGTGTCTGACTCGATGAACAAGCCTTGACAGAATCAGCACCTTGGCCCGTCCAGTTGACTGTGCCGTTAGCGTGGCTGACACCGCCTAAAGCTGCCAGCGGTATAGCCGCCAAAGCAGCTGAGACCACGAACTTAATAGTGAAAGCTTTAATTTTTTGTATAACCATAAATCCTCCTTCCGGACATTGAGGCCCCTAAAACCTCTGCCCATTACCCCACAGTTACCACGCCAGCATAAACTAGAAATCCGCTTTAATCTGTGATTTTAGTTACTAATTTTGCCAGGTGTTCAAATTGTGTTAAAGGGAGCAAGTTAGACCTAAATGATAACGAATTCGATTTAAAAAATAGAACGCTTATGCCTTATAATTAACTTTAAATGCATGGCGACAGGCTTTTTGATGTGACTGAATATGACCCCAATATTTCAATCGCCGACAGATTGCAAAGTGTCCATGAGGTTTCACGGGCGACGGTAGCGGAAAATGCCGCACGGGAGATAAAACGCATGCCGCCATACTTACAAGACAAACTTGCTGCTTTGGCGGCCGGCTCAACAATTGTCATCCATGGCGTTGAATTTAATGCCCGCGAAATTAATCCTTTAGCGAGTCGCTAGTTTTATAGTCTGGTTCCTAGTATAAGCACCCCTGTTACGGCAAGAATGGCTCAGTTGGTTAGAGCATCGGGTTGTGGTTTTATAGAAACCCATCTCCTTTATATTTTAGCTCTAGGTTGATAGACTTATGACATGCCCACAGTTATTTGCCGTTCCTGTGGCAGACAGTTTTATGCTAAACCGAGTTGGCTTAAAGCTGGCTGGGGGAAATACTGCTCGCTAAAGTGTAGTCATGAGGCGCAGAGGAATGGTGCTCGTTTCCGGTGCGATGTTTGCGGCGGAGAGATTTATAGGAGCCAGAAGAATCAAAAGCGTTCTGTAAGCGGGAAGTTTTTCTGTAGCAAGTCCTGTCAAACCAAGTGGCGTAACTCAACGTATATTGGTTCCAGCCATGCAAATTGGAGAAACGGTGAATACTCTTACCGAGATGCCCTTCGACGAACTGAACTTCCGCCTGTATGCAAGCGGTGCAGGAGCGACGATTTCAGAGTCTTAATCGCTCATCATAAAGATAGAAATCGCCGAAATAATTCCCTTAACAACTTGATTTGGTTGTGCCACAATTGTCATCACTTGGTACATCATTATAAAAATGAGGCCAAGGACTTCGTGGTGCCTGTAGCTTAGCTGGTCAAAGCGTCGGGTTGTGGTCCCGAAGATCGAGAGTTCAAATCTCTTCAGGCACCCCAGGATTTATGAACAGAAGTATTAACCCTTTTTCGTGGCCGGTCGGCCACAGCAGCCGGCAGCCACGCAGCCAAGAAGAACACAATAAGTTCATCTTACAGACGGTCCAGCCCGGCCTGGCCGGGCTGATGGACGGCTCCGTATCAACCTTGGCGCCGATTTTTGCGGTGGCGTTCGCCACACACCGGCCTCATTATGCCTTTGTCACAGGTATCGCCGCGGCGGTCGGCGCCGGCATCAGCATGGCGTTCGCCGAAGCTTTAAGCGACACCGGGGAGCTGACAGGCCGCGGCCGCCCCCTCCGCCGCGGCGTGATAATCGGCGCCATGACTTTCATCGGCGGTATCTTTCACACGCTGCCCTTTTTATTCAGCAACATCAACCATGCCTTAATCGTCGCCTACCTGGTGGTGGGCGTTGAGCTAATGGCTATCGCCTACATCCGCTATAAATACTTCGCGATGCGTTTTTGGCTGTCAATTTTACAAGTGGTGGTTGGCGGCGGCCTGGTGTTTGCCGCCGGGGTTCTTATCGGATCCGGTTAAGTTTGGAATAAACGCAAAATCACAATCGTCAAAATCGGGATCGCTAAATTATCGAGGCCGAAAAGCGATATGCTCTCCACGGCGGTCAGCAGCGGCGGTAAAAGTAGCAGCAGGTAATAGTAGCTTTGGAATTGGAACACGTTGTGGGCAGCCAGCAGGCCGGCGGTCAAAATCTCCACCGATGCAATCCAAAATATCATCGAGCCAATGATCGTCTTTTTATACCCGAACACCCTATATTCCCAGCGTTTACCAATCGATATTCCAGCCACAGCCGCCAGGCCGTCGGCCAAAGCCACCTCCAAAATCGCCACGGCGAAAAATATTTTGTTGTGGGTGATAATGGCCGATATGAAAATGGCTAAAGCCAGGAAGATGTCGCCGTAAGTCACCCGGTGGACAAAACCGTTATACTTCAGAAGGTTCCGGAAACGGCCAACAATCATAACCAGCAGCATCAATATGCTCAGAACCTGGATGGCCCGCCAGCTGATCAGCCAAGGCCAGAAAGCGATGAAGCTTCCGGCGGTGATGTGGAAAAATTTACGGTGGTACTCGCCCCTTAGAACTTTGTGTTTAGCCAGTGAATCCGCGATCAGGAGAAGCACAGCCAATCCGGCAATACAGGCAATAACCGTAAGCATTATTTAAAATTGTACTCCTATTTTTTATATTTTTTGCAGTTAGACCGCTTGGCTTGAGGATAAGCCAAGCGGAAAAGCAGCGGCAATACAAGGCTCCGCTAAATTTCAGCCACTTGATTGCTGAAATTTCTAGCGGGGCTGATATTAGCTGATGCGTGGTCGGGGTGACTGGATTTGAACCAGCGACCTCACCGTCCCGAACGGTGCGCGCTACCGGGCTGCGCCACACCCCGCCAACAGGGGTAATTATATCAGAGATATCTCTGTTTTTTGATATAATCCCTCTGAGCCCAACTGGAGAAAAGACGTGAATTTTTTAGAGCGACTCGTACATAGAATAGACACTTTCCAGAGGAACCATAAATTCCCGGGGTTTTTGTATGCGGTGCAGAAAAAATATGGTGACGACAACGGCGGCCAGCAGGCCGCTATGCTGACTTACTATGGATTTTTGTCGCTGTTCCCGCTTTTATTAGTGGCCGCATCCACCTTGCAGTTTGTCCTGCATTCGCATCCTGGCATCAGGGATGATGTCATCCGGCACGCCACCCAATACTTCCCCGCGCTAAGCGACCAGCTGCAATCGAATGTCAAAAGCCTTAACGGCGCCGGAGCCGGTCTGGCTATCGGTATCTTGCTGACCCTCTGGGGAGCAAAAGGTGTTGCCGACGTCTTTCAATCGGCCATGAACCATATATGGGGTATACCCAGGGTGGAACGGCCGGGCTTTCCTAAGGGCCCGCTCAAGAGCCTAGGAATTGTGGTTGTCGGCGGCCTAGGATTTATAGCTGCCTCGTTCTTATCGGGCTTTGCCACCGGGCTGGACAGGATATTCATCCTTAGGCTCGTGCCTATCCTAATCGCCGTGGCTGTGCTATTTGGCCTGTTTTGGTTTTTGTTCAAATGGGGGCTGGCCCACTCATCGAATGTGACGCACCGCCCGCTGGTCATCAGCTCCCTGGCAGCAGCAATTTTGATTGAGGCGCTCCAAATCATTGGCGGTTATTTAGTGAACCACCAATTAAATAACTTCAAGCACTTATACGGCACATTCGCGGTGACTCTGGGGCTTTTATTTTGGATTTATTTACAGGCCCGGGTGGTGCTTTACGCCGCGGAAGCCGGAGTGGTCGACAGTAAGACGTTATGGCCGCGAAGCTTAGTGCAGGAGCACTTAACCGATGCTGACAAAAGGGCCTACGGCCGCCAGGCCAAAAAGGAAAAGTTCGTCCCGCCCGAAGACATAGACGTCGACTTCCAAAATAAATAACTGCTATAATTACCTCTGTTGCTTTTCCAATTTTGCGTATCGGGGCGTTAGCGGCCGTACGCAAAGTTGAGAGAAGGAGGCGAGCCGAGGCTGAAAGTGAGCAATCGCAAGCGTGCTCACGGAAGCCGGCACCTCGACTCCGACGACGGGGTGTGGCGCAGTTGGCTAGCGCGCCGCGTTTGGGACGCGGAGGCCGGAGGTTCAAGTCCTCTCACCCCGACCAAAAAATACTTAACTTGTTAAGTATTTTATTTTGCGAACTCTACCGCCCTTGTTTCTCTTATGACGTTGACTTTGATTGTACCGGGGTACTGCATCGTTGATTCAATTTTGTTGGCGATGTCGCGGGCCAGCCGGATGGCCGATAGGTCGTCGACTGACTTTGGCTGGACAAACACCCGGACTTCGCGGCCGGCGCTGATGGCGTAGGCCTTCTCGATGCCATCAAAACCGAGCGCGGTGTTTTCCAAATCTTTCATGCGCTCGGCAAAGTTCTCGGCGCTGACATTGCGAGCGCCGGGCCGGGCTCCCGAGATAGCATCTACTACCCGCACAATCAGCCCCTCCACACTGGTCGAGTCCATATCGTCGTGGTGCTGCTCGGCAGCTGCGGCGACTTCCTCGGGGGCTCCATATTTGCGCAGCATTTCACCGCTGATGTGGTGGTGTTTACCTTCGACTTTATGGCTAAGCGCCTTACCCATGTCATGCGTCAGGGCGGCATACTTGGCGGTTTTAACGTCGGCCCCCAGTTCCTCGGCTAGCACTCCGGCCAGCTGGGCCATTTCGACCGAATGTTTAAGTACGTTCTGGCCGTAGCTGGTGCGATACTTCAGTTCGCCCATCAGCTGCAGGATTTCCTTAGGTATGCCAACCAGCCCAACTTCGCGGGCGGCGTCTTCGCCAGCCCGGACGACGTCTTTTTGGACCTGTTTTTGGGCTTTTTCGACGATCTCTTCGATCCGGCCGGGGTGCACCCGCCCATCCTTAAGCAGCATCTCCATAGTCTGGCGGGCAATCTCGCGCCGCACCGGGTCGAAACTGGACAGCACGATCATGCCGGGAGTTTCATCGACTAAAATATCGACGCCGGTGGCCCGCTGTAGCGCCTGGATGTTGCGGCCTTCTTTGCCGATGATACGGCCTTTCATTTCTTCGTCATCCAGTTTCACAGCCGTGACTGTGCGCTCGGCTGTCACTTCGCTGGCCATCCGTTCCATGGTTGTGGCCAAAATCACGGCTGCTTGCCCTTCGGCATCTTCTCTGGCTTCGTTTTGCAATTTGTTAACCAAACCAAGCAGGTCGTTTTTAATGTCGCGCTCAGTCATGGCCATCAGTTTCTCGGTGGCTTCAGCTTTTGTAAGCTTAGCGATTTTCTCCAGCTTTTCCTGTTGCTTGCCGCGTATCTCGCGGATTTCATTTTTAAGATCTTCGACCTCGCCTTCGCTTTTGCGAAGAACTTCTGTGCGCTTGTCTAGGTTGTCTAGCTTTTTATCTAGTGATTCCTGGCGAGACAATAAGCGGTTTTCAATTTCTTTTAGTTCGCTTCTGCGTTTTTGCTCGTCTTTCTTAACTTCTTCGATCCGCTTTGCCGCGTCTTCCTCGGCTTTTTTAATTGCCTCAGCCGCGTCTTTTTTAGTCTGGACCAGTTCTTTTTTAATTTCGTCAATAACCTTACCGGTAAATAAATCCAGTAGTGCCATATAGTCCTCCTCTTAAAGAAGACCTTTCGTCTGTCCTAGTTTTTGGCGATCACTATCACTTCTTTAGCTAAAATACCGGACAGTTTAGGGTTTTCAGATATTAGTAAAATTGAACGGATTTATCCTTGTCCGCCAAAATTTTTTAAAATTTCGGCGGCCCAAAACTCACTTCAAAATCCAAAAATATAATATCACGATTCTCACTTTTTAGGCTGAGTGGTACGGGGCGGCGCGCCATATTGCAGGGTCGCGATTTTATCATTCTTGCCGGCTTGTAAATCTTTTATGGATTTTTCCAGCCAGTTTTTGCCGCCGCGGGACACGATGGGAATAGCCTGCGAATAGGCCAGGGCATTCGCCACGCTCACGCCTATTCTCAGTCCGGTGAAACTGCCCGGGCCTTTAAAGACAGCCAGCCCGTGCAGGTCTTTATAGGAAATACTTGACTTGTTAAGTATTTCTTCGATTTTGCCGTTGAGGGTTTCGGCTAGCTTTAAGTGGGCCTGCCACTTTAACGCGTTTATTTTCTTTTTACCTTCATATACATATAGTTCAGCTTCAGGTTGGTCGGTGCGAATAGCCAGGACCATCATGGTTCAACCTCCTGCCAAGCAGTCTCCATCGCAGCAAACACCTCCCTTTCGCTCTCGGGGTAGCTAAAAGTTATCCGTCGTTCTTCGGAGTTGCCGCTAGCCGGCTTTAGTTCGATGCTGATACGCCCCTCGGGAAGCACATTCGCAGCAATATCAGCCCATTCAACCACGGTCACAGTTTGGCTGCTGCTGATTGATTCGGCCAGCTGGTCAGCCATCACACCAGCGTCATTCAGCCTATAGAAATCGAAGTGATTGATTGTGAATTCCGGCGCCTGATAAACCCGGCTGAGAGTGAAGGTTGGGCTGGCGACCTTTGCTTTGCTGCCGGCGCCGCGCGCCAGGCCTTTGACAAAAGTCGTCTTGCCGCCGCCCAGGTCCGAGCGCAATTCTATGGCCTCCCCGCCTTTTAGCCGCTCACCCAGCAGTTCGCCGAGCTTCTCGGTTTCGGCGGAGCTTGTAGAAGAAGTTTCCCAAATCATGGCGGTACTCATATACGGCATATAGTAAGGCGACAGCCCCGACGCCGGCAAGCACCAGCGGATGCATTCGGACAGCACTTGGAGTTCCGCCGCCCGGACCAGTATTCGTAGCGGCCGCCAGTACGGAGCCTTTTTTAGTGGACGAGCCACTGCCAGACGGGGCGCCGGACTTATTAGCCGGCGTGCTGACGAGATTGGCTTTTCCGGGCGTGGGCGTAGTTGTCCATTGCCAAAGCCCACCGGCGCTCACCCAGGCGTAGTCGTCTTTCGCTCCTGTGTATTCATCTGTCTTATTAAGTACGTTCCCGGCCGGATCTAGCAATTTGACCTGCCCGTCACTGTTGCTTAGGCTGAGGTTGGTGTCTGATGAATAAAAGGCCGTGAATTGTTTGGGCTCGATGGTAGTACCATCCGGAAAAGTATATTTATGTATGGTCGTGGTCCCAACCTGCAGAATGAACCCGCTTAAATCGAAGGGCTTGGCGTTGGAGTTATAAAGCTCAATGAACTCATCATTGGCATCGGTCTTCGGTGAGGCCGGGTTGGGCACAACTTCAGAAATCTGCGGCGCTTTTAAATCGGAATCGTCGGCCGGGATTGAACTCAATGTAGCTGACGCGGTGTTAACCGTGTAAGGAATGGGGGCAGAACCTGGCGCCAGAGACCCGCCGCCCAACGACCCGGAGGTCTGAGAAGGGCTGCAGGGCGAGTTGCCGTTAAGCTGCTTGACGCTCTGCCAGCCACCGTCCCCTGGAATTTGTATAAGCGACAGTTTTGATGAGCCGCCCGGCGCCTGGCGCTGTAAAAACGAACTGGCGTCGGCGGGCAGGGCTTGCGCCCCGGGAACCAATTTCTTAGACCAGCCGACATAGTCATCCAGGACACTGACCACGTGCGGGCTGTCGCCAAGATAGTGGCTGACCTGCAAGAAGCCGGCGGTTGTTGACAGGCCTAGCGACACCGAATTAACAGTCATCTGGTAGCAAGCCTGGATAGCGCCGTCGTTGACCACTGCATAGCCGTGGGGCGACAGCTGGCCGGTCAGTTTTACCAGCTTACTGCTGGTGGCCGACGCCAAATCATAATTGTTGAAGTACTGCAGCTGGATATTATTCAGGTCAATAGTGCCAGCCGTGTTGTTATAAAGCGTGATGAACTGGCCGTCGCTGGAGGTCACCTTAACCTGAGCGATAACCAGCTCCGGGCCCACCGGCGCCGATTCAGCTAACTTTATGCTCTTCCACCACCAAAAGCCGGCCGTGAGAAGAAACAATAGCAGTACTACAAAATATTTTCTCATTTGTATCAATTATATCCCCTTGAAACCTCAGAGAAAGTGCCTGTGCTAAAAACCGCTGGTGATATAAATCGTAGCAGCTCCAGCACTCTGAAGTTATACTTAGGCTTAATTATGCTGATGCTTAGTAAAGGCCTGCTTAACCAGCCGGTCATAAGCTTGAGGTCGGGCGGCCAGATCGCCACGGCGCTCGAGCCGGTCATCAATCCCCATAATCTTAAGGTCCTGGGCTGGTGGTGCGAAGGGCCCGGCGGCCGGCGGGAAGTGCTGCTGGTGGATGATGTCCGTCAGACGATGCCCAATGGCCTGGCCGTGAATGACGAATCAGATTTAAGCTTGCCCGAAGATTTGGTGCGGCATGGCGAAATCCTAAACACCCGTTTTCAGCTACTGGAAAAACCAGTCAAAACCAAGCGCCAAAGGCTGGGCAAAGTCAGCGACTATAGTTATAACGAGGGGATGTTTGTCCAAAAGCTATATGTAGCGCGGCCGCTACACAAGGTGTTCACGTCTGACGACACTTTAATTATCGACCGTACCCAGATCTTGGAGGTCACCGACCATTACATCCTGGTGCGCGACACTGAGATAAAGGCTACGGCCGAGGAAGTTGCCAGAGCCGGCGCCGCTGTGCCCTCCGGATAAAATCACTTAACTTGTTAGGTATCTTCGCGGTCTGATAAAAGCTCCTGTTTAACCAGGTTCCAGCTGAATCCTTGACCCGTTAAGTATTTGGCGAGCTTGTTAGGGTCGTTTTTATAGCGGCTAAGTTTGGCCTTCTTCTCTATCACTGATTTTAGCCGCTGTTCTTCCCCGCCGGCATTTTGCGACATTGTTTCGTCGGCCAGCTCCCGCCCGATGCCTTTTTTGAACAATTCGGCCCGAATAGCCCGGTCGCTCTTGCCGCGGCGGGCCTGCAGTTCTGTGAACCACTCCGCGAATTTAGCGTTATCTAAATAACCCTTTTCAGTCATCTCTTTAACCAGGCCGTCGATCTGCTCCGGTTCGATTTTTTTGCGGAATAAGTAATCGCGGAATTCGCGCTCCGAATGCGGCCGGTTCATCAGCCATTCGAGCGCCCGGGCTCTAAGCTTGCCATCGGCACTGATTTTTTTAAATTGTTTGACTTCAGGCCCATCCAGTTCATCATCATTCTTGAGCTTATGCTTCACCAACTCGTCCAGGCTTAATGAGAACTCGTACCTACCATCAATGAAGATGCTGACCCGCTCCGGGTTCTTAACTTGCTGCTTGATAGCGGTTATTTTCATGGGCTAATGCTGAATGTGAAGAATTAGAAAAACCATCAGCGCGAACCAGATGGCCTCAACATATATACCCCGGCTGGTCTCGCTTAATTGGATCCATAGATGCCACCGCCGTAACTTATTGATTAGACTTTTCTTATTCCCTTTGATGGAAGGTTTGCCCCTGACATAAAATCTCAGCCACATCGAATCTGGGAGTATGGCCAGCAAACCGCCCGTGATTATCAGCCAGGCCTTGGCGTCGACGAAAAGTGTCAGGACAAACAGCAGCCAAACACTTAGAATCAGGTCCATAACCATGATCACTTGCTTGGCCCGCAAACCGCCGGGCACTTTATAGTCCCAATGCGGTATGACATCAATAGCGAAATGGCTGAGCAGGGCTGCCGGCAGGGCGATCGCTGGTTTATCAATAGCCGCAGCCACTAAAGCGCCGGTCATAGCATGGTTGAGCCCGGTCATAGATATATATTTTACTGGCTGGCTTGGGCGGTCTCAACCGTGGCTTTGGCGATTTCGCTGAAAACCTTGGGGTTTTCGGACAAATATTTTTTGGCGGCTTCGCGCCCCTGGGCGATTTTTTCGCCTTTATATTCGTACCAGGCGCCGGACTTTTGGACAATGTCGTGGGCGGCGGCCAGATCAATAAGGTCGCCCTCTTTGCTGATGCCCTGGTTATACATGATGTCGAACTCGGCTTCGCGGAACGGCGGCGCCACTTTATTTTTAACGATTTTGACTCGGACGTGGTTACCAATCACGCTGTCGCCCTGTTTGATCTGGCTGATGCGGCGGATGTCCATGCGGACAGAAGCGTAAAATTTCAGGGCGTTGCCGCCGGTGGTGGTCTCTGGGTTACCAAACATCACGCCGATTTTCATGCGCAGCTGGTTAACAAAGATGACTGTGGTTTTGCTGCGGTTGATTACACCAGTGAGCTTGCGCAAAGCCTGGCTCATCAGGCGGGCCTGCAGGCCCATGTGGGCGTCGCCCATGTCGCCTTCGATTTCGGCCTGGGGCACCAGCGCGGCCACTGAGTCCACCACGATGATATCGACGGCATTGGAGCGCACCAGCGTCTCGACGACTTCCAGCGCCTGCTCGCCGCTGTCGGGCTGGGAAATCAGCAGGTTTTCAACGTTCACGCCCAGGCGTTTGGCGTAAGCCGGGTCCAAGGCGTGCTCGGCGTCAACATAGGCCGCGGTGCCGCCGGCTTTTTGGACTTCGGCCACGGCATGCAGGCAAACGGTCGTCTTACCAGAACTCTCCGGCCCGTAAATTTCAATAATCCGGCCTTTAGGAATACCGCCGCCCAGTGCTAAATCTAAGCTGATAGAGCCAGAAGGTATCGTCTCCACATTCACGGCATGGGCCTCTCCCAGTCGCATAATACTGCCCTTACCGAATTGCTTCTCGATCTGGTCAACGGCCAACTGCAGCGCCTGGCTCTTGCCGCTGCCGGCCGCCGGGGCGTCTTTAACCTTCTTCTCTGCCATTTCTTCCTCCTACCTCAGACAAATATTCTACATATAGTATATCAGCCCTAACAGTTTAGAAACTCCTTGCGTTTATTTCTGTATTCTTTTCTCAATTCATTTATACTTATGCTTATGCGTATTAGCGACGCTCTAGTGATTACATTGCTAAAGGAGAGTCGTAAAGTTACCGATGAGCAGATCCATGGTCTGCTTGAACAGGAAAAAACCGAAAAAAAACCACTGCAGGACATCGTCATCAAAAACAATGTCCTGCCCGAAGCCGACCTGACTAAACTTTACGCCGCCAAGATCGACGTTCCGTTCGTTGAGCTGGTGCCCCGAAACCTGCGCAAAGAAGTGTTCGGGTTGATCCCCGAGCATATCGCCCGGCAATATAATGCTGTTTTGTTCGATGTCAAACCCGACGGCACGCGGTACCTGGCAATGGAAGACCCGGATGACATCCAGGCCTTCAGTTTCCTGCAAAAACAGTTGGGCTCCAATATAAGGCTGTTCATAGCCACCCGGTCCAATATCCTCTCGGCCCTGGACCAGTACCGGACAAACATCGGCAGCGAACTGACCCAAGTGATTGCCGATAATGAAACCGGCGCACAGGCGCCCGAAGAAGAGGTGTCTGAAGCAGAAGTCGCCGAAGACAGCCCGGTGGCCAAAACCGTCAACCTGATAATCGAATACGCTATTAAGCAAGGCGCTAGTGACATACACATCGAGCCGCATGAAGATTTCGTGTCAATCCGCTACCGCATCGATGGCCAGCTGCGCGAGACTAACCGGCTGCCTAAGAAAATCATCTCCGCGCTGGTCAGCCGCATCAAAATCCTGTCCAACTTGAAAATCGATGAACGCCGGGCGCCGCAAGACGGACGGTTTAAGGTGGCGTTCGGCAGCGGTGAGTACGCCCTGCGCGTCAGCACCCTGCCGATTGTCGACGGTGAAAAAGTCGTGATGCGTATCTTGGATGAATCAACCCGCGCCTCATCACTTAAGGAGCTGGGGTTTTGGGGAAAGAACCTTGAATCGCTCGAGAAAGCTCTGACCAGCCCCCATGGAATGATACTGTTCACCGGCCCGACCGGTTCCGGAAAGAGCACGAGCCTATTCAGCATCTTAAGCCGGCTGAACCAGCCGTCAGTGAACATCAGCACCGTGGAAGACCCGGTGGAGTACAAGATACCAGGCGTGAACCAGGTGCAGGTCAACCCGCAAGCCGGCATGACTTTTGCCAACGGGCTGCGGGCTCTGTTGCGCCAGGACCCGAATATCATCATGGTTGGCGAGATCCGCGACAGTGAAACCGCCAATCTGGCTATCCAGGCCGCCTTGACCGGGCACCTGGTTTTTTCAACCCTTCACACCAACAATGCCTCCACCGCGCTGCCCCGCTTGCTGGACATGGGTATCGAACCGTTCTTGATCGCCAGCACCATGCGGGCGGTCATCGCCCAGCGCCTGGTGCGCCGACTTGTCCCTGAAAACACCGAAATCTATCACCCGGATGAAACCACCGTCAAGCGGATCCGCACAGCCTTCGGCCTTAACGATTCAGCGTCGATGGACCGCATCCATAAGCTGGAACAGCAGTTCGTCCAATCCGATTTGGATATGGTGCTTAACAGCTCCAAGCCCATAGCCCACGCCGAACCCTCTAGCAACGGACAGACCATCAGTAAGCTGTGGCGGCTGAAAGGCCAAAGCGGTGCGACTTCCTTCCGCGGCCGGCTGGGAATATATGAAGTTTTGCCGATCAGCCTGCCTATCCAGAAACTTATCATCGGCGGCGCGCCGAGCGAGGAAATCCAGGTCGAAGCCATCAAAGAAGGTATGATATCCATGCAGACCGATGGTTTGATCAAAGCCTTGCAGGGCCAGACTACCCTTGAAGAAATAATGAGAGTGACCAGCGAGCGGTAAAATGGCAGTTTATTCTTACAGCGCTTTAAACAATCAGGGGCAGCATGTCAGCGGCACAATCACTGCCACCAACCGCGATGAAGCCGTCAAGAGCCTGCGCCAGCAGGGTAGCCACCCGCTGACGGTCAAAGAGGCCAAGCAGGCGGCCTTTAACTTGTCTCTTGGCAGTCGCAAGGTTAAAAGTAAGGATCTGGTGATTTTCACGCGCGAACTTTCAACCATGGTCAGCGCCGGAGTGGCTTTGCCCAAGATTTTGGACACCTTGGCCGGACAGGCCGAAAACAAATACTTTAAGGAGGTCATCACTGGCATCAACCACGACGTGGAAAGCGGCGCGCCGCTGGCCGATGCCATGGCTAAATATCCAAATGTCTTCAGCGACGTTTACATCAACATGGTCCGGGCCGGCGAATCCGGCGGTATCTTAGATGAGATTTTAAAGCGGCTGGCCCGCCAGGAAGAAAAAGACGCCGCCATTAAAGCCAAGGTCAAAAGCGCCACGACGTATCCGATGGTTCTGCTGGCGATCACAGTCATCGCGTTCTTTATCCTGACGGTTTTCGTGGTGCCCAAAATCGGGGCGCTGGTGCTGAATCTGGGCGGCCCGCACGCCAAACTACCGCCCCAAACCGTCGCCATGCTGGCTGTCAGCAAATTCATCCGCCACCAATGGTATTTGGTGTTGCTGATAATCGTCGGCGGGCCGCTATCTGTGAACCGCTGGCGCAAGACGCCTAAAGGCAAGCCCAGATTTGACGCGCTAATGCTAAGGGTGCCGATTTTCAAGACGATTGTCAGTAAAGTGGCCATCGCCCGCTTTGCCAGGACTTTCGCTTCACTGATGGGCGCCGGCGTCACCGTTTTGGAATCCCTCCAGGTCACCTCGCACGCCATCGGTAATTTTGTGATTGAGCAGGAACTGCTCAAAGCCTCCAGCGAAGTCCGGGAGGGCCGGCAGCTATCCCAGGCTTTGGCTAAAAGCCAACTGTTCCCGCCGATTGTCAGCCAGATGCTGGCAGTCGGTGAAGAAACCGGCAAGACCGATGAAGTGTTGGCTAAAGTCGCTGACTTCTATGAGGAAGAGGTTGATTCGGTCATCGATAGCTTGAGCTCCATTTTGGAGCCGATCATGATAGTCATAATGGGCAGCATGGTCGGCCTGATCGCCATAAGCGTCATTGGCCCGATCACCAGCTTGAACCAAACCTTGCAGCAGCAATAGCCTGGCTGTTAAGCCATCTTAAACTTGACAGATAAGCGGGGTTTGTCGATAATCATAAGCATTAAGCAAAAAACCTAGAATAAGAAGGTAATAAAAAGCTTAACTTCACGTAAGACAAGACCTTAAAGGAGGGTGGCATCTCATGAAGTTAAAAACAATTAGAAACAGTAAGGGTTTCACGATCGTTGAACTCCTTATCGTAATCATCATCATCGGCATCCTGGCCGCCCTGGTGCTTAACAGCTTCCGCGGGGTGCAGGAACGGGCCCGTGATACCGAAAGGCAAACAGATATCAATGCCCAGCAATCACAGCTGGAAGTTTACTTCACCGACAACGGCGAATATCCAACGTTGGCGAACGTGCAGGATGATGGCTGGATCAGCGGCAACTTGAAAGGGGCCGACCTGAACGCCTGGCGGGCACCGAACCAAACCACAAACAGTGAAAACGGCACCGCAACCCCCACCAAGGACCAGTACGGTTACGTCGTGACCAACGACAGCGGCACTTCCTGTGACAACACCACAGGCAACGAATGTGCCCACTATAAGCTGTACTACATGACCGAAAACAATCCCACAGTCAAAGAAAAAGACAGCCTGAACTAAGCCGGCCTGACGGCTAAGAACTCCCCTGCCAGTGCTCGCCAGGGGAGTTCTTATTAGGCCGGACCTGAGTTACTATTAACATAAGCCTTATGAAAACAAACCGCCAGAGTGGGTTCACCGTCGTCGAACTGGTTGTGACTATAGTGGCCGCCGGCGTCATCATACCGGCCGTAGCCCTGGCGCTAGCGAATGTAATCGGCATTAATCACCGCGCCCGTGACCTAACTTTGGCCAGCAGCGTGGCCCAAACCGAAACAGAGACATTGCGTAGTGTCGGTTATAACAGCCTAAGCACCGGTACGACCAGTTTCACTGGCCAGCTGCCGGCAGCCATGGGCAGCCCTAAAAGCGCCAGTTACACCATCAGCGCTCCAGAAACCGGCGTGAAGCAGATCGATATCACCATTTCTTATAGCGACTACGGCGCTTCCCATACCTTCACTTACCGGTCCTATATCAGTGAGTTAGGGGTCGGCCAGTGAGTGTCAGGCGCAGCCAACTGGGCTTCACCATCACCGAGCTGGTCATTGCGATCACGGTGGCCGGTATTCTGGCCGGCGCCATTTTCGTAGCGACCTTCGATTATTACGCCGACGTCAACCGCTCCCAGGTGGCCACAGACGAAGCTTTGTCGTCGCAATCCATCTTAAACCAGATGACCAGTGATATCCGACTGGCGGACGCCATATCCAGCACCAACACTATCACCGACCCCAATGCACCGGCTGGCGGCTGGGTGACCAGTAACCCCAGCAATGTGATCATCATCGAAAGCCCGGCGACAGATTCTAGCCGTAATATCATCTACAATCCTGACACCGGGTTCCCATACCGCAACGAGTTCATCTACTTTGTCAGCGGCAGCAGTATGTACAAGCGGGTTCTGGCTAACACATCGGCGCCCGGCAACACCGCCGTCACCACCTGTCCGCAATCCCTGTCCAGCCCAACCTGCCCGCCCGACGCCCTCTTCAGCGACCATGTCAATAATCTAAGTTTCACGTTCTACGACTCATCCGATAATAGCACCTCGGATGCCACCAAGGCCCGTTCTGTGCTGCTCGACGTGAACCTGGGACAGAAGGTGTATGGCAGAGACGTGACATTGAGCAACCAAGCCAGAATCACACTGAGGAACCAATGATGAAACTGGCTAACTCAAATTATTTTAGGATAAGAGCCAAGCCGCAGGACGGTTTTATCTTACCCGTGCTGCTGGTTACCGGTGTGATGCTGGTCTTGATGATCATCGCTATCACCAGTGAATCGGTGACCAACCAGACGGCTGCCGAACACGATTACTACGCCACGGAGGCCCAGCTGGCGGCCGACGCTGGGCTCGATGAAGCCATGCACGAGATGAACACCCAGACCGGTTGGACCGGGACCGGCGGCGATGTGACATTGCTAAATGATGCCGCCCGCAACCTCAAAACCACCTACAACGTGGTGGTTAATGACGGCGGCGATAGTATCGATAAGACCTTGGTGGTGACCGCCAAAACCTATTTCCCGGCCAGCGCCACCAGCCCTAAAGTCACCCGCAAGTACGCCATGGATATCCAAGCAGTGACAACTGGGACCGGCGCTGCTTCGGTCGTCACCGGTGTCGGAGGTCTAGTCATGAACGGCAATTCTAAAGTATCAGGCGGCGACGTGATCGTGGACGGAACCATCACTATGAGCAACAATTCCCAAATCGGATTAAGCACAAATCCCGTAAACGTCCGGGTAGCTGACCAAGCATGCCCCAAGCCGGCCGATAGTACCTACCCCCAGGTTTGCTCCGGCGGCGGCCAGCCAATCACGATGGGCACAACCAGTTTTATATACGGAAATGTCCAGGCTAAAAACCAGACGACCGGCACTAACATGTTGAACCCTGGGCTGGTGGCTTGTTCGGGAACCAGCTGCGACCCCGTGCCGATGCCATCTTTTGACCGTACCGGCTTCAAAAACACTGTGAACGGGTCCGGACAGACCATGACTGGTGCCGCTGCCTCAAATTGCCCCAACGGTGGTACCATCAGCTGGCCGGCTAATGTTAAAATCACCGGCAACGTCAGCATCCAAAACAAATGCACCATCAAAATAAACGGCAATGTCTGGGTTACTGGTTCCGTTGCCATCCAAAATAACGCCAACTTCGTTGTCCAAGATTCGGTTGGCACTACCTATCCTGACGTGGTTGTCGATGGCCAAAGCGGCTTTATTATTGGCAACAAGGGCTCGATAACCCCCAACAGCCAAGGTACAAGCATGGAGGTGCTGACTTTTTGGAGCAGTGGAGCATGTTCGCCAGATTGTAGCAGTGTTACAGGCACCAGTCTTTATAGTAGCCAGCAGGCTACTACCATTAATCTCAGTAATACCGGCTCGGCGCCAGGCGCGATTTTATATGCTTATTGGTCCGAGGTGCAGCTGAGCAATAATGGATCGCTTGGGGCGGTTTCCGGACAAACGGTTTCTCTGGGCAACAATGCCGTAATAACGTTTGGGACGGCCGTTCCTGGTAGCGACAATCAAATCACCACCTGGGTCAAGCGTGGTTACATGCGGCAGTATAACTAGGGTCAAAACACCTTATTTGTGATATACTCAGCCTGAAACGCAACGGTAACTAAGAGTGGGCCAAAATAAAGACCAATGAACTTGAACGAGATTTTCTACCACGATAAGCCGTTGTTTGGTTTGGATATCGGCCACTCCAGCATTAAAGCGATGCAGGTGGATAAAGTGGGCGGCAATACTACGGTCATATCGGGCTACAGCCTCAGCAGCTTTGCGCCCGGGGCCGTGCGTAACGGTGAAATAATCAAGCCCGAAGTCCTGGCGGAAGCCATCCACAATCTATTTGAAAAAAGTTTGGTTGGCGCAATTAACAGCCGGCGGGTGGCCTGCGCTTTGCCCACTTCCCACACCTTCAGCCGGCCGATGAAACTGCCGCCGATGGACCAGCACGACATAGTCGAGGCCACCCAGCTGGAGGCCAGCCAGTATATTCCCGTGCCGATTGACAGTCTATATTTGGATTACGAAGTCACCAGCCGCAGCCAACAGGGGCTTGAAGTGCTGCTGGTCGCCACCCCCCGCAAAATCGTCGACAGCTATATGAACCTTCTCAAATCCTTAAAGCTCGAACCCGTGGTCTTTGAACCCAGTATCAACGCGGCCTCTCGGTTGCTACAGATGGCCGGTAAGGCCGCCGCCGAACCGTCAATTTTGGTTGATATCGGCTCGGTGACCACCGATTTAGCCGTGTTTGACAGAACGCTACTGGTGTCGAGCACTATTAATGCCGGAGGCGACACTATCACGGACTTGATCGCCAGAAACCTGCACATGTCTGAAAAACAGGCCTCGGAGCTGAAAAACCAATACGGCATCGCCTTCAGCGAGAAGCAACAGAGGATCGTCGACGCCATCAAGTCCCAGCTTGACAACCTGGTGCGCGAGATCCAAAAATCCATCCGTTATCATAGCGAACGGGCCGCCCAATCCGGCAAGCACATCACAAAGGTTATAACGCTCGGTGGCGGCGCCATGATGCCCGGCCTCAACCATTATTTGGCGATCGAGCTCAGAATGCCCTGTGAAAGCTTTGACCCCTGGCAGTTGGTGTCGTTTGGCAACCTGGCGCCGCCGGCCGAAGCCGACCGTTCAATGTATATCACCGTGGCTGGCGAATCCATCCTCGACCCTTTGGAGGTGACCCATGATTAATCTACTGCCGCCCCAACATGCCGCCGCCATAAGATACGGCCGCCAAAACTCCAAGCTGGTGACTTGGCTGGCTGGAGTTGCCGGAGCAATTATCGTCCTAGTGTTAATCTTGGCCGGCGGCTGGTTTTACATCAACCAGCAGTCCAAAGAATTAAGGCATAACCTGGATTCAACCAACCAGCAGCTAGCGGCTCAAAACCTGAGCAAGGTCGAGGCGGACGCCAAGGAACTAACTGGTGATATCAACGTGATCGACAAGGTCCTCGGCCAGGAAATCCACTTTTCAGACCTCATCCAGTCGCTTGGAAGTTATATGCCGCCCGGAACAGTGTTAAGCCAGCTGACGCTAAGCAACGAGGTCAGAGGTGGTCTGGACCTGAGCGTCAACGCCAAAGATTACGCCAGCGCCGCCGAAGTCGCCGTTAACCTTAACGACCCTAAAGATAACCTGTTTTCCAAGGTCGACATCGTTAACATCAACTGCGGCAACGCCGCCGACAAACAGTACCCCTGCAGCACCCAATTAAGAGTATTGTTTTCCAAGCCCGCCCAGACAAAATTCCTTAGCGCGGGGGGCGGTAAAACATGAAGCCGTTGAAAATCGAATTCAATAGTAAGATATTCCGGCTGATTTTAAGCGTGCTGCTAGTGCTGCTGGGCATCGGATTTTTCGCCACCGCTTTCCACGGAATCTCTTTGCTAGAGAAGAAGAGCGGCGAGATGGTGCAGCTGAAGTCGCAAAGCCAGTCGGCCCAAACCCAGCTGAACAACCTGCAAATAGCCAAGAAAGAAGTCAAAAAATATTCATACTTCAAGGCGGTCGCAAACACTGTCATACCTAGCGACAAGGACCAGGCGGAGGCTGTTTTGGAAATCTACCAGCTGGCCAGCCAGTCCGGCATCGCCATCCAGAGCGTCACCTTTCCCGCCAGCACCCTAGGCTCTTCGATTGCCGAAAGCGCCACCAGTTCAGCGGCCAGCAAGGACGTCCTGACCCAGGCCAAGCCGGTGCCAGGCATCCCCGGGCTATACAGCCTGCAGCTGACCATTACGCCCCAGGTAGGCAACACCGTGCCGGCGAGCCAGCAAGTGACCTACGATAAGATGCTTAAGTTCTTCAGGCTTATCGAGAACAACCGGCACACGGCCCAAATCACCCAAGTCCAAATTGAACCGGCCCAGGGTAATTTAGGGCTATCCTTCGTTTTGACAATTAATATATTCATCAAGCCATGAACAAGGGACTAAACTTAAAATCAATCGACTTCAAGGGACTGGGCACCAAATATGCTAAGCAGTATGGTAAGCATATGGCTTTCGCCGCCGTCATTATCGTGCTGCTGGTATACGTACTGGTAGTGGCCAAGATTAGCGCCCTGTCTAAAGCCGAGCCCAGTTCCAGCCAGACGGTCGACACCAACAGCCTGGTGCCGCGGGTCAATCAGCAGGCGATCAACCGGATCCAGGCACTGGAGAACAACAGCCCACAGATTCATAGCCTGTTCGAACAAGCCCGCAATAACCCGTTCCAAGAATAAATACTTAACATGTTAAGTATTTTGCTTTTTCTCGTTTTCTTCCTGGATGCTCTTGGCGTAGGCCTGGCGGGCCTCTATTATCCGATCAGCTAACCCTGTCGGGTTAGGGCACAGCGTGAAGATGAAGTTATCCTCGGTGCCGGCGGTCTGGACGGTTAAGGTCCCGTAATTGAAGAGGCTGGCCAAAAAGCCCCGCTGCTCCTCGCTGACATCTTCAACGTTTGACATGCTCAGCCGCGAAACCTTTTTGATAAATAATGTTTTTTGCAGGATCTGCACTAAACTCCTATTTGTCACCAGCAAGCGGCTCTGGCGGTATATATAGGTCGCTGTGAATAAGATAAGCCCGAGCAAAACCGCCGCGAGGATAATAATAGCGCTGACCGAAGCGGAAACGGAGACACCCGAAGAGTCGAAACTATCCGGCGACATGGCGATCACCAGAGCGACAATTGCGGCGATGGCTAAAAATGCGACCAGATAAATACCGAGTAACCCAATGACCGAACGGTGCACGACGGTCAATACGCACTCGCCGGGCTCCAGCATGTCCGCTTCGCGGTCTTTAGATATGCCAGCCAAAGGTGGCGGCGCGGCCGGCGGCTTTTGGGCTTTTTCGTCAGGCTCCATTATTGGAATTATATATTAAAGCAGGGTCGGCTGGCTCTTGGAGGGTTTTTTGCCTAGGTGCTGCCAAGCCCTAGGCGTCACTTTACGGCCGCGGGGCGTGCGTTCCAGCAGGCCGATTTGCATCAGGTAAGGTTCATAAAAGTCTTCGATGGTGGTGCGTTCTTCAGCGGTCAGCGCCGCTAGGGTTTCGACACCGACAGGCCCGCCGTTATGGTGTACGATGATGGCCTCCAGTAAACCGCGGTCGGCCGGATCCAGCCCCAGGTCGTCAATTTCTAGCAGAGCCAGGGCCTGGGCGGCGATTGATTCATCGATTATGCCGTCGCCATTGATATCTGCATAATCCCTGACCCGTTTTAGCAGCCGGTTGGCTATCCGCGGTGTCAGGCGCGCCCGTTTGGCCAGTATATCGGAGGCGGTTTTATTGATTGGGACATCCAGGATTTTAGCCGAACGGTTGATTATCCGGCTGATTTCCTCGGGCGTGTAAAACTCCAGCCGGTGGATCATGCCAAAACGGTCGCGCAGCGGCGCCGCCAGGGCGCCAGTGCGGGTGGTGGCGCCGATAATCGAGAATTTCGGCAAGTCCAGCCGCAGGCTGCGCGCACTCGGGCCTTTGCCTAGCATGATATCCAACTTGAAATCTTCCATGGCGGCGTAAAGCACCTCTTCAACGACCCGGTGCAGCCGGTGGATCTCATCAATGAATAAAATGTCTCCGTCCTGCAGGTTGGTTAACAAGCTGGCCAGGTCGCCGGCGCGTTCAATCGCCGGGCCGGAGGTTACCCGTATCTGGGCGCCCATTTCGTTAGCGATCACGGTGGCCATAGTTGTTTTGCCCAGTCCGGGCGGCCCATATAACAGAATATGGTCAATCGGCTCGCCGCGTTTTTTGGCGGCGCTGATGGCTAATTTAAGGTTCTTTTTCAACCTTTCCTGGCCGACATAATTTTTAAAATCTTTTGGCCGCAAGGTCTGTTCTAATTCCTGCTCCTCGGGCTCGTCTTTGGCCGCAGTGTTCGTGATCCTCTCAACCGCCATAGCGCCTACGCCTTCGGCTCCGGCTTATAGGACACCCCTTCGGGGTTTCTCATCGCGCAGGCAAAATGGAAGACATTTTGTCTGGCTGCTCTTCCCGAGAAGAAAACCATAGATAGCTTACGCGCCATAAGTGTATTTTAACATTGCGCTAGTATTTATTTTGTTGTGGATTAGAGTCAATACAATGATGCGGTTTTGGGCATGTGGCTGCCTTCTAGCAGCTTGATAACCTCTTGGGCCTCGACGGTTTCCTTCTCTAACAAGGCGTCTTTGAGCTCATCGAGTTTTTTCAGGTTAGACTTAAGCACAGTCCGGGCCCGGTTAGCTGCCTCTGTTATGAGTGATTCAACTTCATCATCAATGATTTTGGCCGTTTCATCGGAATATTGCCGCTCGTGCACCAGTTTCTCCAACATGATGCCTTCGTCCTGGTGGAAGACCTGGTCGCGCAGTTTTTTGCCCATTCCCTGGTTGACGATCATGTCGCGGGCCAGTTCGGCGGCTTTTTGCAGGTCGCTGCCGGCGCCGGTAGTAACCCGGTCGTGACCGTAAACCAGTTCTTCAGCAATCCGGCCGCCCAGCATCCGGGCCAACACATCCTTAAATTCAATGATGCTGTGATAGCTCTTATCCTCGGGCGGGATGAACCAGGTAACGCCGCCGGTGCCGCCGCGGGGGATTATCGTCACTTTGTGCACCATATCGCTGTCCGGCAAAACATGTCCGACAACCGCGTGGCCGGCCTCGTGGTAGGCAGTTAGCTCCTTTTCTTTCTCGCTCATAACCTTGCTCTTGCGTTCAGGGCCGATGGCGACTTTCTCAAACGCCGCCACGACATCTTCGTTTTCAACCACCTTTCGGTTATGCCTGGCGGCTAAAATCGCCGCTTCGTTGGCGATATTGGCCAGGTCGGCGCCCGATGAGCCGGCAGTTTTAGCCGCCAGGGAGTCCAAATCCACGTCTTTGGCCACCGGTTTTTCCTTAAAATGCACGCCCAAGATTTCTTTACGGGCCTGGCGGTCGGGCAGATCGATGTTGACCCGGCGGTCAAAACGCCCCGGCCGCAGTAGCGCCGGGTCAAGCACATCGGCCCGGTTAGTGGCTGCCAGCACGATGACGTTCTGCCCCTGCTCAAAGCCGTCCATTTCAACCAGTATTTGGTTCAGTGTCTGCTCACGTTCATCATGGCCGCCGCCCATGCCGCTGCCGCGGCGCCGGCCGACGGCATCAATTTCATCAATGAAAATAATACAGGGAGCGTTCTTTTTGGCCTTATTGAATAAATCACGCACCCGGCTGGCTCCGACACCGACGAACATCTCGACGAACTCCGAGCCGCTGATACTAAAGAAAGGCGCATTGGCCTCGCCAGCCACTGCCCGGGCCAGCATAGTCTTGCCGGTCCCGGGCGGCCCGACCAGCAACACACCTTTAGGGATTTTGGCGCCAACTCCCTCGAATTTTTTGGGATATTTCAAAAATTCCACGACTTCTTCCAGGTCTTGCTTAGCCTCGGTGGTGTCGGCCACGTCCTTAAAAGTGACGCGGTCCTTTTCAGTGCCATACAGCCTGGCCCGGCTCTTGCCAAAACTCAAAGCCTGGTTGCCTTGGCCCTGGGCGCTGCGGAAAAGCAATATTAAGATGAACCCGATGGCCACCACCGGAAGAACGCTGCCGATTAAAGTCAGCCAGATCCCATTGCTACTGGAAGCCGGCTTATTAACGACGGTTGTCACTCCTTGCTTTAGGCCTTGCTCGTAAATACTCGAGCCAGATTCTTTAAAGGACTTTTCTGTGGCGCGGTTTTGGCCGACTGGCGTGATATCCAGCTCCTGGTCGCCATTAACGGTAATTTGTTTGATCTTGCCGGCATTGGCCTGGGAGATGACTTGAGAGAAGGGAACATTCGTCTGGGTGGTGTTGGTTTGATTAACCGCAGCGTAAATAATCAGTCCGAACAGTAGTAACAGAGCTATAAAACCGGCATTTTTGAACCGGTTTCGATTGCCGCCACTATTGCCGCGGCCGCCGCGCATGCGGAAGGGTTGCCTCTCCATATGACAATATTATATCAGCCCTTGCGTCCCCTGTTCATAAGGAGTGGTTAAACCGGGCTGATTTTTCCCCGACCATCAGGTCCAAGCCGGCCTTGACCGGATGCACGGTCCCCCGCTTAGACGCCCGCAGAGCTAAATTTAAGCGGTCGATGGTCTTTTTGTCCGGTTGGCTGACTCGCCGCTGGCGTAGCCAATGCAGTACCAGCTCGCCGCCTAAATCAACCGGTAAAGCTGTGAAGGACCGCCGGCTGATGGAACCACCTTTGACGATCGCCCGGGACAACTCATTTATCCGGGGGCTGATGGCTGCTTCGAGCCCGGCTATCTTATCAATGTCGCTAATGAGGCTTCGGCGTTGTGCGGCGGATAGGCGCGGAAGGATTTGACGCCTTATATAGTTGCGCAGAATGGTGTCGTCTTGGTTGGTCTTATCTTCCCGCCACTCCAAACCCTGTTTTTTGGCATAGCTTAGGATATCTTCCTTAGTCCATTTGAGCAGGGGCCTTGCCACTTTAGGGTTGATGGCCAAGGCCACCAAGCCGCGCCGCCCGGTGCCGCGCAGCAGGTTGATGAACGCGGTCTCAATCAGGTCGTCCTGATGGTGGGCCGTGATAATAGCGGTGGCTTTATACTTAAGGCGCACGCCCTCCAAAAAATTGTACCGGGCGGCGCGGGCTGCCTCCTCGCTGGCATTACCTCCCAGTTTTCCTTTAGCCGACTCAAAGGGCAGGCCATGGCGGGCAGCCGTCTCTTTAACCAGGGCTTCATCCGCACCGGAATCACTGCGGACGCCATGGTCAAAATGGGCCACTATTAATTCAACCCGCGGCAAACCACTTAACAAATCAAGTAATACCATCGAGTCCACGCCGCCACTGACAGCTAAAATATACTTCCCGTCCGCCAGGTTTAGCCTCATATTTTTATTTTAACAGGCTCTAAGAAGTCATTCAGGCGCCGAGGGCCGAGATTAAAGCCTTGTTAAAAGCCGGGAGGTCGTCCGGTTGGCGGCTGGTGATCAGATTACCGTCCTTAACGACTTCCTCATCCACCCAGTCGGCGCCGGCGTTACGCATGTCATCCTGGATAGTGAAGTAGCTGGTCAGTTTCTTGCCCCGGGCCAGCCCGGCGCTAACCAGTATCCACGGCGCGTGGCAGATAACTGCTGTCGGTTTGCCCTGCTCATCCATGATTTTCGTCACAAAATCGCGGGCTTTTCTTTCCATCCTCAGATGATCGGCATTGACCGCTCCGCCCGGCAGGACTAAAGCGTCGTAATTATTCGGGTCGGCTTCGTCCAAGGTCTTATCAACTTTGACCGATTGTCCCGGGTCGACATGCTCCAAACCTTTGATTTCCCCGTTTTTGGGCGCGATTATGTCTACCTTTGCCCCGGCGTCTTTCAGCGCCTTGACCGGCCCGGTCAGCTCGGCCTCTTCAAAATAATCAGTCGCCAGCACGGCCACTTTTTTACCGCTTAAATCAGCCATTTACACCTCCTATTTCATGTGGTTTAATTGTATTCCTCCTCTGCGGGGCGCAGCCGTAAAATATCTAACTTCTAAGCCGGTAAGGGAAGGAATATAATCGATGCAGGAGGGAGATATGCCACCACATGGGATGATCAACGAAGAAGACGAGCAGGAAAAACTGCCACAGGACTATTCGCCACCGTTCTCAGCGCCTGACGGCGTCCAGGACACCACCGACGACACCCATCCCGCGGCCGATGATTTGCTGGACTCGCACGAACAATACGACGAGGGGATCGAAGGCGCCGATGAAGCCCACGATCCCGGGAGCCAAGGCGTGTTAGGCTACACCCCGCCGGCCAAAACCCCGGGCGACAAGGATAACTAGCCGGCCTGGCGGCGTGCGAGGTTCCGCCGGTACTCTTTTTGGGTCAGGTAGATGATTAAGAGGTCAAACAAGGTCAGCAGCAGCATACTGACCGAGAACTTAATGGCGATCCGATAGGTTTGGTAAACCACAAACAGCGCTGTGACGCCAATCAGGCCTATATAGGCCCATATGTGGTCGCGGATGACTTCAATCACCAGGACGATCTTAACAAGGCCGTGGGCCAGTAAATAAGCCGCGCCAAAGACCAGGGAGGCGCCAGTTAGGTGGTGGGCGGTTTTAAGAATATGGCGAGCGATAAAATCATGGGGGTCTTCGCTTAATTCGCCTTCAGTCAGCCAGCGGGCTAAGTGATTGATTTGGTCAGGGGTTATTATCAGTAATAAAATGCCGCCGGCGGTTTCCAACAGCCCATCGATGAGTTTACCCCACAGGCTGATGCGGAAAGCCCTATCCGTCAGATCCCGGGGCCGCTCTGCCGGATTGTAATCTGGTACCTTACCGGGTTTCTTCATGATTCTATACTACCTGTCTCGCTGAAAAAGCACCTAAAAATGTTATAATAACCCCTGTTCTTTCACAATTTTGCAAATCGGAGGCGCGAGCGGCCGTTTGCAAAATTGAAAGGAGGAGGCGAGCCGAGGCTGAAAGTAAGCGTACTGTAGTAGCTTGCGGAAGCCGGCGCCTCGACTCCGACGAGGCAGGGTAGCTCAGTTGGTTAGAGCACAGGACTCATAAGCCTGGGGTCGCGAGTTCAAATCTCGCCCCTGCTACCAAATTAAAAAACGGCCCCTCGCTGGCCGTCTTTTTATTCGCGCTGATTTAGCGCTCTGTTAACACCTCATCGACCGCGAGAATTTCCTCATTGGTCGTCGGCAACAGAATAAACGTCATCTGCGTCATTAATTTACCTCAATTTTTTTATTTTTGTGAAAAGACTGCCCTGATTATGCCCGCTTTCGACCCCGCCTGTCAACGACATTTTATTTGCTTTAGCCGGCTGGTCGTGGTTTACTTGCAGATATTAGGAGCTTATCTGTTCTTGGTCGAAAGTTGCTCGAGGTTACTTACCCGCACTCAAACCAGACTGTAAGAGGTCGACCTAATATTAAGTAATCTAGAAGGACTTTCGATGTACAAGGTTTTTGTAGGTGGTCTGCCGTTCGCGACCACCGACGACGAGCTGCGTGAGCTGTTTGAAGCCCACGGCAAAGTGGCTTCAGCCAATGTGGTCAGGGATCGTGAATCTGGCCGCAGTAAAGGCTTCGGATTCGTTGAATTCGAAAACGAAGATGAAGGCAAAGCCGCTGAAAAGGCTCTTAACGGCAGCGAGGTCGGCGGCCGGACTATCTCCGTCGCCCAGGCCCGCCCTAAAGAAGAACGCCCCTCCAATAATTGGTAAGGCGTTGTAAAATACTGAAAAACCCTCCGCTTTTGGAGGGTTTTTCAGTATCTGGGGCTCATCTTAAGGCTGACAATGATGCGGCGCCGATTTTCGCTTGACATATTTTCTATTGCCGCTAGGATAATCTTTGTGTCTTTATTCCGCATGTGAGGTGGAACGGCACAAATCACCGACCCGGAATATCCAAAAAACCATTTTAGAATTTAATCTCAAATAAAGTATTTCTAGGATTCACGCCGGGTTATTAGGAGGGTAGATGAAATTAGCCGCATTTGTGGTGGGCCTAGGGCTCGCTGTGGTGCTGACTTTTGCTGGCGGCAGCGCCAGCGCCCAAACCAAAAACAGCCAAAACACCGTAAAATCTAATGATCCGGTGGTTAAAGTCCAGGCAGGCGACAGCTTAAGTGCAATCGCCGACGCTTATCACACGACTTACGTGAGGATCTATGACGATAACTCGTTCATTAAGGATCCGGACCTGATACATCCTGGTGACGAAGTGAAGATTCCCGCTTCGGACGAGAAGTTGCCAAACCGGCCGCTGCCCCAGGCGGCGGTGGCAGCCCAACCAGTTCCTCAGGCGGCCTACACGCCTCCTGTAACTCAATCGGCGCCGGCGGCCGCCGCGCCCGTGCAGACGGCTCCGGTGGTCCAATCCGCTCCAGTCAGCGGCTGTGGCGACAATTCCTACGCCAACTTCATCTATTCGCACGAGTCAGGCTGTAGGACCACGGCAATGAGCCCTAACGGCTGTTACGGCATCGGGCAAGCGTGTCCGGCCAGCAAAATCTACTATTGCGGAGCCGATTACGCCTGCCAAAACGCCTACTTCACCGCCTACGCTGGTAAATACGGCGGTTGGGCCGGTGCCTATGCTTTTTGGGTGGCCCACGGCTGGTGGTAAGCTTATTTAGTTAACAGATTGACATTCCCGGCCTAACAGATTAGAATTTAGGCCGGTAGTATCGCGGGGTGGAGCAGCGGCAGCTCGCATGGCTCATAACCATGAGGTCGCAGGTTCGAGTCCTGCCCCCGCTACCATAACGCTTATGTTTAAAAGACCCGGAAATATATCCGGGTCTTGTTTATCAGGCTGAGTATCGCCTCAACCTTCTAGCCGTACGTCTTAACTTCCGTTTCTCAAAAAAACTAGTCCTTAAGAGTTCTGCTTCTATTTCCGCTAATGTACCACTATAAAAACCTTTTTTCCTGGGTTCACTTTTATGTGATAAATACGCTTGGTAATGATTCCTAAATCTGTTGTTATAGTCATTTTTAGTGTAGGTATGGGACATTTTTTGTTGCCTTTCTTGACTTAAACTTTATCGAACAATATCCGGCAATTTAGCAACATCCTCCTTCAAATGACGCCCTTACTCATGTCGACTGGATAAGCATAAGTATAGTTACTTTTTCCCAAGAGTATGTGCGAACCATCACATCATTTGACGTTTACTGAATATATAGTGGATACATGCCCAAAAGTGTGCTGGCGGTTTTGCCAATCCGAAAAACTGACGATGAAAGTATCGTAGCCCACTTTAGTGATGGGTCTCATTTGAAATTTTCGAAGAACGAGGGCATCATACACGCTTACGAAGAACCTCAAGGGGTGTACCTGATTAAATCTGGGTTTGTAAAAGCATATTCTATATCAAGGACAGGTAACGAGAATTTATTGTTAATTCATCAGGCTGGTGATTTTATACCTTTACCGTGGGCCCTGGATGGGGAGCATACTACGGGCTTGCGGTACGAAGCTATGAGTAATGTTGATATTCTAAGGACATCTAAAGAAAAGCTGCGCGGAGCTATGGGTGACAACCCTTGGTTGGCTCAACAGATAATGAGCCAAACCGTAAGCATGCTGGGCTTATATACTCAAAGAATTCAAACCCTGGAGTTTAGGTCGGCCCGCGGAAGGGTTATTTCAGAGTTGATACACCTGGCAGAGCGGTTTGGAAAAACCCGGGGCCAAGAAGTTCTTATCAATGCTCCCATAACTCATCAAGATATAGCCGACTCAATCAATATGACTCGTGAGACAGCCAGCAGAGCTATAGGACTACTCATTGAAGAAGGGTTAATGGGCCAGGATGAACACCTATTTACCGTGAAAGATATACCTAAGTTGTATATTGCTCTTGATACTGCATAGTCTGGCAGTTTTGCCACTCACCGACAGAGTAAGCTATCAGATTTCCCTCTCTGATAAGCTGCTTCCATCTACTTAGTTCTAACAAGAGAAGGTTCCAATTCGAATGGACCAAGGCTATCACGAAAAACGCCTGACCTTGTGTCGGGTGTTTTTCAATTTTAATGTCTGTTCTGAACTGTAAAACGCATCTCGTAGATGGAAGCGTATTTACTACAATTTACTGACGTGTATGTAGTCTACGAGCATTGACACTGGGCCTGTGACGCCGATAGTGCCGCCCCAGCCACCCATGTTCAAGTCGATGTCCGCCACAACTTTCCAGGTAGTCAGGTCAGAGAGTCCAATCGCCGACCCCAGGATTGTTCCGACTTTAGTACCGTCGATAAAGAAGTCCACATGATCAGCGTAAACGTTTGCCGCGTATACGTGGAAGGCGTTGCATAGTGTCTGGCCGGTTGACAGCAATTTGCCCGATAGCGGATTAGAGCCGCCATTCCAGTTGTGCAGTGTGGCGTGGTATCCCGATGGCTGGTCCCCGAGCTGCTCGTTTACGTCGTTCTCTAATGACGGGGAACCGCCGTATGGGTAGCCCCACTCCCAAACCGGCGCGCTCCATGTTCCGGCGCCACAGGCGACTTTGGCGCGCGCCTCGACGTGGCGTTGGCCGCTGTAGCCGATCTTGCCGCTTATGAAAGAAGATGTCCATTGGCCGCTGGAGTTCTTACGTGCGGTAATGACGAGGTTGCCCTGGCCGTCCTCCGAAACGTTGTTCCAGCCGTTCCAGGCCACTGATCCGTTACTGCCACCTGTCTTTGCCCCCCAAAGAGTTGACGAAGGCAATGAGCCGGCTGCGCCGTTGAACTCGTCACCAAAGAGCAGTGCGCTGGGCGAACTCCCCACCGTCACCACCGTGCTGGCCGTGGCACTGCCGCCAGAACCAGTGCAAGTTAGCGAATAGGTGGCAGTTGAGGTTGGAGAGACTGCTTTAGTGCCGCTGGTGGCTAAACTACCGCTCCAAGCCCCGGAAGCCGTACAAGA
>JAICWR010000025.1 GCA_025934715.1 Candidatus Saccharimonadota bacterium
TCGCCCTGCCCAGGCGCCCAGTTGAAATCATGGGGCGGATAAAGCGCAGCGGCGCCCAAGCTGCCATTTTGGCGGCTTACGGCAGGATTTTACCGCAAGAGGTGATCGATGTTTTTCCCAAGGGCATCATCAATATCCACCCTTCTTTATTGCCCAAATTGCGCGGTTCCACCCCAGTTGAAACAGCACTTTTGAACGGCCTGGACGAAACCGGGGTGTCGCTTATGAAACTGACCGCCGAGATGGACGCCGGACCGGTATATGCCCAAAAGAGGCTGCCGCTTAAAGGTGATGAGACTAAGGCCGGCTTAGCCGCCAAATTGGCCGACGAAGGAGTCGCCTTGCTGGCCGAACACCTGGAAGATATCCTGGCCGGAAAGCTTAAACCCAAAGTCCAGGACGAAACCGAAGCGACTTACACCCGTATGCTGGCCAAGCAAGATGGGTTGGTTGACTTTAAGGAGCCGGCAACCGACCTAGACCGTAAAATCCGGGCATTCGCTGGATTTCCTAAGGTCCGCTCCAAAATATTCGGGCACCATGTGGTTCTGCTAAAGGCCCGGGTGGCCGCCAGTCGCGATGACGGCCGGTTAGTCATGCCTTGCCAGGATGGCTATTTGGAAATTTTGCAGCTGGTAGCGCCGTCGGGGCGGATTGTTTCGGGCGCTGATTTCATGCGCGGCTATAAGAAATAATAGCCCTCATTGAATAACTTTTTTATTCAGTTTATACAGAGGTGGGAGGATTATTTGGGGGCATCCCATTGGCAGGCGGTGGCGCACTTGGCCCCTGCCCGCCCCCCATATCAGACATAGTGGCCTGCATGATGGCCGGAGCTTGCTCTTTTATCTCGCCTTTAAGCTTTTCCAGCTCATCGGCCACGACTTGCTTATAGTGCGGAAAGTTGGTTTCCAGCCATTTCAGGGCGCCCGGTTCGTCATTGCGGTCAATAAAGCCCTCGAATTCATCCAGCTGGGCGTCGGTCATCTGTTCGGCCAGTTTCATCCCGACGCGCAGCTCAAGGGTCTCGTAGATATGCGCCAGCATCTTGTTCTTCTCGGCAGCCGGTAACTCACCTAACCCCAGCTCGCGCAGCAGATTATCATCCAACTGAAACATTTAAGCTTATTGTAACAGAGTATAAGTGATTTTAGCGATGTATAAAGGGTAGCTTAAAATGCTGCCCCTTAAACATGTGCATAGCGCTTTCCGGAGTAAGCTTATTGAGCTTAAGCGTACGATTTACATAATCATTTAACTGAGTAAGGCTAGGTTTATGCCCTAACACTGATTGTAACTTAGCCTCAGCATGATATGAGATGGTATCGCCATAATATTTGAGGTGCTCAACGTGATAGGCGGCATGCTTTGCAGCCGATGTGACGCGGTGGGCGTGGTGGGCAGCCTGGACTGAAAAAGCATGGAGGTGGATTGGCAGCGTGAGTTCCGGAGTGGCGGCTGACCGCTTGGGGACGTTATTATGTACAGCCGCCTGGACAGAATGTGAATTATGCGCGCCCGGAATTCCTCTTTGCACGGCGTAGGCAACACCAAGGGCGCTTAAAGCTATAAAGCCCATGCCGATAGCGTTCTTGAGTATTCTGCGAGGATCATCTTCATCATTTTCAATCCAATCACTGGTTCGCTCGGAGGCTTTTTTGGCTAAAACTTTAGTTGCTTGTAAAGGCATCCCTGCGACCCTGGCGTACTTACTTACGTCAATTTCTGGCGCACGCACTGAAGCGGCGCGGCCCAAAACCCTTTTCAAGCCTTCCAGGGCTGCATTGGCTGCGGAAAAGTTAAAGCTTCTTTTTCCTTCTTCCAGCTCGGCAATGGTCTCTTCAAATGTAAGCTGCTGGGTACCAGCTTCCATCCGTTCCTCATCGTGCGGCTCAAAGTTGGCTGTTGAATATTCGGTTTCGGCCACAGGACGGCCACCAGATTGTAAAGCGTCCTGCCCAGGCCACTTTTCGTGGCCATTTTGACTGTCTGTGACTAAAGGCTGGTCAGTCATAGCTTCGGTTTCAGGCCTATCTACATAAATATCGGCTAAAGACCTTGGCTTGATAGTGGTTCCAATAACCAGCCGGGCCGCAGCACGGACTCTTTGGGAAATCCTGACTGTGCGGTCCGAATATTCGTTTTTATTGCGCTGGGCCTGAAAGCTCTCGGCTGTGATCTCAGCTTCAGGATCAACGCGCTCCATGTCAAACCACTTATACAAAGGCAGCTGGTCCTTGGAACTAGATAAAGGTCCGGTTGTATCCATTGACATACGTTAAACTCCGAAACTCCACTTAATTTAACCAAATATTAGCATAAATTAACCTGTATTACAATATGTGGATCATACTGTCAAATTAAATTAGCGTTGTTGGTTTAGGACACTAATCACACGCCGCGAGTTAGTCGTGCCATCAATTTTCAAAATCTCGTTCCGCGCCCCATTAGGAAGGCGGCCATTGAATATCCACTGGACCTTGTGACCATGGGTAGCTGCCCTGGCAGCCAGCTCGTGCAGGTAAGGGGTAGCGCGGTAAATGCCGACTTTATTAGCGGCCCAATCCCAGGGGTAACGAACGGCGAATTTAACACCCGTGAACGTATCGCTTTCGTGTAGCCTCTGCCTTAAGCCGTGAATGGCTTTCATCTCCTGCTGGTGGTCATGCGAAACTTCTTTATAGACTCCATGAATAGCTTGCAGCTCATCATGGCGGGCGTTTGCGATGGCTTTCATTTCAGCCATATGATAAGCCGTATCCTGTTTCATTTCAGCCGCGTGATGAATGGCTTCTTGGTGCTTGAGGCTAGCGGTGTGCTCGTTGATGATATTCGTTATTTCCCTTTTAGTTACACCTCCGTCATGGAAACCAAAAATCCTCTCACCAACAACTTCCCAAAGCACGGCACCTAACACTAAGGACGCCGCTATTACGCTAGCCCTTCCTCTTCTATCATCTGGCCACCAGCCGCGCCGCTCTTCGACTTCATCGACAACAACCGGACCTCCAGGTGTAGCTTCCTCTAGCCGGCTTTCTTCCACTACAGCAGCCTCTGCTGGTTCCGACGGTGTTTCTGGTTCGGTTTCATCAGATACCACCGGTATTTCCTCGCCAAGTCCAACTTTTCGTTTAAGTTCTTCGAAGTCTATCCGCAGCTGCGCCAGCTCTTTATCATGCTCCCGCTGCAGGCGCAATAATTCTTCATTATGCTCCCTCTTTAGTGATTCGATTTCCCCCGCATGCACAGCACGTTCTACCTCTAGCTGCTCATTCAAGCCACTAATTTCATCTCGGAGCTCTGTCAGCTCGGCTTGGCCCGCAACAATAACTTCTTCGCCCAGTACGTTGCCTTTAAGCCCCAATTCTACTGCTAAATGCCCGAGGTCACGGACTTTGGTTTCTTTTTCGCCTAAGACGCCCACCAAGCCTTCTCCTGGACGGATTTCAACAAACTCGAATCGTGCTAAACCTTCTGGCGCTTCGTCTTGATTTACAGGATATCGATGCACTGCTTCTACTGCCATAACTCACCTCACTTAGGTTATTGCAACACCATAAGGTTGCTTATAAAGCTAAGTTATAGGGTTTTGCCTAAGGGGGCAGTAAATAAATTTACACGTTATAAGCGAAGTGTCTGACAAGCCACCTTTTTAAAATAAGTATTAATTTGGCTTGTAGTTATGAAGCGCTTCGTGGCGGGCTTCTTCTTTAAGCCTTAGGGCATCTCTCATCAAAAGGTGCCCGACTGCCATCTTTCCGGCCGCCATTTCCGGTTTTAAAACAGTGACTCCCGGCTGCCGGTCCGTTTTCCAATCGAAGGAATGGACTTCCTTCACTTTAAGTCCGCCGGCCAGACGGTTGTGGCGGTTGATAGGATATGATGGGACTTGCTGGGTTTGTCCCAGCAAGTGGTCGGGATTTTCGAGTAAGGTATTTTTGGGCATTTGTTAACTTGCTTTCTATTTGTTTTGGATTTAACAGGTTATATATTAGCACAACCATGATGAATTGTCAATAATATTAGAGGGTACGGGTTTTGGTCTGGCGGCTGAATAGTTCGATGCGGTCACCTTCTTGGATGGCCACCCGGGCCTCACTCTTAAAGCTCAGGCCGCACATTTCGCCTTCCGGCACTTCGCTGACCTCTGTGGGACCGCTTTGCAGCTTAGTGACCTCCAAATTGTCGGCGATGGTTTCTTTATCGCGGACGACCCGGGCCAGCGCCGGCGCCCGCAAGGTGCCCTTAGTGACCTGGCCGCCGCAAATCACCTCTGTTTTGGTGATTTTAAAGATGCCCTTTACCAAGAGCGTGCCGAGGTCCTCCTCGACGATTTCCGGCACTAGCCGGGTTTCCATCTCGGCTTTGACGTCGTCTATCAGCTCATAAATGACTTTATAAATACGCACCGGCACCCGGTCGCGGGCGGCCAAGTGTTTGATGCTGTTCGGCAGATCAACATTAAAGCCGTAGATGATGGCGCTGGCGGTGGCGGCAGTGTGGACATCGCTTTCAGTGATGACGCCGACGCCGGAACTGACAATCCTAACGGCGACTTCATCTGTGCCCAGGGCTTTGAGGCTGTCGCCGACAGAGGTAAGCGACCCCTGCACATCAGCTTTAAGCACTACGTTGAATTCCTGCAACTTTTGGCTGCGGCTGATGATGCGCAGCAGCTCGCTGCCGCTAGTGGCGGCGCTTTGGCCGCTGCGCCGGGCGGCCGCCGTCTGGGCGGCCAGATCACGGGCCGTCTTTTCGTTTTTAACAACCTCGAATTCGTCACCGAATTCTGGCAGGCTCTTAAAACCGGTGATGATTACAGGGGTTGAGGGTTCGGCTTGTTTAATCGGCTGGTGGGTGGTGGTTTCTAAGTTGCGGACTTTGCCATAGGTGCCGCCAACGGTGACAAAGTCGCCAGCGCGCAGAGTCCCCTGCTCGACCAAAGCTTCCGCCACCGGCCCCCGGCCCTGTTCCATGTGGGCCTCGATGACCAAACCGGCGGCCGGCACCTTCTTATCGGCTTTGTGTTCCTCTAAATCAGACACCAAAAGGACGATATCGAGCAGTTCATTGATACCAGTCTTTTCTTTGGCTGATACCGGTACGACCACGGTGTCGCCGCCGAAGTCTTCGGGCAGCAGCTGGTTTTCAGCCAGCTGAGCCTTGAGCTGGTTAAATTGGGCATCGGTGGCCTTATCCATCTTATTGGCGGCCACGATTATCTTGACGCCGGCCTGGTTAGCGAAACGGATGGCCTCGAGTGTCTGCGGCTTGATACCGTCATCGGCAGCCACGACCAGCACGACCAGATCGGTCAGGCGGGCGCCGTGCTCGCGCAGGGCGGCGAAAGCTTCGTGCCCCGGCGTGTCCAAAAACGTGATAAGGCGCTTATTGTGTTCCACCTGGTAAGCGCTGAGGTGCTGGGTGATGCCGCCGGCTTCGCCTTTGGTGGTCTCGGCGCCGCGGATGGCATCTAACAGGGATGTTTTACCGTGGTCAACATGGCCCATCATGGCGACCACCGGCGGCCGTTGCTCGGCATCTTTAGAAGCTTCCCGTTTGGGCCGGGGGGCGGCCGCCCCCTGATCTTTTTTAGCCAGTTCAATGTCTAAATCAGGCAACTCGCCCACAATGATTTGGGCGGTGTCAAAATCGATCTTTTCGTTGACGGTCGCGGCCACGCCGTTTTTGAAGAGTTCAGCGATTAGCTGGGAGACAGGGATAGAAAGCAGGTCGGCCAGTTCGCCGACTGTGATTTGTTCGCCGATTTCGATGGCTTGTGCCACGACTTACACACCGCGATAGCCTGCCAACCAGCCTAGCTGGTTGCACCGCTATCGCTTCTGACGCATTGCGGCATCAGAAGCTGCGGTACTCCTTCAAAGTATGTTAAATACATTTCAATACGTTCCTCGCTTCTTCCTTGCACTGCATCCAGATGTGTAAGCGTTGACCCGACCATCTACTTCACATCCCTTAAGCTTAAGGCAATCTTGCGGTTGTCGGTGTCGATATCAATGACCTTGAACTTCTTCTTCTCGTTGAGCTTGAAGATGGCCTCGGGATCGACACTCTCATCGTCGCTCATCTCGGACACATGGACGAGGGCCTCGACGGCGGGGCTTAATTGCACAAAGGCGCCGAATGGCGTGATGCGGGTGATTTTACCCTCCACCGTGTCGCCCTTCTTAAAACCTTTGACTTCGCTCAGCCAGGGGTCTTCGCTCATCTGTTTGATAGACAAACTGAGGCGGTCTTTGTCGATGGCGATGATTTTGGCTTTGACTTTATCGCCCACTTTAACATATTTGCGGGGGTCTTCGACCCGCTCCCAGCTGATTTCGCTGATGTGGACCAGGCCTTCTATGCCATCGACGTTTACGAAGGCACCAAAGTCAATCACCCCTGTCACAACACCTTCGACAACATCGCCGACTTTGAGCTCGGCCAGGCGCGAAGCCATGTCATCGCGGATAGCTTCTTTTTCGGAAAATATCAGCTTGTTATCGCGGCGGGACACGTCCAAAATCCGCACCCGCAGGGTTTTATTGACCAGAGAATTCAGCTTGGTTAGGATTTCATCCTTATCGCTACCTTCCACGCGCGGATAGTGTTCGGCGGACAGCTGGCTGACCGGCAAAAAGCCGCGGATACCTTCTAGTTCGATCAGTAAGCCGCCGCGGTTAGCGTCATAAGGGCTGACCTCGACGATTTCCTGCTCCTCGAACACGCGCTGCAGTTCGGTCCAGCCGCGCTCCTTGACGGCGCGCTTCATGGACAGCAGGGCGTAGCCTTCGTCGAGCTCCGGATCGACGACACTAGCGGTCACACTGTCGCCTTCCTTCATGTCGCCCGAACCAGCCTCGCGCCGCAGGATGACACCCACGCCATTAGGGCCCAAATCTACCCAAATCTCGTGTTTTTTAACGGACATGATGATGCCTTCGACCATATCGCCGTTTTTGAGCAGCTTAATCTCGCTGCCGGCCAGCAAGTCGTCCATTGTCAGTTTAGTGGCACTTTTAGCCAATGTGTTTGGCTCCTATCTAATAAGTATTTCCAAGCAGCGCCTTAAACCCGCCGGCCCTTATACAAAGCCGCTCCAGGTGCACACGCGCCCGCTTAGATTACGCTAATTATAAGGGGTTAATGCCAAGATGTAAACCCGCCTGCCCTGGCCGTGCTAAAATTGAGTCAAATGGGGAATGAGGCTTATCTTGCCATTGACGTGGGGGCGACCAAGACGCTTTTAGCTGTCTTTGAGCCTTCCGGCGCGATGATTTGCGAGGCCAAGATCAAGACTGACCCGCAATACCCTAAGCTTAAGGCCGAGCTCGCGGGGAAAATCAAGGAACTATCGGAACGGTTCAGTTTCAGCCACTGCGCCATAGCGGTTCCGGGCACAATTGATTTTAAAACAGGCGTGGCCCTAGCATTTGGTAACGAAACCTGGCGGAGTGTACCGGTCAAAAACGACCTGCAGGCTGTGCTGCCAAACGCTAAAATCATGCTGCATAATGACGCTAAATTGGCCGCCTTGAGTGAAGCTATTTTACTCCATAAAAAGTATAAAAAGGTGTTATATTTAACGATTAGTACGGGGATTGGCGGAGGTGTTATCACGGATGATGTCATTGATGATGATTTTATGAATTTTGAACCGGGCCAGATGGTGTTTGAGCACGAAGGAAAAATCCAGCAATGGGAAGACATCGCCAGCGGCCGCACGCTTAAGGCTAAGTGGGGCAAACAAGCTTCCGAGATTGATGATCCGGCGATCTGGCGGCAGTACGTGAAATCATTGGTGGCGGGCTTTGAGAACCTATTGGCGACTATCCGGCCGGACGCCGTGGTTGTGGGCGGCGGCGTTGGCGCCCATTTCGAGAAATTCCAACCTTATCTGGAAGAAGAACTAAAAAATATTAATAATCCGCTGGTGCCGGTGCCGTCCTTGGTTAAGGCCCAGCGGCCGGAGGAAGCTGTCGTTTATGGCTGCTACGAGTACATCAAACAAAATGCCTAAGCATTTTGTGTTTACTGTTTACAATTTACCGTTTACTGGAAACGGGTTATGGTAAACGCATCGGAAACTGATAATGGAAAACGGTTAATTGCTCGCCTGCGAGCCGATTATTCCCAGTTTAAATTCGTTCCGGGAACCCAGGAACACTGGTCGCCGCGCAATAGCACAATCACATATTGTGAATCCGAGCCGGCTGAGGAATTCCGTTATGGCCTGCTGCACGAACTGGCCCATGCCCTGTTGGGCCATGACACTTATAGCAGTGATTTTGAGTTGCTCAAACTAGAGGTCGAAGCCTGGGATTTAGCGGCCAAAATCGGCAAAAAATACGGGATAAAGCTGGACAATGACCACATCCAGGATTGCCTGGACACCTACCGCGATTGGCTGCACCGGCGCAGTAAGTGCCCAGCCTGTGGTATGCACGTGCTGCAAAAGGATTCAAATTCCTATCAGTGCTTCAATTGCGGTACGGCCTGGCAGGTCTCTTCACGCCGGTTTGCCCGCGCCTACCGCCGCAAACTATGAAGTTGCCTTTTATGGCATCGGCACTTTGGTCAGCAGCGGCAAGTTGGTCAGAGTGCTGTTCCCGGCCTTGTAGTAGCCAGAAGCTATGCCAGCCTTAAAGGCGGCTTGTGAGCCAGGAGAAGATTCAATCGGAAAGGAATTCCAGGTGACTCCACCGTTGTCCGAATTCCTCCAGTTGAACCAGACAACAGCCTTGATCTTAGGGAAGTTATTGGGCAGCTGGGTGGACAGCATATCGGTGATCCAGTTGGCTTTGACGCCGGAGCCGTATTCCAGCGAGGAGACTTCGCCGATCATGATCGGCTTGGTCGGCGCTACAGCCAGCAGGTCTTTGTAACTTTGGCTATATAAGTTGTTGAAGCTGTTCGAGGTGCTGCCCTTGTTGTAACCATCAAGGCATGTCCAGTCAACGTAGGAGTCGCCCGGATAGAGGGAGCTAAGGGAGGTGGAGCCGCTGAAATCCAGGTTCGGGCACCATACCCAAGTGACATTGGTGGCGCCGGCGGCAGTGACAACGTCGTGGAAGTGCTGCCAGGACTTAACATATTCAGACGGACTGTTTTTGGCCTGGGCGCCCCAGTTGAACCACGTGCCATTCATCTCCCAGTCCCATCGCAAGAAGAAAGGTTTGCCCCAGGCTTTGACATTGGCTGCCCAGGTCTTGATTTGCGAGTCGTAGACGCCGTTGGCGATATCAGTGAGCGGCGTGGTTTGAGAACTCATATCAATCAGCGGTATGGCACCGCGGTTGGTGATGATGTTGGCAGTGCTGCCATAGAAAGTGGTCTGGTTCCAAGGGTTGGGCTGGCCGTAGTGGTCTATAGTGACTTTTTTGCCGGTGTTTTGTTCATACCGGTCCCAGGTGTTGCCAGTGTTACCCCATGGGGCATCCATCCAGTTTTGGCCGTTGGGGGCTGGGTTGCCGTAGTAAAAGGCGTAGGTGGGGTCGCCGTCTATCCAGGCGCCCCAGTAAATCGAAGAGTTGGTAGATGATGTGACCGTCACCACCGTGCTGGCCGTGGCACTGCCGCCAGAACCAGTGCAAGTTAGCGAATAGGTGGCAGTTGAGGTTGGAGAGACTGCTTTAGTGCCGCTGGTGGCTAAACTACCGCTCCAAGCCCCGGAAGCCGTACAAGAA
>JAICWR010000030.1 GCA_025934715.1 Candidatus Saccharimonadota bacterium
AATAGGTAAAAGGCAAAAGTATGCTATTCTTGCTCCCTATTGCCTAACTTCTACTGCCTAATCCCTAGTTTAGGGTTCGCGGTTTTGGTGCTGCTTCACGGTGTCGTTTATAGCCTTGGCCAAGCCCTTTAGGTCATCTAGGCTGTTCAGGCGCACACCGGCGACTACGTCGCCGTGCAAATGACCTTCGTGCTGTTGCCGGGCCTGGAAAAACAGCAAGGTCGGCACGCCTTGGTCGCTTATCATCACAATGTGTCCGTCACTGGTTACAATCGGCACGCTGTAGTTCAAATTGATATCTTGATGTCCGCTGTTCATCATTTGTCCCTCGTTTATCATCTTAAGTATAACTCCGCCACTTAAGCCCAGCCACACCTTACCATGGTTATAATTTTGTTATAATAAAGTTATAACCAAGGCGGGAGGTGCAAACGGTGATTAGGAAGATCATTAAAATTGGCAATTCAGAAGGTGTGGTGATACCGGCCGCCGCTCTGCGGGCCCATAAGCTCAAAATCGGCGATAAGGTTGAGATTATCATCGGGGCGCCGGGTGACATCGCTTCTAAACTGGAATTTTTGCAAGAGCTGGACGATTTCCGTAAATTCCGGGCCCAGCCGGCCAAAACAGCGGCCGAAGACCAACTGCAGACACTGTGAAGTTATTACCGGACATCCGACTTTCAAGGAGTTAAATTTAAAGTATGGAAATTAAAGACAGCTGGTGGCCCGGCGCCGATTACAAGCTCAAATTCAACAGACTGGACAAGGAAGTGATTCGAGCAATGGTGCGGGAGGCAGGGTCCAACGGAGCCGATGAAAAGAGAGATGCATATTCTTATACGCTTTTACGCCGGCTGGGCAAAATCGCATTCAGCCGTAACCGTCGTGTCCTATATCTAAAAAAAGATGACCTGCATAGATTAGCGGATGAGCTGGACAACTTTGCAGCTAGGTATTCTAATGACCCCAGCCCTGATAGTCCCGATAGCGACTCCATATCACCCATAGATGTTGGCAGGAGGATAAGGCGCGGTCCGAATGGCTCATATGCTTCTATGCTGGCCGGCGAAATTGACCACTTTCGCTTGGCGAACATGTCCTTGCCCGAGCTAGACGAAGAGGTCAGTGGATTTCTGGATGATTATCAAGCTGGCGATGGTTGAGCTATCCCGGGCGTTTTTGAGGGCCGAAAATAATTAGCCAGATACCAAAAACAACTATCCAAAGCACCAGCGGGCCGGCGGCCAGCCGCTCAGCTAAACCGGCGTAGCGCCAGCTGTCGCCCGTGGCAAAATGGACAGATTGGGCGCCCAGAGACATCACTGCCGTCAGCAAGCTATAGCCGCTCATTAACGTCCCTAATTGGCGGCTCAGAACTAACGCAATGATACCCATGACCCCTGTGGGGAAGGCGATATCAGAAGCAATGGTGTGCACGCGCAGATCCGTGTTAACTGGAAACAGTCCAACCAAAACCACGCATATGCTTGTGATGCATAAAAATAAAAGTCCAGCCCTCCAAAACCGGCTGGGCGGGTTTTTCATCAGTAAAACTAATCCCGCCAGGCTCAACAGGCCCAGGGTCACAAACGAGCCGTCTATTAACCGATAGCCGGCCGGACAAAAATTGCTTGGCCCCAGTTGCAAGCAGCCCCTGGCTCCAAGGTCGCTGATAGGACCGCTGATATAGCTGTAATTACGCGTACTAAAGACATTCACTACAAAGCTTATGAAAAATTGGCCGCCGCCGATTGCCAGCAGCCAGCCAGGCAGCGGAGTCCTTCGGATATTCAAACGCCCCATACCAAGACTTTATCCGCCTATCTGGCTGCTGTCTGCCAAATAACTAACCGGCCTGTATTATTGGCGGTGATGGGAATATAATAGCGTCTTATGGAAGCTGATGCCTTTGAATCTACAAAGGATTCAGTCGAAACTAATATGCTTTTTAGGCACGAGGACGGCCACGATGTGCTCGATAAATACATCACGCACTTTGGGCTGTACGGGGACCACATCACTCATTTCGAACAATCAATAAAGGTAGGTGATATCGATTGTATCTATGAGGATATAACCGGTAGCGAAATACCTCCGCTCCGCTCGTGGCCAGTTTTTAAACCTCAGCGCCCGCGCCTTCACTAAGCAGTCCACGCCCAACTTTAATTATTCAATTTACAAAGTATAATGTCCGGTTATGGGGAAGACTCGCAGATACTCGCCCGAGCCCGACTACGAGGTGGTCGAACATAGGGAAAGGGGCCGAAGGCCGGTGCGCCTGCTCAGCAAAAAGGCCGCGGCCAAAATAGCCCGCGGCTTGCCAGTCGTACAGGTGCCGGTCAAAGTACCCCGCATAACTATGCAAGAATGGATACCTCCGCGCAGCGAGTCAGCTCAGCAGGAGCGGGTGCGTGATTACCGCCTGGACTTGCTGCAAGAATTGGGCGAGCAAATGCTGCTAGGCGCCCAAGACGCCTAACCGCCCTATATTTATTCAAATAACAGAGGTATAATTTTGGAATGAGTTTTTTCGGCAAAATCAAACAAAACATCCATAACGGAGGTGTAAACATATCACTCCAAGCGGCCGACAGTTTTTCCAGGCAGGATCCCAGCTTACCAGTTTCTGTTACCATTGCGGCGACGAATGAGGGCGCCCAGGTAAATTCCGTCAAGGCCGAAATTCTGGCGACTTCCATGAGCAAGTCGTTTTCCCAGCCAATGGGCCAGACAAATTCAAGCCTCAACAATACACCGTCGGTTGAAGTAGTCGCTCGGGCCGATAATGCTCAGCCGTTCAGCCTGCAGCCCGGCGAATCCCAAACACTCCAGCTCAATATAATCATTAATTCCGGTCAGGGGCAGCCGCCGCCAGGTGGCGGATTCATGTACTTTCTGAATAATGCTAGCGAGGTTTTTAATCCCAACAGTTATAGTTACTCGCTTAAAGTCAGCGCCGATGTCGCCGGCATCGCGCTTGACCCCAGCGCCAGCCAAAAACTGCACCTTCGCGGCGTCGAAGGTATAGCGAATAGTACTGGCTTCGATATTAAACTCTGACTCCCTTCGCACTACAAACTATTCATGCTGGAACAGATTACCCAACAGGGGTATAATCGGGTGAAAAGGTGGGTTGGGGTTATGGATGCAAGAAAAGGAACACGAATATACCATTCTACTTACTGATGAAGACTGGATAAAAAATCGATTTGTTACCAAAGGTCCAGAGATTATTGAATTCTCAGTTCAGTATGAAACGTTGGTTGAAAGTAACTGGCGTAAGGTCATGAGGATTGATAGTAGTCATAGTGGTGTTCATAGGCATATATTCCATCCATACGATGCGGAATATCAGCAGCCATTTCCGTGCACCGACTTGAATAACGGGCTAACTAAAGCGCAAACATTTTTTAGAGAGCAATATCACAGCATAAAGTCGAATTACTTGACAGAATTAAGAAGGCGGAGATTATAATGTATGCAATGACAGAACAATTCGTTAAGAAGAACTTAAAACTCTCTTTAGAGTTTGATAAGTATGTTGTTGAACACCCTAAAGCTCTTAAGGATATTCCTAAAGGTGCCTATGTTGTTATTACCCTGAAAGACGATCCAAAGTATAGCAAACAAAGCATTTCACTTATAAGAGAACCAAAGCGCAAAAAAGTCGTAGAAGCCCAAAAGTCCGCTTCCGGATGGACAATCAAACCGTTTACGCCAGCCACAGCATAACTGGCCGTCCATCATTCTCTATACTTTCCATTCACTAACCATTATCTTCTGCTGGAACAGATAACCCAACAGAGGTATAATTCTATTTTATTATGAGTCTGGAATATCTGACACAAGATGAAGAGGAAGTGCAGACACTTATCGACGGCTTGCAAAAAAGGGCCATTTCCTTTGAGAATAAAGCCTATGAAAGCGTCAAAAACGCACTGCTTACCCTAGGCGGCTCGGCGGTTGCCGGTGCCCAGGCTTACGGCGCTAATAAAAGCGGCGAGATCTGGCCTACTGAAAAGTACGAATTGGCACTTATTGCCGGTACTCTAGGGTTCGTTGCGGCGGGACATCTCGCGGAATCCTACATCCATAGCGTAAGGGCCCAACGGCGCCGTCGCATGATTGACAAGCTGCAGCAAGAGGCCGAAGCCGAGAACCTGCCAGTTTATTGACGACCCTGTCTTTATTCAAATAACAGAGATATAATTGGGTTAGAAAGGAGAGGTTTTATGTACAAACCTGGCGACACTGTACCTCGCGATGGAATCGTCGAGTGCACACAGTATCCGGGTACACGTGACCGCGTCAAGAAGGGCACAAAGTTCGCACCGTGTGTCCATTGGCGTGATCATCACCCTAGAGGCTGTACATGGCGATACATTAGCTAATAGCATCCAAAAATAGAATGAAACTTCCAGAGAATGAACTCCGGGACATAATTAAGTTATTACAAGAAGGTAAGCCACTGCCGGATGAGTATCGGTTTAAGCTTTTTGATGATGGACGCGAAGTTGAACTTATATGGAATGGCAAAACCAACGAAGTCGAAAGTGCGGTTTTACCATTTCAGGTTATTGAACAGGTTGATGAACCAAGAGCAGAGAGTAAACAAGAGCTTCAACTGGGTTTTGATTTTGATTCT
>JAICWR010000019.1 GCA_025934715.1 Candidatus Saccharimonadota bacterium
ATTGGCCTGTTCATCGCCTTCATCGGGCTCTACAACTCGGGGATCATCCAGTCACTCCCGGCGAGTGCCGGCCAGCCGGTGACGCTTGGGAGCTTCACGACCTGGCCGATCTTCGTCACGATCTTCGGCATCCTCTTCACGTTCGCGCTGCGGGCGATCCGCTTCCGCGGCGACTTGATCGTGGGGATCGTCGGCACGACTGTCGTTGCGACGATCATCAACTCGTCCGTCGCTAACCACCGCGCCTTTGGCATGTCGACGGCGACCTGGCCGGGCTGGCATCATCTCTACGCCAGGCCCGACTTCAGCCTGCACGGGAACATCAGCCTGCACTCGTTCTCAAACACGCAGCTCGGCGTCATCGCTTCGCTTGTCTGGGTCTTCTCGCTCTTCCTGAGCGATTTCTTCGACTTCTCTGGTACGGCGATTGGCGTCGGCAAGCAGGCCGGCTACGTCGACAAGGATGGCAACATTCCGAAGTTCAAGAAGGCTCTGGTCGTGGACGGCGCCGCCGCCATGGCCGGCGGCTTCGCTTCGTCGTCGTCGGCGACCACCTTCATCGAGTCGGGATCCGGCGTCGCGGCCGGCGGCCGCACCGGCTGGGTGGCCGTCGTCGCCGGGCTGCTCTTTTTCCCGTTCATGTTCATCTCACCGCTGATCGGGATGGTGCCGGCCCAGGCCACTGCCGCCGCGCTCGTTGTCGTCGGTTGGCTGATGATCTCGACGCTGACCGAATCCGAAGACCAGGCAGAGGAATCTGTGTCAATCGCAGGTGACGCCGCCCACCCAGTCGGCCGGAAGATCGCCGGCATCGACTTCCATGATCTTGCGATCGGCCTCTCGGCCGCGCTCGCGATCATGGTCATGCCGTTCACCTACTCGATAACGAACGGCATCGGCTTCGGCTTCATCACCTACACCGTGATCTGCGCCGCGCGGCGCGAGTGGAGTCGGATCCACCCGTTCATGTGGGTTGTGACGGGCGCTTTCGCCCTTTACTTCCTCGTGCCGTTGCTCCAGCAGCACGTCAGCTGGTTCGGCGGACACGTCTAGGGAAGTGGGATTGTCAAACGGGCTGGGGTTCTAAAAGGGCCCCAGCCCGCAACAAACTTATTAACCTTATCCTTCTCTGATAAAATATTTATAAATGCAAGAAGATGCCCAGGATGCGTCAGTAGAATTCCCTAAAGATTTTCTGTGGGGTGCCAGTACCAGCGCCCATCAAGTTGAGGGTGGCAACCATAACCAATGGACCGTTTGGGAGCTCGCCCACGCCGCCGAAAAAGCCAAAACCGCCCAGCAGCGTTACGGTCACTTGGCCAACTGGGAAGAGATAAAGGCCGAGGTAACCAATCCCAGCAACTATGTCAGCGGCCGGGGAACCGACCACTACCACCGCTACAAAGATGATTTTGAACTACTCCAAAAACTGAATTTCAACAGTTTCCGCTTTGGTATTGAATGGTCCCGGATAGAGCCGGAAGAAGGCCAATGGGACGAAAAAGCTCTCGAACATTACCGCCAATACATCGAAAAGCTAAAAGAGATGGATATCGAGCCGGTCTTAAATATCTGGCACTGGACCGTTCCGGTGTGGTTTGCGCGCCGGGGTGGTTTCAAAAAGAAAGCCAATCTTAAGTATTTCGATAGATTGGTAAGTAAGATTTCCGATCAGTACGGACACTTGCTGCGATATGTAATCGTCCTCAACGAGCCGAACGTATATATAAGTTTTAGTTATTTGACTGGCGCTTGGCCTCCCCAGGAAAAAAATTTCTTGACGGCCGCCAGAGTTTATTACAATCTGGCCAGAGCCCACAAAAGGGCTTATAAGAAACTGAAAAAAGACCACCCGGCCATACAGATAGGCATCGCCGCGCAGCTGGCAAATATCCAGGCTAAACGTCCCCACAACCTGATTGATGAGTTTTCCACGCAGCTGATGCGTGATTTTTGGAACTGGTGGTTTTTGCATCACATTAACCGCCATCAGGACTTCGTCGGCCTCAATTATTACTTTACCGATTACTACACCGGCCTGTTTAAACGCGAAAATCCCAAAACGCCCCTGAACGACCTCGGTTGGTATATGGAACCGGAGGGCCTTTACCCGCTGATGCTGCGGGCTTGGGCCCACTACAAAAAGCCGATTATCATATCTGAAAACGGGGTTGCTGACTCTAAGGATCAGTACCGGCAATGGTGGATGGAAGAAACCATTATCGCAATGCAGCGGGCTATGAGTGAAGGCGTTGACATCCGCGGTTACTTCCATTGGAGCCTGCTTGATAACTTTGAGTGGGCAGATGGCTGGTGGCCCCGGTTCGGTTTGGTAGATATCGACCGGAAGAACGCTATGAAACGGACTATCCGGCCCAGTGCTAAGTGGTTCGCTGCCAAGATAGAAAAGCTATCAGCTTCCAAATAAGCTTGACCTTTTTGCTAATCTGTGCTAGTATATGTATATATATGGCAAAACAAAAACCTACTTTAAATTTTGACACGCTTGCGGCTAAATACGGAACAGATGAAACAAATAGTCGCCGCGTGAGTGATCATCAGCGCCCACGGCCGCGCCGTCATGCGCCTAGCCGACCTGAGTCAAGCCATGGGCTTAGAAGCGAAGTTAAAGTGTTTCTGGGCACACTTGCTGTGGGTGCCGTCTTAACCGCCAGTGGCGTTCATTTTATGGAACATCATGGGTATGCCGAGCATAACCCTTGGGGTAAAAACACGTCGGCCTACTCTTCTGGCGGCCGTCGGTAATAGCGTTTAAGCTCAGTCCGCTAACCCCATATCTGGCGTCTGCCGGGCGTGTCCGACCTATCTGTGGAAAAATAACCGTATAATCGCGATTATTTTCTTAAGAAAAAACTTGCTTGTGGGTAATAGTGGGTAGTAATATGAAAATCAGTGGAACAAAGTGGGTAGCCAAAATAGCTACGCTCCACCGAAAAACAAAAACCACTAGCAAGCAGGGAACAATCATATGGGAGACTACTTCGAACGCAAGCTCGACGACAAGCGGCGGTTGACATTACCGACCGAGCTTCGCAGCGAGTTCGCCTCAGGAGCAGTCCTTACCCGTGGATTCAAAAATTACCTGCACCTATATCCAAAGTCCGTCTGGGACGAACAGGTTGAACCGGAGCTGCAGGGCAGCATCCTGGATGAACATACGGCTGATTTGAACGTCCGCTTTCGGATGGGCAAAGCGGAAAGCGACATCGACGCCAAACAAGGCCGTATCCAGTTGCCGCAGCACCTGCTGGAATACGCCGGTGTCGACCGTGAAATCGTCGCCATTAGAGCGGGGCGCTATTGGCGCCTGCAAGCCAGGGGCTCATGAACAGGATATAGACAATCGCCCAGCACTTTGACAATTCGCAGCTAGATTCACCCACCAAACTTTCTTCGAAAGTTTAGGCGGGTAAAACTGACAATTAACACACCCGCTCGAGGTTGGCTAATTGGCAGTCAGCCGGTGGCCAACAACGGGGCAACCACCGTTATCAAAACCCTCGCACCTTTTTCATTTGTAACACCTCCCAAAACTCCACCTCACAAAAGTCTCTCACAAAGAACTTTTGGAGCCTTGAAGCAAGAAACTGTAAGGTTTCGCGCCCAAAGCTCCTCTAAAAACCCTGCAATCTAGCAGGGAAAACAAAAACAAAAAACACCCAAAAACAAAACGCTGGCTGCTGATTAGGTGATCTTGAACCAAAGGTGAAAGATCGGCTAATACGCACGGAATCATCCTTGCGGCTTGCGCCGCATCCTGAACCAAAACAAAAACAAAAAAATGCCAACACCAAAAATCGTACATTTGCCGGTATTGAAAGAGTCGGTCTTAGAATTTCTGTCCCCACAGGCGGGCCAGAGTTACCTGGATTTGACAGCCGGCTACGGCGGCCACGCCGCCGCGGTCATAGGGATCACTGGTGCGCCCGACAGGGCGTGGCTGGTTGACCGAGACCATCAGGCTGCCCAGGCGCTACGAAAAAAATTCGTGGCGCAGGGAGCAGCTGTTATCGAGTCTGACTTTTTGAGCGCTTTGGAACGTCTGGCCGACGAGAGCCGGACATTTGACATGGTTTTGGCAGATCTTGGGGTGAGTTCACCGCACCTTGAAGAGCCTGGACGGGGTTTTTCTTTCAGCCGTCCGGGACCGCTGGATATGAGGATGGACCAGGGCCAAGCCCTCAGCGCCGATAGGATAGTGAACAGCTATCCCGAGGATGAGGTGGCCCACATTCTGTCCGCATATGGCGAAGAGCCCAGGGCCGACAGGATAGCCAAGGCCATCATCTCCGGGCGTCCTATCAAAGACACCGCCCATCTAGCTGCGATCATCGCTGAAGCCGCCGGCCGCCGGGGGAAAATTCACCCGGCAACCAAGAGCTTTCAAGCGATAAGGATAGCCGTCAATGACGAGCTGAGACTACTGGAGCGCGCGCTGCCATTAATGGCTGGCGTGCTCAAACCCGGCGGCCGGCTGGCCGTCATCAGCTTCCATAGCCTGGAAGACCGTCTCGTCAAACGGTTTTTTGCGGACAAATCTGGTGACACCTATGATGCCGAGCTTAAGCTCCTTACCAAACGACCGGTCACCGCCAGCCGCGTTGAAATTGTTTCCAACCCGCGAGCGCGCAGCGCCAAGCTGCGGGCCGCCGTAAAAATAAAAATTCCATAGAAAGGAAAACAGGAACCTCCTATGCCTATCAAGGTAAAGGATAGATCCAGGGTCCAGCGCATCGAAGTCCGAGTGCTTCGCTAGGGTCCAAGGATGAAACGGGCAGCACCATAACAGACGCCCTTTCTAAGCCTGGTGCTGCCCTCCAAAACAAAAACAAATACCAAAATGACATACTCAAGCTCCATTGCCGCATCCCGGCGAGGCTATGTGAGGCGCAACCAGAATTCGGTGCGCTTCAGCGCCAGCGCCCGCGCCCTCGGGCCAATCAGTAATACGATCGTGCTGATCGTCCTGGCTTGTCTGGTCGGTTTGCTTTACCTGACCCAAGTCACCCGGACCAATGGTTATGGATATACCATCAATAGCCTCCAGCAGGAGCAATCCCAGCTCAAAGATAAAAAGGCCAGCCTAGAGGTTGAAGCTGCCCGGCTGCAGTCCCTAAACCGGGTGGCGGATAGCCATACAGCCAAAAACCTCGTGTCAGTGGCGCCCAGCGGTGTCCTAAACCAATAGTAAAATAACTAGATGGCGCCAAGCAGGCCGCGCGGAGCGGCCGGTCCCCACCGTGTCAGCACTAACCATCGGCTGCGAATTTTGTACGCGGCTGTGATCCTGATTATGGGGATAATAGTCCTGCGCTTGTTTTATTTACAGATAATCAGGCACGACCATTACCGCCAGGCGGCTTTGAGCGACCAACTAAAGCAGTACACCATAGCGGCTGACAGGGGGATAATCTACGCCCACCAGGGCGATAATGTGGTGCCACTGGTCTTAAACCAAAAATTATATACGCTTTACGCCGATCCGACGCTGGTGAATAACCCCAATGCCAGCGCCGCCAAGCTGGCGGCCATAACAAACGGGGATGAAGGGCGCTATAGCCAGCTGCTAAAAACCCGCCCCAGCCGGTACCAGGTGTTGGCAAAGCGGCTGAGCGAGAACCAGAAAAGTAAGATTTTAGCCCTCGGACTGCCAGGCGTCGGCCTTCAGGCCCAGGATTACCGGGTTTACCCGCAGGGCGCCCTGGCGGCCAATTTGCTCGGGTTCGTAGATGACAGCGGGAATGGCCAGTATGGTATTGAGCAGCAGTTCAACAATCAGCTGGCAGGCAAGCAGGGCATGTTAAAAGCCATAACCGACGTGAACGGCGTGCCGCTGGCGGCCAGCCGCGATAACATCCAAAAAAATCCGGTGGCCGGCAATAACTTCGTCCTGACGATCGACACCGCTATGGAGCAGCAAGTTCAGGACATTTTGCAAGCCCAGCTGAAAAAGGTGGGGTCTAAGCAGGGGTGCGTCGTAGTGATGGATCCGAACACCGGCAGCATCAAAGCCATGGCCAGTTATCCGACCTATGACCCCTCAAAGTATTACCAGGTGTCCGATATATCGGCTTTTAATGATTTGGCGGTCAGCGACCCGATTGAAGTCGGTTCGATCATGAAAACTTTGACGATTTCGACTGGGCTGGACAAGGGAGTCATCACGACAAATTCAGCTTACCCTGACCCCGGCTATGTGAATATCGATGGCGCGACCATAAAAAACGTGCTGCCCATCCCCGAAAACCCGGTGACGATTAAAGACGTGATGCGCGACTCGCTAAACACCGGCGCTATACACGTTTTCAAACTACTGGGCGGCGGCCAGTACGACCAACAGGGCAGGGATATACTCCATGACTACCTAGTGAACCATTTTCAACTCGGCAAGCCCACCGGCGTGGAACAACCGGGAGAAGGCGCCGGCGGCATACCAAATCCGGACCAGGGGTCCGCTTTAAACCTGCAGTACGCTAACACTTCCTTCGGACAAGGAATGACGGCGACAATGCTCCAGATGGCTTCCGCCGTATCTTCGGTGGTGAACGGGGGCACCTATTACCAGCCGCATCTTGTTGAAAAAGAAACGGGTACGAACGGCTCCTCTGACTCTTTTGATACAAAGATCGTCAAGAGAAACGTCGTTAAGCCATCCACTGCGGCGGGACTGCGCGATCTGATGGAGTATGTATATGACAGCAACTACGCGATTTATAGCTCACAGCTGCATCCGGGCTATAACGTAGGTGGCAAAACCGGCACCGCCCAGGTCGCCATTAACGGGGGCTATTCCAAAACCGACTTCAATGCCACTTTCGTGGGCTTCGTGGGAGGCGATAAGCCGCAATACGTCGTAGCTGTGATGGTCAAAGACCCTTACACTTTCGAATCAGAAGGGGCCCAAGCCGCCGCCCCTATTTTCGGCAAAATAACCAACATGCTGATAAATGATTTTAATGTCTTACCAACCAGCCATTGACAACGGTCAGCGTCCGAGGCGGCGTAATTTCTGGGCTGAGCGGTAGATGTGGTACTTCGGGCTGAGCGGCAGGTCCCAGGTGCCGGCGTGGGATATCACTTCGCCGCCAAACTTTCTTTTGAATGAACTGAAACCATACCAGGGGTTATTTGGCGAGCTATCGTCAGGGGCGACACCGAACAGGTCCATTTTCTTTATACCACGGGCTTTGGCATTGAGTATAGCCTGCCAAAGTAGCAGCGCCGAAGCGCTGGTTTCGCGGGCCTTGGGCAATGACGCTGCATAGGTGTAGGTGGTGGTTTCTCCATAATCATGGAAAAGGGCGCAGGCTAGTGGCTGCTTGTCCTTCAGAGCCACTTCTAGACGGAGCATGCCTTTGGGCATCAATGCCTCGGCCTGTTTTTGGAAATATTCATCAGAGAAGAAAAACACCTTGTTGCGGTTAGATACATGCCTGAGCATTTTTATGAACAAACCTATATCATTTGGATCACGGGAGGACTCAAAGCTGAGTAACCCTTCGCGCTGGTTTTTTCTAATAAAACTACGGGTGGATTGGGAAATTCCAGATAAGATTTCATCCGATGGGGGATCCAAGTCAAGGACGCGGGTCAAATTTGGTTCGCGGTATCGTACTTCACTGGCTCCAGATTCAGCCAGGGCCAGGGTTGTTTTTTGGCTGTCTTGGCCTGGCATAAGCGGTTCCAGGCACAGCCAGCTGGCGCCGGCTCTGCCCGCGTCTGATCTTAACGTAGCCAGACAGGCTTTGATGTCGGCTGATTTCTCAAGGGTGGGGCCATAGGGCGCGAACCAATATTTGCCAAAAGGAGTCTGGCGTTCAATGGATAAACAGCTCCAATCTTCATCCTCAAGAAAGTGCACCTTATTCCCTAATCGGCGTTGGAAATCGCCCCACTGGCTCGACTGCAAGAACGAGGCCTGCCACTTGATTTGCCTGGTGTCCCAATCCGGCGGGGCTTGGTCTGGGTGATGCTTATAACTATCGCGCATGTGAATCACCTTCAATATAGCATGCTAACAGGGGAAGTGGTATAATAAGCGTTAAGTTCCTGCCAAAATAAAATGACCAATTTAACACTAGTGATAGACTCCCAAACCATCCAGCAGGTCCTGCTGTTTGGTTTTTTTGGGTTTTTGGTTAGTATGGCTTTAACTCCCCTATACACGGCAATGGCCTTCACGGGTAAATGGTGGAAGCGGGCCCGGACAACCTCAATAACAGGAGAACAAGCCAAGGTTTATCAGAAACTTCACGCCGCCAAGCATGAGCGCAACATCCCCACCATGGCCGGCATGATATTCGTTCTTTCGACGATCATAGTCACTGTCGCTGCCAACCTGAGCCGTTCACAAACTTGGCTGCCGTTGGCGGCCATGGCCGGGGCGGGGGCGATAGGCTTGCTTGATGATTTTATCAATATTCGCGGCGTCGGCGGCGGCATCGCCGGTATGCGGGCGAAAGTCAAGTCGTTATTGCTGGTGGCTATCGCTCTCGTCGGCGGCTGGTGGCTGCATAGCAAACTGGGCATGCATTCGGTCGATTTTCCGTTCCTGGGGCAATGGCACATCGGCTGGTGGGTCATTCCGCTGTTTGTTTTGGTGGTTTACTCCACTGCGAACGCTGTGAACATCACGGATGGCTTAGACGGCTTGGCCGGCGGTTTGGCGGCGGTGGCCTTTGGGGCTTACGCGATAATTTCACTGATTGAGAAAAAATATGGTTTGGCCGGCTTTTGCATGACAATTGTCGGCGCGCTGCTGAGCTACACCTGGTTCAACATTTATCCTGCACGCTTTTTCATGGGGGACGTGGGTTCATTCGCACTGGGCACGGCCTTGGCCGTGGTCTCGTTTTTAACGGACACTGTTTTCTTGCTGCCGGTCATAGCCCTGGTGTTCGTGGTTGAAATTGGCTCAGTGGCCGTGCAGGTCCTCAGTAAAAAACTGCGGGGCGGTAAAAGAATTTTCCTGTCCAGCCCCATCCACCATCATTTCGAGGCGCTGGGCTGGCCCGAGACAAAGGTAACTATGCGGTTTTGGGTGATCGGTCAGGTGGTGGCCCTCATCGGCGTGGTCCTCTTCATTCTGGGAGGGCCCTAAATGGCGCGCCGAAGCCCGCTTAACACCGCTGGCCCGCGCTATTCTGACGGCGCGGTCAGGCGTCATAAGCCAGATCACTGGCTTTTAGTGCTATCCGGGCTACTAATGGGATTCGGCTTAATTGTGCTGTATTCGATCAGCCCGGGCTTGAGCGCCAGCCAGCATGTCAGCCAAAGCTACTTTGTCAGCAAGCAATTGATTGACGTGGCTTTGGGCATTGCGGCCTTCGCCGCAGCGGCGAGCATGCCCCTTGGCTTCTGGCCTAAGTCAGCCAAAAGCCTGGCTGTGGTCGCGCTGCTATGTTCGGCGCTGGTCATGGTGATGCCCGTTGACCAGATGTATCAGGCCCACCGGTGGATACGACTGGGCGGCTTTTCATTTCAGGTGGCCGAATTGATTAAATTGGCTCTTCTGGTCGGGGTCGCGCAATTTTTAGCTGAGCAATATAGGCGGGATAAAATCGCTGACTTCCAGTCCACGCTCAAACCCCTCATCATCTTATTGCTGGTGGTGGCGGCGATCGTGGCCAAGCTGCAAAGTGACCTCGGCTCCGCCGGTGTCATCATAGCCATGATGTTCTTGATGGCGTATGTGGCCGGTATTCCTTTAAAAAAAGTTATGATGGTGGGCGGCATCGCCCTGGTCGTAGCCGTGCTGGCTATCAGCACCAGCGCTTACCGGCGCGATAGGTTAGCCACTTTTCTGCACCCGGAAAAAGACTGCCTAACCACAGGCTACCAGGCTTGCCAAGCGCTGATCTCTGTCGGCAGCGGAGGAGTGATGGGTCTCGGCTTAGGTTATAGCGTTCAAGCTTATGGTTATTTGCCCGAGGCCGGTAATGATTCGATCTTCGCCATCATCGCCGAAAAATTCGGTTTCATCGGTACGGTGATAGTCATAGTTGTATATGGGGCGATAATAACCCGCCTCAAACGCATAGCCGAGCATACTGCTGGTATGTTCCAAAAGCTGATAGTCGCTGGCGTACTGGCCTGGCTGGCTGTCCAGATGACAATAAATATCGGCGCCATGGTGGGATTACTGCCGCTCAAGGGTATCACACTGCCGCTTATCAGCCAGGGAGGAACCAGTTTGATCTTTCTAACGGCTGCGCTGGGGATCGTCTTTCAGATTTCACGTTATACTAGTTACAGTTTAGTAGAACCGGCCATTGATGCTAATGAAACGCCAACCACCAATTATAGTTTTGACGGGCGGGGGCTCCGGCGGCCACGTAACGCCCCTCTTGTCACTCGCCCGCGAGCTTAAATCTCGCTCACCCAACTGCGAGCTGATTTATATTGGCCAAAAGGGGGACATCTTTGACACGCTGCAACAGACTAGCCATGATTTCGATTTCATGGCTTTTATTAAAGCCGGGAAGTTCAGGCGTTACCAAGGTGGTTTCGCCAAAGGTGTCTTTGCTCCCCGGACCATGGTGCTGAATCTTAGGGACCTATTGCGTCTGCCGCGGAGTTTGTGGGTGTCGCTTCGAATCCTAAGAAGATTTAAGCCCGACGTGATCCTTAGTAAAGGCGGCTTTGTGGCGCTGCCGGTTTGTGCCGCAGCCTGGCTGCTTCGTATTCCGATTATCACACATGACTCCGACACGGTTCCGGGTTTAGCCAACCGGCTGGTGGGCCGCTGGGCCAAGATCCATGCCACCGGCATGCCTGCCAGGTATTATCCCTATCCCAAAAGCAGAACCCAATATACGGGCATCCCTCTTGATAGCCAAATTAAAAAAGTCACTCCCAGACTGCAAAAGCAAATGAAAGAAAAGCTTGGCTTGCCCACCGACAGCCGAGTGGTGCTTGTGTCCGGCGGCGGCAACGGCTCGCAAAGGCTCAACGAACTAATGCTGTCAATAGCTCGAGAACTATTGGAAAATGACTTGTCACTGTACATCATCCACATAACCGGTGCCAAGCATGCCCAAGCAGTTAAAGACGGCTACACTAAACTTCCAGATCCGGCCCGCAAGCGGGTTTTGGCCCTAAGTTATAGCCAGGATTTGTATCAATTGGTCGCGGCGGCTGATGTCATAATCAGCCGGGCTGGCGCCACCACTTTGGCCGAACTGGCCGCCGCCGGCAAGGCCACCATTATAATTCCAGCGCCTTTTCTGGCCGGCGGCCACCAAACTAAAAACGCTAAGGAGCTGGCCGATCATGGCGCCGCAGTCATAGCCCCCGATGAAGTCGAGCCAGACGAACTAATGGTTTTGGTTAAAAGCTTGTTGGGCGACGATCACCGGCGGTTCCAGTTGTCCAGAAATATCTACGCGACGGCTAAAACCGATGCTTCATCTAAACTCGCCGAAATAGTTCTAGACGTTGCTAAAAGAGGTAAATAGCCGGTGGCTGCATTTAGTAAGAAAAATCCTAGCCGGGCGCCCCAGACGCGGTCGCAGCGGACGCCAATCAACACCTACTACCGGTCAAAAGAGAAATCTTCAAACAGCCCTTTTGTTAAGAAGCCGGCCAAGAAACCGGTCCGCAAGTTCATACTCGTCTTTCTCGATTTGATTATTTTGGCCATTTTGGTCCTTGGCCTGTTGTATAGCCTAGCGCTTAAAGCCAGTCCGGTGGTTGAGGCCAATGATTTTTCTTACCACACCAAAGCCACTTACGCTGCGGCCGGCCGCGTCCAATTTGGCCGATTCCAAAACCGCAATAAACTCACTTTCAATGAAACATCCGTCATCAAAGCGCTGCAAAGCCGTTTCCCGGAGATTTCGGCTGCCCAGGTTGAGCTGCCTTTTTTCAGCGAACAGCCGGTCTTGCACCTGACGGTGGCTGAACCTAGCTTCATTCTAAGTTCATCTAAATCTTCGCTAATTGTGGATTCGGCGGGTGTGGCGGTCGGCCCGGCTGCTTCGTTTCCGATAAAAGGCTTGCCTTATGTCATTGATGACAGCGGATATATAGCCAAGGCTGGCAGCCAGGTGATGGGCTCCGACGCGGTCGATTTTATAAATTCCGTCATGAACCAGTGCCGGCGCGCAAAGATACCAATTGCTTCGCTGGTTCTGCCGGCTCAGCCCCAGGAGCTGCAATTGCGCACCAAAGATTCCGGCTATTACGTTAAATTTTATTTGGGCGGCGACGCCCTGCAAGAAACCGGCCAGTTTTTAGCTGCCCGCCACCACTTCAGCCAGATCCACCAGCCCCCTTCGCAATATCTGGATGTCCGGGTAAGCGGCAAGATCTTCTACAAGTAGCCGTCAGGAACTTAACTGACTGGATAAACAGGAGTGCTTAACCTAAAAGGGTTAAAGATGTAGGAGCAGTTATGACGAAGTTTGGTCCCAAGGCCCAAAAGAATGTAGAGAAAGAAATGCATGAGCACAAACACCACGGTAAGTATAAGAGCCGTGAACAAGCGGTTGCGGTGGGTTTAAGTAAAACCAGGCGCCAAGGCGGCAAAGCTCCCAAGAACTAAAACAACAGCCAATTAATCACCGTCAGCGACACACATCCCAAAAACCATCCGGCGACCACGTCGGAAGGGAAGTGGACACCATTGTAAACCCGCGAAACTCCGATTAAAAAGATTAAAAGCGCGACCAGCAAGGAGAACGCAGCATCCCACGGCGATGATAAGTACCGAGTATCTATAAGTGCGAATAAACCATAAAATATCACGGTGCCGTAAGCATGTCCGCTGGGGAAGCTGTAGCTATTAATGCCGAAATTCTTGACGATTCGGCCGTGCGGCCGCCGGCGCTTCAAGATAAGTTTCAAAAAAGTGCACAGGCTGAATGCTATGCCACCAAAAATAAATGCTAGCTGCTCCTGGTTGTGGCCACGGGCCACGGCTGACACAAAGCCGGCCGCCCCAACCGTCAACACAACCACCGGCTCGCCAATCAAACTTAGGCCTCTCATCACTGGCGATATACTAGGTGGCAGTGATGTTATAGCGGCGGTGGAAACCCTGTCAAAATCTCTAAGGCCAGTCATTAGTCTGCCACTGTCACCGTACCGGTCATTTCCGTGTGTATGGTGCAGTGGTAGTGATAAGTGCCATCCTGGTTGAACGTGAAGGAATAAGACTGGCCGTTGCCTAGTATTTGGGAGGCTGGCCCATTTTGGCCATCATTTTCTGTCACGGTGTGTCCGGTTGAATCGCGGTTGGTCCAAGTGACCTTGATGCCTTTTTTAATTTTGATATCTGCCGGATTAAAGGAGAAGTTTTGGATGGTCACGGAGTTGGTCGCAGCCGGCTGCCTATTTTGGCCGGAGCCACTGGAATTCGCAGTTCCATTATTGCTGCCATTAGAGCCGCCAAACGCCAGCCAGGCGATCACGGCGATGACTATAACCACTAGCGCGGCCACAATTTTTTTCATAATCTAACACTCCGTTAACAATGCTACCATTATACAGCTAACGCATTTATTGTATGATTATTCCATGGATAGGAAAACGCTGACGCTTATCGCCACGATAATCGGCAGCGGCATGGCGGTGCTAGACGGGCTGGTCGTGGCGCTCGCTTTGCCAAAGATCGGAGCTGAATTTCATTCTCAGTTCTCTGATTTACAGTGGATCACTGACGCATATTTATTATTTCTTTCCTCGTTGATTTTAATCGGCGGCTCTTTAGGCGATATCTTTGGCCGCAAGCGGGTTTACCTGATTGGCTTGACTGGTTTCACTGTTGGCTCACTGTTGTGCGCGCTTAGCCCTGATGTGAATTGGCTGATTGGTTTTCGGATACTCCAGGGAATTTTCGGCGCCCTCTTGGTGCCGGGGGGCTTAGCGATCATCAACACCAACTTTCCGGCGGCGGAGCGGGGGAGGGCTATCGGACGATGGTCCGCATGGCTGTCAGTGGTGGTCCCGATCGGACCTCTGCTTGGCGGCTACATCATAAGTGTCGGTTCATGGCGCTGGATATTTGTCATAAACCTGCCACTCGGGGTGGCGTGCGCTTACCTGGCGATGAATAATTTCAAAGAGAGCCATAATCCACAAAATCGCAGGCTTGACTTAGCCGGAGCAGCAATGGCCACGGCGGGCCTGGCAGGGATAACCTACGGGCTGATAGAAGGCGCCGCCAACCATTGGGATGGAGGGTCTATCGCAGCCCTGGCGGCCGGCTTTTTATTAATTGCCATGTTCGTCTGGCAGGAAAATCGGCATAGGGACCCCATGGTCCGCTTGTCGTTGTTTAGATCAAGAAATTTCACCGGCTCCAATATAATGACTTTTTTAATGTACGGAGCCTTGGGCGGCTTTGCCTTCATCCTCCCCATCTATTTGCAGACCAAGATGGGCTATTCGGCCTTTGTGGCCGGGTTGGGGCTGTTGCCGGTGTCTGTGCTGCTGTTGGCCTTGTCTAGCCGCATGGGCGCCTTGTCCGCTAAGTACGGTCCAAGGCTATTCATCACTACAGGCCCCCTAATCTGTGCTGTGGCAATCATTATGCTACTGAACTATGGCCCGGGCGATGATTTCATAACCTTTCTAATACCGAGGACGGTTCTTTTTGGTCTCGGTATGGCATTCTTGGTGGCGCCGTTGACGGCCACAGTGATGTCTTCGGTTGAAAATTCCAGCTCAGGAGTGGCTTCAGGGATCAATAACGCAGTATCCCGGGTTTCCGGGTTGGTGGTTGTGGCGCTGCTTGGACTGGCGGGAGCAGGGAGCACCTTCCGGTTCACTATTCTACTAAGCGCTTTACTAGCCGCCGCTGCCGGTGTGGTATCTTATATGACTATCCAAAACCGGCCTGTTGAGGTGGCCGCCAAAGACAGCTGATCTCCCTACTCTAGTTCGGTTTTTGTTCAATTATTTAGTTTTATGGCTACCGCGAAAAAACTATATCAAAGCAGTGAATTATAATTTGTCAAATAAAGCAGGGGAGCGGGGTAGGCAGGGAAAAATATATAGAACGATATGAAAGTGCTAAAAGTCAAATGTGTGAAATTGCTTGTGGAAAACTTTGTAGATTTCACAGCCCATTGGAGCTGGAGCAGGACGATTCATTCTAGGATATAAAAATATATCTAGACCAAGAGCTGGAATTAAATAATTTGGGAATAATGACTGATCGCGTCTCTTTACCCCTGTTAAAAGAGGTATGGCTAATCAACTCGTAACGCCAGATACAGAGTCGTAAAAGGTATATTGTGCGACGTTATATCTACGAGCTAATATTGCACTGCTCCAGCCCCCGCCCCGCCTGTTTGGTTCTGCGAACGTTATTTTTTTATTTATGAACGGCTTTTAGCTCCCTGCTTTGGCTTTAGCCAGTGCGGCCATCTCTCTCCCCGTCCTATTCCGTGAAGTGTTCGTAAAATGTTCTAAACGATTAAAAATTAAATGAACGCGCCTAGCGTAAGTGGATGATGCGCTCATTGTTCGTTTGCTTAGTCGGCTCAATGACTGCTGGCTCCGCGGTGCCCGATGTCTTTTTGTTTTTCCGCCCGCCCCGCTTGCCGCGCCGGCGCCGTTTTTTAGGATCTGGCGGCTCAGAGCTGGCATTTGCGGTTAAATCATCTTTCATAGCCTGGAGGATGTTAGCACCGACGATTTTGTTTAAGGGCTTATTCTGGTCCTCCTGCTGCCGTAGCTGTTCAACTTTATTCAGCTGGGCTTGGGCTTTAGGTTTAGCTGGCGCCAATTTTGGTGGCTCCGGAACCGTATCTAGGGCCAGCCCGGCATTTTGGCGCACCAGGGCCTCAACTTCAGCGCGGTCGCGGGCGTAGCGTTCCCTGGAAAGCGCCACGATACGGTCCGTCAGGTCTACCGCAGGTTGCGGCAGGTTAAGGGTTTTAGCGGAGAAGGCCGGGGCTTTTTCGTCGCTTATCATCATTGTCGTCACGAAAAAGCGCGAGTGCTGTTGGATGAGGTCCTGGGCTTCAAACTGCGGATCAAAATATTTTTGCAAAAACGGCGCGTCATCCGGGCTGATGCGGAAACAAACTATGGTGCCGACGTTGCCAAACACGGCGTCGCGCACCGGCTCACTCATCTGCGATATATACTGGTTGGCCACAGTCAGGTTCAGGCCGTATTTACGGGCTTCGCTAAGTATGGTCGCGAAGGAATCGGTGGCAAAGTTCTGGAATTCGTCAACGTAGAGATAAAAAGGCCGGCGCTGGCTCATAGGCATATCGGCCCGCCCCATGGCGGCCAGCTGGATCTTGGTGACCATCATAGCCCCCAGGATGCCGGCGTTATCTTCGCCCATCAGCCCGCGGCTTAAATTGACCACCAATATCTTCCCTTCATCCATGATTTTACGGATATTGAAGGTG
>JAICWR010000013.1 GCA_025934715.1 Candidatus Saccharimonadota bacterium
CTTTAGGACCAGCGCCAGTGTGCTGGCGCGTTACGGCGACACGGTGGTGTTGGGCACCGCTATGGTCAGCCCCGAACCGGTCACCGGCATGGATTATTTCCCGCTATCCATCGATTACGAAGAGAAATTTTACGCCGCCGGCAAGATTAGCGGCAGCCGGTTCATCAAACGCGAAGGCCGGCCTTCCGATGAGGCGATTTTAATCGGCCGTCTGATAGACCGGCCTATCCGTCCGCTGTGGCCCAAGGGCTACCGCCACGAGGTGCAGGGCGTGGCCACTGTGCTGAGTTTGGATCCGGACTTTAGGCCTGATTCTATCGCTATGATTGCCATGAGCGCCGCCTTTACGCTGACCGGCGTGCCGTTTGAAGGCCCGGTCGCCGGCGTGCGGGTTGGCTTAAAAGACGGCAAGCCCCAAGCTTTCTTAAGCAGCAAAGAGCTGGAAGACGGCGAGCTAGACCTGGTAGTGGCCGGCACCAAAGACGCCATCATGATGGTTGAGGCCGGCGCCCGCGAAGTCAGCGAGGAGGAGGTGGCTGACGCCTTGGCCTACGCCCACAAAGCTATCCAGCCGGCGATTGAACTACAGAATGAACTGGTTAAAAAAATTGGTGTAACGCCTCAGGAATACGAGCTGTTGCTGCCGCCCGAGGACATCATCAAATCCGTCGATGAATGGACCAAGGACAAATTCGGCAAAGGGCTGCGGGCGTCATATCCAGAGCGCAACGACCTGGTCGGCCAGCTGCGGGCCCAGATGCACGAACACTTTTTAGAAAAACTTGGCGAGGAAGAGTACCTGGCTACCAAGCCGGCTTATGATGAGGCCTTTGACATGGCGGTCCATAAAGACGTGCGGGCCGGCATTATTAAAGAGGGCATCCGGCCAGACGGCCGCAAATTAACAGAGATACGGCCGCTTTCCAGTGAAGTCAAGATCTTGCCGCGGGCCCACGGCAGCAGCCTGTTTACCCGCGGCGTCACCCAGGCCTTGAATATTGTGACTTTGGCGCCGCTGAGCTACGTCCAGCTGGTAGATACCATGGAAAAAGAGGGCGAGCGGCGCTACATGCACCACTACAACGCGCCGGGCTATACAGTAGGCGAAGTCCGCCGTTTGGGCAGCCCCGGACGCCGCGAAATCGGCCACGGCTACCTTGCGGAGCGGGCCCTGATCACAGTCCTGCCCGATGAAGCCGATTTCCCGTACACTATCCGCTCTGTGACAGAGATAATGAGCCAAAACGGCTCCACCAGCATGGCCGCGACTTGCAGTTCATGCATGGCCCTGATGGACGCCGGCGTGCCGATTAAGGCGCCGGTCAGCGGCATCGCCATGGGCTTGATGACCGACCCCTCGACAGGCTCGGGGCAGGCGGCGAAATATGTGATTTTGAGCGACATCGCTGACGCCGAGGACTTTGCCGGCGACATGGACTTTAAAGTGGCCGGAACCGCCAAAGGTATCACTGCTTTGCAGATGGACATGAAAGTCCACGGCCTGCCGGTGGAAACGCTCAAAAAAGCCCTGATGCAGGGCAAAGACGGCCGGGCTGAAATCCTCAAGCATATGCTTGGTACCATCCTCGAGCCGCGCAAAGAACTCAGCCCGTACGCGCCGCAGGTTGAAGCGATTACCATCAACCCGGAGAAAATCCGCGAAGTCATTGGTAAGGGCGGCGAGACTATTAACAAAATCGTGGCCGAGACCGGCGCCGAAATCGACATCAAGGACGACGGCACCGTGATGATAGCCAGCCCCGATAAAAAGAGCATCGACGCCGCCATCCAATTCATCCGCCACTTAACGGCTGAGCCGGAAGTTGGTAAAATATATGAAAACTGCCGAGTGGTTAGCGTGCTGGACTTCGGCGCCTTCGTCGAAATCCTGCCCGGCAAAGAAGGCCTCGTACACGTCAGTGAAATGAAAGAAGAAAGAGTTGAAAAGCCGAGTGATGTTGTCAAAGAGGGCGACAAAGTGACCGTAAAACTGGTGGCTATCGACGATCGCGGCCGGCTGCAGCTTTCCATGAAAGCCGCCCAGCGCGACCTTAACGGGAAAGGAAGCAATGGCAAAAAAGACTAAAAGCCTTAGCAGCCAGCAAGCCCTGATGCGCGCGTGGTGGGTGCGGAGCTTGCTGGCCCTGGTTTTTTTGGGTTTGGCTTACGGATTCATCAGTTTAGCGCTCGACAGCGCCCACTTGTGGGAATACGCCTTGGGGATTATCTTCGTCTGGTACGGAGTTAAGCAAGCTGTCAATGCCGTCCGTTTCGCGTTTTTCACTTAAGTGATGCCCAAAGCTGATAAGCAAAAGCGTCTTGATCAGATCAAAGCAGATATCCTAAGCCAGAATATCTGCCCGGATTTGGCCCAAGAAGCCACGCAACTTGTATTTGGAGACGGCAATCCCGACGCCGACATTGTTTTTATAGGCGAAGCGCCAGGTAAGAATGAGGACGAGCAGGGCTTGCCGTTCGTCGGCGCCGCCGGCAAATTTTTAAACGAAATGCTGGCGATGATCGGTATGGAACGCCAAGATATCTACATCACCACCATCGTCAAATATCGGCCGCCCAATAACCGCGACCCGTTCCCGGATGAAAAAGCCGCCTTTTTGCCGTTTTTGCGCTCCCAGCTCGAGGTGATCAAACCTAAGCTGGTCGCGCCGCTGGGGCGACACAGCATGGGCGTGCTGCTGCCGCCGGAACTGCGCATCAGCGAGTGCCACGGTCAGCCCAAACGATATAAGGGCCAGGTCTATCTGCCGTTATTTCACCCGGCGGCAGCGCTGTACAACGGTGGCATGCGCCAAACGCTGATTGATGATTTCGCCAAGATTCCGGCGGTGCTCAAAGCGACCTCCAATACCTAAGTGAATGAAAATTATTAAATCTCTAAGACTTAAAAACGAAAGGAAAATTTAGTTAATGAATAGAGACGAAAAGCCAGCTCCCAAGCGGAGCAAATCCAAGGACAACGGGCGGACTGCCACCGGACGGAACGTGTCCCGCGGCGCCGCTCTGCGGGCCCAAAAGCAGGCCGTGCAGGACGCCAATCGCGTGGCCAGCCAATACCTGGACGCATCATCCTTCACCCAGGAACCAGATGAAAAAGCTGTCAAAAAACCGGCCCGCGGCCGGGCCAACGTGATTGATGACAGCCCGCGGCTGAAAATCATCGGCCTGGGCGGCATGGACGGCGGCGGTTCCAAAAATACGATGGTTATCGAATATCAAAATGATGCCCTAGTCATAGACTGCGGGAACGATCTAGGGGTTGACTTACCAGGTATAAACTATGGAATTGCCGACAGCACATACCTTGACCAAATTAAGCATAAACTCAAAGGTTTCGTAATCAGCCACGGTCACCTGGACCATATCGGCGGCTTGCCCCACATCCTGCCCAAATACCCAGGAGTACCGGTTTATGGAAGCCGCTTCACAGTCAGCCGGGTAGAAGAAATTTTCGAGAACTTCGGCCTGCCGATGCCGGAGGGATTTGAGCTTAAAACCGTTGCCATGAACGAAGATACGCACGAGCGCTTAAAGCTTGGTGAATTCTACATTGAACTTATCCGTGTAACACACTCAATACCCGGCAGTAATATGATTGTGGTCGATACCCCAGTGGGAAGGCTAATCAATACCGGAGATTTCCGACTTGACCCCAACCCGCTGGACCACGAAAGAACAGACATGGACCGCATCAAGCAACTTTCCAAAGAAGGTGTCCTGCTGCTAATGAGCGAATCAACCTCAACTGAGCGTCCAGGACGTACCCCAAGCGAGAGTACCATCGAACAAAGCTTTATCGATATTATGGAAGCCGCTCCCGGCCGAATTTTTATCGGTTTGTTTAGCACCAACATGAACCGCGTACAGATGATAGTTAACGCCGCGGTCCATCATGGATTAAAAGTCGCCATGGACGGCCGCAGCATGATCAGCACACTCGAGATGGCGGTGCGTAACGGATTTATGAAGATTCCTAAAGGCACCTTCATACCGATCGCCAGCGTAGCCAACGTTAAAAACGACAAGGTAGTGATTGTTTGCACAGGTTCGCAAGGCGAACCCAATTCCGCGCTAGTGCGCATGAGTATGGGCGAACACAAGCATGTGAACTTAAAAGAGCAGGACACCGTAGTTTTGTCCAGCACGCCGATTCCCGAGAGCGGTAACGACGCACTAATCGGGGAAATGGTGGATGATCTGATGCGCAAGGGAGTGCACGTGTTTAGACACCAGACCCACGAAATTGACGGGGTTGGACCGTTACACGTATCCGGGCACTCCAGCATGGACGAGTCCGGGGAGCTGATTGCGGCAGTCAAACCAAAGTTCTTCATGCCAATTTGGGGGTCATATCGTACTAAAAAGCGCCACATCGATATTGCGATAGAGCAGGGGATCCCTCGTCAGAGCTGTGTCAACGTTGAAAACGGCGAGATTGTCACATTGACTAAGTCAAAAATAGAAGTCCACGGCGAAGTACCACACGGCACGGTGCTGGTCGACCAGACCGGCGCCACTGTGAACACAATAGTGGTCAAAGACCGTGTGCTACTGGCCGAAGAGGGAATGGTTACGGTTGTCTTGACGGTCGATAAAAAGACCGGCGGCCTGCTGACCAGCCCCGACATCATCAGCCGCGGCTTCATCTACATGAAAGAGAACGAAGAGCTGATGAACGACTTCCGCGCCGAACTGCGGCGGGCTGTCCAGCAGCGCTATAAGCGAGTTGACCTAGACCGATTCAAAGCCGAGCTGAAAGACTACGTCACTCATTTTCTGTATGAGCGCACCCAACGCAGTCCGATTGTCATCCCGGTTGTCAACGTGATAGGCAGCCGCTCTGAAAAGGCCAACAATGACCTGCATAAGGCTAATGGCAACGGCGAGCAGCAGGAAAAGTCGCCGGAGGAAATAGCCCTGGAGCAGCAGCGCCGTTTCGCGCAGATGAGGCAGAGGCTGTTGAATCAAGACGCCCGCGTCGACTAACCGCTCGCCCCATCTTTCTCCGAGACGTTCGCCGGCTTGACTATCTGATTGTCAAAACCGAGCTCGCCTGCGGAACTCCTCAGAAAAGACTGCTCCCAGCAGTCTTTTCTTCGTCAGACAGGCCGCAGGAGGCCAAGCCCGCTCCGTTTTGACAACATCTAATCCAACGCCGCCGCCTGTCTCGTGCGAAAGACGGGGCACGCTTACAATCCATAATAAAAGAAACCCGAGCGGGAGAGGCGCCGGTCCGGCGCCTCTCCCTTACTCGGGTGGTGGGCTTCAGTAGCCCTTGACGAGTCCGCGGTTTGAGCGGTTCGGGGCGGACATCTGAAGCTCGCCCGTAAGCGCCCTTTGCCGGTTGTCGACCCAGGCTTGCGCCCGGAAGTGGAACTTGTCGTTGAACCCGTCAGGGACGAGTTCAAGGTGGACGAGTTCCACGTCTACCGGCACCAGGTCGTGGACCTGGTTCTCGCGGATCACCAGCTTGGTCTTGCCGTGCCTCTCCAGCCACGCCGGAGTGGACATGCCGACGAGCCCCCTAAGAGCCTCGTCGTCGATCCCGCACTCGACGATTACGCCGGTGAGGTTGGTCTCGGTTGCGTCCATTGCTGGACACCTCCTTCTGGAGTAGGGACGGGATGCACTGTCACCCGTTGTCCTTACCAGAATGAGATAACCAAACGACCAGTGATCAGACCAGTTCAATCAACTACCCATCGTGCATATATGCATGTCGATGGTTGATGAGCCAGGTGACAGTAATCACACTATACAATATAAGTCTAGATTAAGCAACCGAGGATAAATAGTAGAGAATACTTGATTTGTTAAGTATTTTGGTTGTGCTTGCTTGAGGATAGAGCAGGGAGTATGATTACTTCATCTTTGCAGGGTAGTACTTGAGCCCACCAATGGGCTCACGAGCGACCCCGTAAAGGTCAATAGTGAGTTCTCCGTGAGTACGTTGCGGGGAATCGAACACATCAAGGTTAGCCCCGAAGGGGTACGCGATTAGAGGGTGGCCTCGGTTCGTAGGCGTCTTCGCCTGCGATCGGCTGAGTCTTTGGACAAGCGCTTGGCTAAAAACCAAGAGATGCCGGTTCGACTCCGGCCCCGGGGCTTCGGGCGAAAGCCCACAAGAGCTGCGCGAGTCTGCGCTCGCGCGGTGAAGGGCCGTTCCTTTCGAGGACGGTGGGGTAAGCCGGCGGTGGTCCCTTCGGGGACCATCGCCGGCATTTTCAATTTAAATAGTCTTTTAACACTACGGCTTGGTTGTGCTGCTCGTCGTGGGCACTATAAAGCAGGGTGATTGTACTTTGCTTTTTGATGATATCCCTAAGCTCAGCTACCGTCGGGTTGGCATCTAACTCTTTATAATAGCGGCTTTTGAATTCATCGTATTTGGCAGGATCGTGGCCGAACCATTTCCGCAGTTCGTTAGATGGCCCAACCTCTTTCAGCCACGCATCCAGCCGGGCTTTCTCTTTGCTGACGCCGCGCGGCCAAAGCCGGTCTACTAACACTCTATAGCCGTCATCAGATGACGGTGTTTCATATACCCGTTTTACCTTCACAGCCATATACTTCATTTAAACACAGGTTTTGGTATTGACAGCTCATTATTACGGGAGTGTAATCAAACTTAATCAGTCTCCACAACTTGTAAAATAAACGGCTGAAAACAAAAGGGCAAAAAATGAGCGAAAATCAGAAATCCAGAATGTTAGTACCTTTTGAAAAGCCACCAGTCCCTCAAACCGTAGAGGATATATTTGACTATTACGAGTACCAGAGCAGGAAAGATCCTGGCTATACCGGTTTTGAGTTTTGTGCTCAGCAACTGATTGACGGCATTTCCCAAGTGAAAAGGATGGCCGCGGTGGGTGAAAAGTTTAATTTTGATGTGCCCCTATCTCCAGCGGGCCCGAAGCTATACAAAAAACACGGTATCGAGGGTTCCTGGGCTATGAGAGTATATCTTATCGAGCTGACTAACTCAGAAGTTAAGTCTCAGCAAATGGTAACCGAGGAGGACAACCGCGGTAATGAGCATGAATACGGCAGCGTGTGGTACCAGGGTCACGACCTTGGCTCTGTGGTTAATATTGTTGAAGTTCATGACAGCGATGAGTTCGGCGACTTCCTAACCTTGACACTGGTAAGCGAAGTACCCGACGAGCTTATACCGTGCATATCGGGCTCGGATCAAATGAAAATGTTCAATCAGGTTACAGCTGATATCGAAGCCCTTGATTCAGGACAGTATAGCCTAGAAGACCTCAAAGCTGCTTGACACAGTAAGCATAAACGTGTTATAATTACCACAACACTCATCTCTGTTGTATGAGTGGTTTAAAGAGTATAATTATTTAGACATGGCCAAAAAAGCAAAAAGAGGCCGGCCGGCCGGCAGCAAAAAAAAGAAAAAGCAGGAAAAAGCCGCCAAGAACGGCGCGTTTTGGCGCAGCATAGCCGCGGTGACTCTTATTATTTTTGGTTTGATTTTACTGTTCGGGGCTTTTATCAGCGCGCCAGTACCACATGACGTCTGGCATGGGTTCTGGTGGGCGCTGGGCGCGGCCACGTGGGCGGCGCCGTTCGCCCTGATTTATCTGGGTTCACTTAAATTTATTAACGAAGAACAGCGTATCCCGCTGCCTAATATGATCGGCACTCTCGGTCTGCTGGTATTTTTAGCCAGCTGGTTCCACACGGCGTTTATACACGTCGATAACCTGGGCAATATCAGCGGCGGCCACGGCGGCCAGGTAGGCATGGCGGTCGGCAATGCTTTGGAAGGGGCTCTCGGTAAAATGCTGGCCTCTTTGGTATTTTTCTTGCTCACAATTTTTTCTTTCATGTTCACCTTCGCCATAAACCCCCGGTCGCTGCTCAAGCTATTAGAAGTATTTAAACACGAGCCGGGCGAAGAGGGCGAGGGCAACGCCGAAGACCTTGGCGCGCTCAAGCAAAAGATGGGCAGCGATTTCCAGGTGCACGAAGGAGTGCCGATCGAACACCACAGCACCCCAGGGAGGGCTATGCCAAGCTTGAGGGCCAGCGCCGCTAAAGTGGCGCCGGTGGCCGCCGAGCACGCCGCCCTGACCACCGCCAAAGACCCCGATTGGCAGTTCCCGTCGCTCGAACTACTCAGCTCCAAGCAAGATAAAGCTGACGCCGGCGATGTGAAAGGCAATGCCCAGATTATCAAAGACACATTCTCTAACTTTGGCATCAATGTTGAGATAGAAGGCGCTAATGTCGGCCCGCGCGTCACCCAGTTCACCATCAAGCCTCCCACAGGTGTTAAGCTCACTAAACTGACAGCTTTGGAAAACAACCTGTCACTGGACCTGGCCGCCACCAGTATCCGCATGGAAGCGCCTATCCCGGGCAAGCGGGCAGTCGGTATCGAGGTCCCCAACCTCCGCCCGGCCACTGTGACGCTGCGCGGCCTGCTAGCCCTGCCGGAGTGGAGCGAGTCCAACGGCGCGCTTAACTTCGTGGTGGGTAAGGATATCGCCGGGGAGCCTGTCTACACCGATTTGGAAGAGATGCCGCACCTTTTGATAGCCGGCCAGACCAAATCCGGTAAATCGGTGATGATCAACACCATCCTCGCTAGCTTTCTTTACCGCAATTCGCCGTCTGATATTAAACTGATCCTGGTCGACCCCAAACACGTCGAAATGGCTCCCTACGATGACATCCCACATCTGTTAGCGCCGGTTATAAGCGAGCCCGAAAAGTGCATCAGCGCCCTTAAATGGGCGGTGGCTGAGATGGAACGCCGGTTAAAGACCTTCGCCGAATTCAAGCAGCGCGACATCCAGGGATACAATGCCCTCAAGCAAGAAGAGGGCATGCCGCATATAGTGATTGTGATTGACGAGCTGTCCGACCTGATGATGATCGCCAGCCGCGACGTGGAAGCGTTGATCGCCCGGATCGCCCAAAAGGCCCGGGCCGCCGGCATCCACTTGGTGCTGGCCACCCAGCGGCCGGAGGCCAGGGTGGTGACGGGACTCATCAAGGCCAATGTGCCGGCCCAGATCGCCTTTGCCGTCAAGGACCAGGTGAACAGCCGGATCATTTTGGACGAGGGCGGGGCCGAAAAACTGCTGGGCAAAGGTGACATGCTGTTTAAGACCACTGACCAGCCCCAGCCGCTGCGCATCCAGGGAGCCCTGATAACCGGCAATGAGACGAATAAGTTATGCGACTTTCTGCGCGGCCAGCGGGCGCCGAATTATGATAATGAGGTCGTCAGCCAGCCGGTCCAGCTGGGCAAAGGCGGCATGGTGGCCGGCACCGATGCCGGCGGCGACGATGACGAGACGCTGCGTGATGCCGTAGAGGTGGTGGTCGCCGCCGGCAAAGCCAGCACCAGCTTGCTGCAGCGCAAATTACGGGTCGGCTACGGACGGGCCTCCAGGCTGATGGATATCATGGAAGAACGGGGAATAATCGCCATGAGCGACGGCACCAACCGTCCGCGTGAGGTGCTAGTCGGCAGCGCCGATGAGGTGTTTGGCGGCGGCTCAGAAACCGCCGAACCGGCTATGGCCGCGGCCGAAACCGGTGACGCCGGCGACGTCTACGACGAAATCGAAGTTGAATAAAAGTTTTTCAGGCACAACCCGGTGGCGGTCCTCCGCGACCGGGTTGTGCCGTTTAGTACCTCATGAAGCGAGGCATCACTTCCGCTACAGCTCTTTCCTTCCGAATCCAGGCTGCTGCCGCCTCCTTGATGTTGGCTTCGGCAAAAACTAACTTGTCCCTGGCCTTGAACAGCACCGGGTTGGCCCCGACGCCGTAGACGACCATCACCGCGCGGGCGTCCTCCAGCCCTATTCTTGGGATGATCAACCACGCCAGGAAGCAGTTGAGCCCGAATGTCGCGCCCCACAGCACGAAGTTCCGCACGCCGCTTTTGGGCACGCCGACCTGCCGCTTGCGCCAGATCCACAGCTTGTTGGCCGTGAAACCGATCGCCTCTACCACAAGGCTGACCGAGACGCTTACCCAGAAACCATGCCCGGTCCGGTGGGCAATCTGGAAAATGGCCACGGTTGTCGCCAGCCAGAGTAACGCGCTCTGGGCGGTGTTTTTCTGCCATTCCGGCTGGTGGACCATGTTCCAAAGACCGCTAAACCGCTTCGGCCAGCGTTCTTTACAGACCCATAGCCTGTACAGCCAAGGCCTCCCCAGATACCAGAGGAGGTTTGCGAAATGGCGCCGCGTGCTAACGGCTTGCACCTTCATACCTCCTCCTTTGTTCGAGTTGAGCTATACGCTTAAAGACCGGCCGTCCGGTCTTTACACCTTAGGCTGAGCTAAAAATACAATATAATCTATAAAAACACAAGGATAAGCGAAAAAAACTTGCCAAGCGGGCATAAGCTTTTTATTATAAGGGCAGAGGTCAAACAAACATGGCAGGAAAACACACATGCCTCGGGGAGTAGAAGCACACCCCACCATCACACAGCACGAAGATAATTCGTCCGCGCTTTCAAGCGCGGATTTTTTATCTTATGTAGGGAGGACGAGTGACTAGCTTCTCACGTCATACTGAGAGCCTGTTGATAAAACTGGAAAGCTACCATACCTATCTTGTTGATCCGCCAGAAGTTGTGCCCCTAGTCCTACCATTTAATAACTGCAATGGGTTTTATGTGAATCAGCACATATATTTTCCCGAAACGGCATATCGCCAGGCAGGAGTGCCTCCAGAAGAAAAAGATTTCTCGCTCAACTGGATGAGGCGTATTTCTTATAACCAAATTATTATGCGTCGGGAACAGGAGATTAAGCTACATAATGAAATGGATGAAGTGGTAATTCCGCCTCCTCAAGAAGTAGTACGTAAGAACCTAGAGGATTTCGCGCACCTCGACATTATAGGAGCCGCTCTAGTTGGGAAGATTGTATCCGTACACCCAGAGGTACAGGCTCAAGTATTCGCACGCCCCGGTAAAGTTCCGGCTGAGGTAAGGGATATAACACCTAGTGAAAGGGTAGAACACTTCGATTCACTACTAGAAAAATCAGTTTCTATTTTAGATAATCCCCAGATAACGCCCAAATTAGTACTATCAAGCGCTATGAAGAGAATGGCTCAACTTCTGGGGAATAAGAGCCTCGAAAGCGAAGCCGACCAGCAACTTAGACATGAGGATTTATATTATCCCCTTAGGATGCCGAAGCTAGAAAGACTATTTCATCTTAGTAATACTTTACTGCTTGATGAATCTGATCCTGTTTCAATTGTCCAGCCCATAGAGCTAGTGAATAGACCGGCCCCGCAACCACCGGTAGACCGGCTAGAAATAGCGGCCTGAGTCCACTCTGCCGCTTGACTAACAGGGGTAGATGAGCTATAATTACAGGCAGCATAAGGCTAATTCGGCTCGGGGCACTCCACAGGCGCCCGGGCTATAACCAGAGGAAGGAGTTCGGAATCAATAATTCTTATGAAGTGGCGGTTTTATATCATCCGGATCTTGAGATAGATTTGGAAAAAGCCGAGAGCCGCGTCAAAAAAATCATCGCTGATAACAGCGGTAGAATCGCCAAAACGGATAATTGGGGCAAGCGCAAGCTGGCTTATCCTATCAAAAAGCAGGACTTCGCCGTCTATGTTTTTTATACGGTGGATATGCCGGCGGAGGCTGTTGCCAAGGTTGAACAAACTTTTAATATCACCGACGAAATCATCCGCTTTTTAATCACCCGGCCGGACCTTAAGGCGCAGGCCAAAGCCGAGGCCCAGCGGGCCGAGCTGGCTAAGAAAGCCGCCGAGCGAGGCGACAATGACGATGAAAAAGATGATAATGAAGGGAAAGAGGAGTAGGAGATGGCACGTAGTTTTAACCAAGTGATTCTAATGGGCAATTTGACGCGCGACCCCGAGCTGCGCACCACACCGAACGGCACAAGTGTTTGCAGTTTCAGCCTGGCGCTGAACCGTAGCTACAAAGGCAGTGACGGCAACTGGCAGGAAGCCACTGATTTCATCGATATCGTGGCTTGGGGGCCTCTCGGCGAGCGGGTCGCCCAGTATCTCACCAAAGGCCGGGCCGCCCTGGTTAACGGCCGGATGCAGAGCCGCAGTTGGGAGCAAGATGGCCAAAAACGCAGCAAAGTCGAGGTCGTGGCCCAGGACGTCACATTCCTGGGCGGCCCGGGCGGCGGCGGAGCGCCGGCTGGTAATGACGATATGGATCAAACGCCGGCGCCAGCCAAGGCCAAACCGTCAGCTAAAAAAGGTAAACAAGAGGATGTGGTCATCGAGGACATTGGCGACGAGCCCATCAACCTCGACGACATACCCTTCTAGACATGAGTAAGGAAGATTTTCCCTTGAGCGCGGGTGAGCAGCTCGACATTCGAAGGGATGCTATAAGTGGAGCCATACATGATCAGCGGGTTTCGGATCCCGATAATCCAGGCTGGGAAGATGACTCACCGGAGGCTGAAGCTCGTGTTAATGCAAAAGTGGAACGTATAATGCAGGAGCTTGGGGTTAGTGTAGAAGAAGCTGAACTAATCTTGGCGGAAGAAATAATTTTGGAACTTAAGAGTTTAGAAGGATAAAATGGCGAAGATTTTTAAGCACAGGACAGACGTAGCCTATTTTGACTACAAGGACTTTAAGACCTTGCAGCGCTACATCAACCAGTACGGCCAGATTGAACCGCGCAAGCGCACCGGCCTGACCGAGAGCAAACAGCACCAGCTGGCCCGGGCCATCAAGCGGGCCCGCCACATCGCTTTACTGCCGTTCGTATCCAATGGATAGTAAAGCCGTTTACGGTTTACAATTTACCGTTTACCTTGTGTTTGCCGTGACCTGTTAACGGTTTGCATTGAAAACAGCTAACTGAAAACGCGTGGAAAACAGTGGACAGAAAACGGATAATGGAGTTGATGGCTAGGAATAACTGGACGGATGACTTAAGCGGCCCTTCAATAAGGGTCAAGCGGCTGGAGGCTGATATCAGACAAGTCCTGCGTAATACCGACCAGACAAAACTTGAGCGCAAATACCGCGAGGCGCTCGCTGGTCTACGGCAAAACATGGTGGACATACGGATTTACGTGAACGCTTATGAATTCTCGGAAGAGCGACCGGAGCAGGAACAAAACGCTAAGACCGCTAAAAAATGGCTAGCCAAAGCCCGGCAAAACATCCTAAAAGCTAGCGAAGCCGATGTTTTTGGCCCGGCCGACGTCGCCCAGCTGAGCGCCCAAATCGACCAACTAATCGGAGACCTGAAGTAATGGCGTTATCGATTACAAATTTGCGCAAAGGGACACTTTTCCAGCTGGACGGCGTGCCGTATAGGGTAGTCGAATACAGCCAAAAAGTGATGGGTCGGGGCGGCTCGACCGTGAATGTTAAAATCAAGAGCCTAACAGATGGCAAAGTGCTTACCAAAACTTTCCACGGCAGTGACACGGTCGATAACGCCGATGTGTCGAGCCGCACCATGCAATACCTGTACAGCGACTCCGGCCGCCACCACTTTATGGATCCCGGCAGCTATGAACAATTCGAGCTGGACACCGATGCCATAGAAGGCAAAGCCGGCTTTATTAAAGAAGGCGATAGCGTCACCGCCCAGTTTTTTAGCAATCGGATTATCAATATCGAGCTGCCCAAAAACGTGCCGCTCAAAGTTGAATATACTGAAGACGCCGTGCGTGGCGACACCAGCACGGCTATCACTAAAGACGCCAAACTGGAAACCGGGCTAACCATTAAAGTGCCGGCTTTTATAAAAACCGGCGACACCATCAGCGTCAGCACTGAAACCGGCGCCTACCGCGAAAGGCTCAAGTAGCTTGAGCAAAAAGAACGAGCATTTAGTTGTCATTATGCTCGACAGGGATACTCCTGGGGAGGAGTTTGAAATCTGGGGCCGCCACATCACTATAGTCCCGTGGTTCCCATGTGGGGACGCGGTACGCCTCGACGAAGTCCTGGCAAAAATAGCCAAAAAACACAAGGTGTTCATCGTCAACGCCGGCAAAGTTGAAGATTGGGGCAAGAAGGATAAGTTCGAAATCCAAAGCGTCGAAGACCCAGGCGAGCTGCACCGCCTGCACTGGGACATTTTCCATAGCCTGGAGAAAAACGGTTTCCCAGTCCACCAAAAAGACTACCTTGGAGAAAAGTACACGCCGCACATTGCTCTGCGTAACCACCTGCAAAAAGGCAACGCCATGAAGCCCGGCGAAGAGCTTCTCATTAGTAACTTCTCGCTGGTCAAGCAGGCGCGGCTGAAAAAAAGCGGTCGTATGATTAAAACGCTGGTCAAAGATTATGAGCTCGGGTAAGAAACGGCTGGACATAACGCTGGCCCGCAGGGGCTTAGCGCCAACCCGCAGCCAGGCGGAAAGTTATATTAAGCTGGGCAAGGTCAAGGTCAACGGTAAGGTCGTAATCAAGCCGGGTGTGCTGGTGAGTGATGACGACACAGTTGAAATCAGAGGAGAAGAGCGTTATGTCAGCCGCGCGGCTTTGAAACTGGAAAGCGTCGTAGCCAAGCTGAAACTTGATTTTAAAAATAAAGTCGTGCTGGACGTGGGCAGCAGCACCGGCGGCTTCACCGATTACGTGATTAAACACGGAGCAGCTAAAGTTGTTGCCGTCGACGTAGGCACTGACCAGCTGCATCATTCACTGCGCGCCAACCCCAAAGTTGAGCTGCACGAAAAAACCGACATCCGCTACTTCAAAACAGATATTTGTCCTGACTTGGCGTTCATCGACGTGAGTTTCATCAGCTTGCGCCAAATTCTACCATCTGTACGTGAGCTAGCGCTTCCAAACACTCAAATCGTCGCCATGGTGAAACCGCAGTTCGAAGCCGGAGCCAGGGACATCAACAAAGGTGTGATCAAAAACGATTCAATCCGCCGGCGAATCCTAAAAGATTTCGAGGAATGGTCAAAAAAATATTTCATCATTCAAGCCAAGGCAGACAGTGATGTCAGCGGCTCGAAGGGTAATCTCGAACGGTTTTATCTGTTAAGAAAGAAGTAAAAGTTAAATATTCCCTTGACAACAAAGGTATCCGTTAGTACGGTACCGGAGACGGTTGTCAGACCGACGGTGTGACATTACGTTTATCAGAGAAAGCCCAAAGGGCTTGCACGATCTGGTAGGCTCACACCTAGAGATTCACCACCAGCTGGCGCTGATGGAGCTCGGCGAATCTCTCAACCTGACGATCCGATGACTAGACGGGTTCACGGGGAACCCGTTGTACCTGAAGGGATAGTTGCATATTGCCTAAGCGAACGCTCACCGTAATGACGCTCGCTGTCATTCTGACCCTGGTCACTGTTGTTCCCGCCATGGCCATGAACGATCAAGGCAACCCAACTCGGGAGGCTTCAGCTTCGAACACCAGCACGACAGTCAAGGCTACCAGCCGGAAGCTGGCAGCCGAGAAAGTTAACGCAACGACAATCAGAAGGCTTCGCAAAAAGACTCTGATGTACGTGAAAGCAACACGCCATCGGCAAAGGGTGATGGGTGTACCCCAGAGCCGGACGCCGTGGCGCGAGCTGGCGTCAGTCGACGTCCAGAGTCTGCGGCAAGAGGTCAACCGGGCTCGAAAGCAGAACTGGCGCGTGTTGCAGAAATACCGCCAGCCGCCGCTACTTCATGCCTGGCTGTGCATACACCACTATGAGGGGGCTTGGAACGATCCGGGCTCTCCCTATTGGGGTGGTCTGCAGATGGACCTCAGCTTCCAAACGATGTACGGCGGTTGGCTACTGCGCCATAAAGGCACTGCTGACAACTGGACGCCGATGGAGCAGATCTGGGTCGCGGTTAGAGCGTGGCGCGTCAAGGGTTTCAGCCCTTGGCCCAACACCGCCAGTTACTGCGGCCTGCTTTAGCCGAATAAACCGGCGGGCGCGCTGGACTACCTGCGCGCCCGCCCGAAACTATGGTCTGACAACCGTCATTTAATAATTCATAGATAATTCTGCAGAGCCGGAACGTCCAGCAGAACGATGAAGCCATTCTTGGGTTTAATCAAACCTTTGCGTTCAAGCGCGGCGATCTCCCGGCTGGCCGTCTCGCGGCTGGCATTTATGCTGCTGGCAATGTCCTGGTGCCGCAGCGGCACCTCGATAGTCATATTTCCATCCGATTCCTTCCCGAAACGGTTAGCCATTGTCAGCAGAAAAGATATCAATCTCTCGCGCACGGTCCGATATTCTAGGTTAAGAAGCCGCTCCGAATGGATGCGGTACATCTCGGTCACCATATCGAGCAGGGGCGGCAAGGCAGCCGGGTGGTTATGTAAAAATGTCAGATATATTTGCGGGCTGATGCGCCAGGCCACCGTTGGCACCATCGCCTGGTAAATAATGTCCCGTTCCTGGCCGGTGATCGCCCAAATCAGAGGAAAGATTTCATGCTCTTTGCGAATGATTAGCAGGTTCTCTTCGCCGTATTTGCTGATGTTATAAGCTTTGACCAAACCCTCTTCTATATAAAAAACGGCGCTGTTCGCCTCGCCTGGCCGGATAATGAACTCACCCTTGCGGTAGGTGAGTTTGGTGCCGCCTTTAAAGAGCTTCACCAGTGCCGCGACCTGTCTCTCGCTCGCCAGCATACCTAAATTTTGACATATTCCGGTCATAGTGTCCACAAACCAAGGTGTTATGTGATGAATATCAGTGATAAAAATCAGTCGTTTTTTGCGGGAATGATTACTGCCGTCTGGCTGGAAATCGCCCATTATATAAATGTAACGGAGGGCGTGAATGGTACACATCAGCGTTCTACAGTCCCAGCTCACAAAGCTGGGGATAAGGTTGTCGCGATGGTTTTATCCAGAATTGCGCGAACTCCAGCATATTATGATGGACCACGAGAAGATCATAGCGGCCGCCCCGGGCCGTTATTTTAACGGTTTCGCCCTGTTGGTCGCCACCGATTTGCGGTTGTTATTAATAGATAAACGGACCTTCTTCATGACCATCGAGGACACTCGCTACGATATGGTTTCCGAAATCGATTTTTCGAGCCGCTTATACGATCTGACGGTCCATATCCACACACTCAATAAGCAGCATAATTTCACAAGCATCAAGTACCGCAGCCAATTGCGCGATTTATGCACCTATGTCCAACAGCGGGTATGGGATTTGCGCCAGGTCGCGGAGAAAATCGAGACCGGCCAAGCCGTCCCGGCGCCAATGCTAGGTGTCGCGCCGGCAGCCGGGCAGGCCCAGTCGTCCGGGCCGCCGTTGGCGACCACCTTTGGCCCGACTCCGCCGCAGCTGCCGCACAACCTGCACATGCCGCAAGCCGCTAAGCCGCACCTGCCTAAACATATCGGCTTCGCCGCTATGAACGGCTCAAGGCGCTATTCGCCGCCGGTTTACACCAACCATCTGATTTCGCGTAGCCGCTCGTACGTATCAGAATAATTAAACATTAAATTTGAATTCGACCACGTCATCGGGCTGCATAATGTAGGTTTTGCCTTCGGTGCGGACTTTGCCGGCGGCCTTGGCGGCGCCCAGGCTGCCGGCACTGGTTAAATCGTGGTAATCGACTACCTGCGCGGCGATGAAGCCGCGCTCAAAATCGGTATGTATCACACCGGCAGCCTGCGGCGCGGTGGCGCCTTTGGGCACGGTCCAGGCCCGCACCTCTTTTTCGCCGGCCGTTAAAAAACTTTGCAGGTCCAGGGCCTGGTAGGCCGCGTGGATGAGCTGGACCAGCCCGCTTTCGATCTGGCCGTAGCTATTTAATAATTCTTGCCGGTCCAGCTCATCCAATCCGCGCAGCTCGCTTTCCAGCTTGGCGTCGACAAAGACCGCAGGGGCAGGGGTAACTATCGATTTCAGATCGCTTTGGAGCTCTTTGTTTCCCAGCTGATCATCGCCCACGTTATATACGAACAAATACGGTTTGGCGCTAAGCAGCTGCAAATCCTGGATAAGCCCGCGCTCTTCTTCATTTAAGAATGAACCGGCCAGCCTGCCGTCCTCCAGCCCGCTTTTAAGCCGCAATGTTAATTCCAGCAAGGGCCCCAGTTTAGGGTTGGCCTTGGCTTCTTTTTCGAGCTTGGGTAAACGGTTATTAACCGTTTGTAAATCGGCTAAAACCAGCTCGGTGTTGATGATTTCGATATCATGCGTGGGGTCCGCGGAACCGGCCCGCTGGACGTCATTATCATCAAAGGCCCGCACCACTTGGCAGATGGCGTTGGTGCCGCGGATATGGCTCAAAAACTGGTTGCCCAAGCCTTCGCCCTGGCTAGCGCCGGCCACCAGGCCGGCGATATCAACAAACTGCACGGTGGCCGGCACTATCTTATCCGTCTTATAAATTTCTGCCAGTTTTTTCAGCCGCCCGTCAGGCATGGGTACAACTCCAGTATTTGGCTCAATCGTGGCAAAAGGGTAGTTAGCCGCCAGCGCCTCGGCGTCCGTCAACGCGTTAAAAAGGGTGCTTTTGCCGACATTCGGTAGCCCCACAATCCCAATCGAAAGTGCCATCCGCCCATTTTACCTCGTAATAATCCGGCTAGCCAGGGGTGGGATAGTCATAAGCGGGCAATAGTGCTAATCTAAAATCATTAAAAAAGGGAGATAAAAATGGTCAGCGTACTAATACTAAGTTTCATAGCCGCGTTTTTAGTGGCTAACGGCGCCGCCCACTATCTTAGCGGCCTGCATGGCAAAGCTTATCCAATGGGGTTCGGCGGGATGAAATCAGCCGAAGCCAGCGTGGTCTGGGGCATAGTCGAGGGCATCATAGCCGCCTTTTTGTGGCACATCGCGCCAATGCGCTTCCACGCCAGGGCAGCCGCCCTCGGTGTCGTCATCGGCCTGCTGGTGGCCGGCATCTGGATGGCTAACATGCACGCCAAAACACCCCGCGCCCGCAAAGAAGCCTAAACCCATAAACCTATTGCTTTTTAAGTGATTTTGTGGTAATATACCACTAGTGTCACCCGAAACAAAAAAACCTAACAAAATTAAAGAAATTCGCTTCAAGCCAGAGGGATATATCTCTACTGACGGCATTGAGTTCCTCGAACAGTTAATTGAAAAACTGCATCGTGAAACTAACATTGATACGGATGCTGCGATTTACAGCGGACTAGACGCCTCGCATTTATATGAGGCCGACAGCTCAGTCAGACGGCCCAATGCAATTTTTGCTATGAACGAAACCGGCTGGGTCAGGGCAATAAAACAGCATAAGAACACCCCAGCATTTTATGCATTAAGTGGAGACTATCCTCGCATAGCTATATATGACCGCAACCTGCTGGCGCATGCCTACTCATATAAAATGCATGAAGACCTAGAAGACTATAACGCACATATTATTATTACGGATATCGTGCCGGGCGATGCTTTAGCAGACAGGCCACAAAGCGAAGTTGTCGAAGAAGTTGTTATACATAAGGATTATTCTCAGGATCCGGACGCTTCACCAACTGACGCCCTACTCGCCGTAGTCAGCTTCGACCACGAATAGCTAAAATGCCCACCGTTTAAAGGCATAAACTAATCCTGCCAGGGCAGGAAGCCCGGCCGCTATAAACCAGCGGCTGTTTGGGGTAGTTGTACTGTCTTCTTGGCGGCTATCGTTATTAGGGTCTGTGGTTTCGGCCGCCAGAACCGCCCCTCCGTTGGTGGCCGCTGCGCCCATAGATGGACTGGCTATACTGATTCCACTCTCGCCTGTTTGTGTCTGCGGATCAGTAACCGCCGTTTGCGCGGGAGAATTTTTATCAGCCGGGTCGCTGGCATTATCGCTAGCGGGTTTAGAGTTTGGATCTTTCGTTAGTGTAGTGGTTTCTACTGGCGGAGGACCAATAAAGCCGTCGCAAGCATCATCAGTTCCATCTTTATCGGTGTCTTGACCTGATTCCGGGACTCCAACGCATAATTGCTGGCTATCCACTACTCCGTTGCCGTCTATATCATCGGCTGTAGCGGCAATATAAATAGACTTATAAATATCAACTGGCTGGTTCGCAACATCCGTGCCATAAAAGTGCAAGACATGATAACCGGCTTCAGTGTCGGCAGGTATCGTGACCTGTGTGATCAAATCGCGGTCGCTGGCGGTTTGGAAAGTGCGAAGCTCCACCGGACTAGAATGCAGTTCTGCCTTAATAGGTGAGCCTGCAGCCAAAGAATGGGCCGTTCCGTTAAGGTTGATTTGAATCGGGGTGCCTCGGTAGGCGAAATCCGTGGCCATTGACGGATCGTATCGAATTGCGCTAGCTGGGCGGCCAGAGTGGGGCGCATTGCTTAAAATTTCTAGGCTTGACGATATGTCTGGCGGGGTAGCCGTTGGGTTGGCAGCTGGCATTAGTGCGGAGAGACCGCTTGTCTCGGACAGAATTTTTTCTTCCAACAGGCGGTAGCCGGTCTTATTCGGATGGTAGCTTTCATCGCCAAGTGGCCCGCCCAGTATTGAGGGACGGTCATTACCGGCAGTTATACCGTTCATCGCGATTGAATCTGGTCCGGCTTCGCAAAGACGGTGTCCATCCAAAGCATCCCGTGTGTCAACATACCTGACTCCAACCCTGTCAGCTGCCGCTTTAACTACGCTATCCAGATAGCTGATAAGCTGCTGCGAGAAGACTAGCTCGTCATTATTTAACTGGACGTTAACGGCACAATCACCACCTGGCCGGGCAATTTGGGGATAGC
>JAICWR010000032.1 GCA_025934715.1 Candidatus Saccharimonadota bacterium
GCCAGTGGGCGCCAGTAACGTGGCCAGGCTGTTGCGGACACCGTAGCGCTCGCCGAGAACCACTGCCTCGTCCCAAGACGCGGCGGCGGCGCTCAGCAGCTCTTCTGATACTAACGAAGGGTCGATTTTCTTGACTTCGTCCCTGTGCATCCGCAGTACTTTGTTCATGCCCTCCTGGTCTTTGTGGTAGCCGGCGAACGGCCCCACGACTTTGGCCATACCGGCGCTGGTAGCGTATGCGTGGCCGGTCATCAGCGCGGTAACGGCTGCCGCTTGGGCCCGCCCTTCATCAGAGTCGTACGGCAGGCCCTGGGCCATCAAAAGCGCGCCCAGGTTAGCGTAACCCAGCCCCAGTTCACGGTAAGCCCGGGCGTTTTTGGTGATGTTCTTGGTCGGGTATTCGCTGTAGCCTACCAGGATTTCCTGGGCGGTGAACATGACTTCGACGGTGTGCTTAAAGCCCTCGATGTCAAAGCTGTTGTCTTCGTTTAGGTACTTAAGCAGGTTGATGCTGGACAGGTTGCAGGCCGAGTTATTGAGGTGCATGTACTCGCTGCAGGGGTTGGAGGCCTCGATGCGGCCGGCCACCGGCGTGGTGTGCCAGCGGTTGATGGTGGTATCGAACTGCATGCCCGGGTCGGCGCATTCCCAGGCCGCTTCGGCGATTTGGCGGAAGATATCACGGGCTTTGACCGTTTCCAATGCCTTTCCGGTGGTAACGGCTTTTAGGTCCCAATCTTCGTCGTTTTCGACGGCGCGCATAAAGTCATCAGTTACGCGCACGGAGTTGTTGGCGTTCTGGTACTGGACGCTGTAGCTATCTTTGCCGTCGAGCGTCATGTCAAAACCGGCTTGCTCAAGCACGCGGGCCTTGCGTTCCTCGATGGCTTTGCACCAGATGAATTCTTCGACATCAGGATGGTCGGCGTTCATGATGACCATCTTGGCGGCCCGGCGGGTCTTGCCGCCCGACTTAATAGCCCCGGCGGAGGCGTCGGCGCCGCGCATGAAACTCAAAGGCCCACTCGCGGTGCCGGCGGATTTGCCAAGCCGTTCTTTGGACGAGCGCAGACTGCTGACGTTAATTCCCGAGCCTGAGCCGCCCTTAAAAATCATTCCCTCTTCGGCGTACCAGTTCAGGATGGCCGGCATAGTGTCATCAACCGCCAAAATGAAGCAGGCGCTGGCCTGCTGGGCGCGGTCGGGCGCGCCAATGTTGAACCAAACCGGAGAGTTAAAGGCCGCCCGCTGGGTAGCCAAGATGTACTTGAGTTCTTCACGGAAATCTTCGGCCTCCGCTTCGGAGACGAAGTAGCCTTCCTGCACGCCGGCCCGGGTGATAGTGTCGGCCACGCGGTTAATCAGGACTTTAAGCGAACCTTCACGCTCCTTAGTGCCGGGAGTACCGGTGAAATATTTCTGGGCCACGATATTAATGGCGTTCTGGCTCCAGCTGTCTGGAAATTCCACGCCTTTCTGTTCGAACACGGCTTTGCCGGTCATCGGATTGGTAATCGAGCTGTCCCTTTTAACCCACTTAAGCTCTTCGTAGGCCTTGGTCTTGGGCTTGGTGTAAAGCCTTTTTAGATTTTGTTTGGTTGCTTGCGCCATCGTAACACTCCTTTTTAGCTGGTTGCTGTAGCTGATTGCCGTTAGCTAACCAGCCGTTAGTTTTTATTGTTTTTTAATATTTTTATTTGAGCTAGCTTCCAACCCGAACTTGCAGGCTGTTTGCTCCCTTTAATGCTTTCAATATAAACCCACAAAAGCAGCAAAGGCAACAAACCAGCCGTAGTTTTTTACGGGTTTTTATTTCGTAGCTGGCTTTTTAGCAGGTTTGGCGGCTTTATCCTTATCCTTGCGGATCTTGGACAGCTCGCGCTCGAAAGATGAGATGTCGCGGAACTTGCGGTAAACGCTGGCAAAGCGCACGTAGGCGACCTCGTTGAGCTTTGGCAGCCCGGCCATTATCAGCTCGCCGATATCGGTGGAACTGATTTCGGGCTCGCCGCGCCCATATAGTTCACGCTCGACCTGGGCGACGAAAGCTTCCAGCTGCGGGTGCGTCACCGTGGTTTTCTCGGTGGCGTGCTGCAGGCCCTGGAGCAGTTTGTCGCGGGAAAACAGCTGCCTCGTGCCATCGCGTTTGATGACAACCAGGCTCGGCCGTTCCAGGCGCTCGTAGGTCGTGAAGCGGTAGCCGCAGTTTAGGCACTCGCGGCGGCGGCGGATGGCGTCGTTATCGGCGACATCTCGCGATTCCACCACCTTATTGTCTAAACTTCCGCATTTTTGGCACTTCATCGTTATACCCCTGTTAAAAGCTGTTTGTTTAAGGTGCGGCTACCATATGTAGCGTTCGTAGCCTTAATAGTACCGCCACAAATAGTGTCGGCGCAATAGCAATTTCGCAGTAATTTTGACAAAAGATTTACACTTTCCGCGTTATTTTTTAGACTTTTTATCCGATTTTTTGTCAGTTTTTTCAGAATCATCTTTGGGTTCATCGGGTTCGTCGTCATCATTTTTGTCGCTGTGGGGCTCCTCCTCAGGCGTGTCACTCTTCGTATCGCCTGAAGCGCTGTCTGCGCTAAGCACATCGGGCTCTTCGGTGTCTTCACCGAAATGCTCCAAATCGGCCTTTTTGTCCCCTTTCCGGCCGGTCAGCCGGCGCAGGAACGACGGACGTTCAAGTTCGTCTTCGTCGGCCAGTGCATCTTTGGCGGCCGCATTCTCTTCATCAGGAAGCGCCCAAATGTTGGGAGTTTCATCTGAATGGAAATCCTCGGCATGCGCGGCGGCTTCGTCTTTCAGGTCCATGTCGATGCCGGCCATGGCTTTTTCGTCAATAACAGTGGCGGCCGGCTCTTCGTCCTTGGCCCGGCGGATTAACTCCGCGGTCTTGGTGTCGCGGCTGGCGTAGTAACTTTCGTCAAAACCGGTGGCCACGACGGTGACAATGATTTCACCTTCCAGGTCCGGGTTGATGGTGGCGCCGAAGATAATGTTGGCTTCGGGGTCGGCGGCGGCTGTAATGGTCTCGGCCACGGTATTAATCTCGTGCATGCTCATATCCAGGCCGCCGATGACATTGAACAATATGCCACGGGCGCCATCGATGGAAATTTCCAGAAGCGGCGAGCTGATGGCCTGCTGGGCGGCGTCCATTGCCCGGTTGTCACCGCTGGCCCGGCCGATGCCCATAAGAGCGGAGCCGGCATTGGCCATAACAGTTTTCACATCGGCGAAGTCGAGGTTGACCAGCCCGTGTACGGTAATCAGGTCGGAAATGCCTTGTACTCCCTGGCGCAGTACATCGTCGGCAACCTTGAAGGCTTCCAGCAGTGGCGTGCGGCGGTCGATGGTCTGCAACAGCCTGTCATTGGGCACAGTAATAAGCGTGTCGACGCTGCCGCGCAAGCGGTCTATCGAGGCGTCGGCGTTACGACGGCGTTTTTCGCCCTCAAAGGCGAACGGGCGGGTAACGAAACCGACTACCAAAGCGCCACTGTCCTTGGCGGCTTTGGCTACCAGGGGCCCGGCACCGCTGCCGGTGCCGCCGCCGCCGCCGAAAGTAACGAACACCATGTCGGCGTTGCCAACGGCTTTTTGAACATCATCGATGTTTTCCTCTGCGGACTGCTGGCCAAGCTGCGGGTCGGCGCCGGCGCCCAGCCCTTTAGTCGTCTCGTTGCCTATATGCACTTTCTGGCCGGCCTTGGAATGATGCAGAGCCTGGGCGTCAGTATTGATCGCCACAAAATCAACCCCTGTTATACCGGCATCAACCATCCTATTGATGGCCGCGCCGCCGGCGCCCCCCACTCCGACTACTTTGATACGGGCGAACGTTTCGACTGAAGGCTCGACTTTGGGCATATTCCTAAAACTCCACTAAATTACCCGCTAATTATAGCCGCCC
>JAICWR010000020.1 GCA_025934715.1 Candidatus Saccharimonadota bacterium
GTGCCAGCGCTGAAAACCCATCTCCGGACCGACACGACGTTGTTCATGGTCATCACTGATGACTCGCAACACGTGCTGGCAAGTTCGGCGGTCTTGGACGGGCAAACTCCGCTGCCGCCGGAAGGCGTTTTTAGCTACACGACATACCATAACACCGACCATTTCACTTGGGAGCCTAAGCCGGGCGTCCGCCTGGCCACCAGGGTGATAAGCTATGGTTCGGGCGAAAATAGCGGTTTCATCATAGCCGGCCAGTCCCTGCAGCCATACGAAGATCGGATATCCACTTTCACCTGGATAGCTCTGGCGGCCTGGCTGGCAAGCATCGCCTGGAGCTATTTACTAATTCTCATGCCCTACGCCGCCGGCCGGCGGGAATAATTCTAAAGACTCTGATTCACCATGCGATAATTAGGGGGTGGATAAGAGGTTCAAAGAGGCCTTAGCCGGCTTAAACGCCGAGCAGCGGCAGGCCGTCACCGCTTTAGATGGCCCGGTGCTGGTGATTGCCGGCCCTGGCACGGGCAAGACCCAGCTGATAGCGGCCCGCGTGGGTTATATTTTGCAAAAAACCGACACGCCTCCCGAAGCGATCCTACTGTTGACCTTCACTGAAGCCGGCGTCGAGGCCATGCGTGGACGACTTGAACAGCTCATCGGCCGGCCGGCTTATAACATCCAGCTCAGCACTTACCATGCCTTTGGCGGCGAGATCTTCCGCCGCTACCCCCAATACTTTGAAGATAAGGCATTACGACTGGTACAAGAGCTGGGAACCGACACGCTGCTGCGCGACATCGTAGCCAAGCTACCTTATTCAAACCCTCTTAAGTTCGCTGATAGCTACATTGGCGACCTTAAAAACTTCATAAGCGAATGCAAGCGGGCGCTGCTATCACCCGATGATATTAGCGCCGTGGCGAAAGAGAACACCCAATTTATTAAGCAAGCCAGCCGGCTTTGCCGTACAAACCTTAGTAAACTCACGGTTGTCAGTAGAAAGGCCGTGCCAGCGTTTGAAGCCATCCTTTCAGCCCTGGCAGAAATAACGGCTCCTGCCATGCCGCAAGCCATCTTTCCGCTGGTGAATATGGCCCAAACCGAGCTGGAGGCTGCGCTTTCGCACTTCAATGAAACCGCCAAGACTGGCCATTTGACTGAGTGGAAGCGAAACTGGCTAGCTAGAAATGCCCGGGGTGATTACATTTTTGACGGCCAGAGGCTGAATGATAGGCTGGCCGCTGCCGCTGGGATTTACCGGCAATATCAAAAAAACCTTGCCCGGCAAAGACTTTATGATTACGACGACATGATCCTGCGGGCCATTGAGATTTTGGAGACCAACAGAGACTTAAAGTACAGTTTGGCCGATCGTTATAGCTACATTCTGTTGGATGAGTTCCAGGACACCAACCCATCACAATTCAAGCTCATTAAACTGCTGACCGACCACCCGGTGCATGAAGGAAGGCCAAATGTGCTAGCGGTGGGAGACGACGACCAGGCTATTTACTCGTTCCAGGGCGCCGACCATGCCAACATGGCCGGATTTGTCCAGCATTATAAAGATGTCAGGGTCATCAGTCTTAAGCAAAACTACCGCTCGGCCCGGGCGCTTGTTGATCTGGCCCGGAACATCTCCACCCAGATAAACGACCGGTTGTATAGCCGGTTTAAAGGGGCGAAGAAAGAGCTGGTGGCCGCTGGCGTCCGTTTGCCGGAACCGCCGAAAATCACTGCGTTAGAATTCAAAAGCGATGCCGCCCAGTACCAATGGGTTTCCGAAGAGATAAAATCACTTATCAAGCAAAAAATTCCGGCTAGCCAAATCGCGGTTCTAGCGCCTAAGCACCGCTATCTTGTCCCGCTGCTACCTTATCTCGCCCAGAACCGGCTGCCTACGCGCTACGAGAGGCGTGAGAACATACTTGACGAACCGCTGGTGCGGCAGTTGGAACAGATGAGCAGGCTGGTGCTGGCTTTGGGGGCGGGGGATGAAGACCTGGCCAACGCGTTATGGCCTGAGGTGCTAAGCTATGATTTTTGGCAGACTCCAACCGAGAGGATTTGGAGTATCAGCTGGCAGTCGAGGCAAACCGACGAGCCCTGGACAGCCATCTTGCTCAATGACGAAGCGCTAAACCATATTGCCGCTTTCTTCATCCGACTGGCGGCGCTATTGCCGACAACCACGATCGAGCAGCAGCTAGACGCGCTTATCGGCACACCGGGAACAGCGCAAGAGCTTAAGCTGCCACAGTCCTCGCCGCTCTACGATTATTATTTTTCGGCGGCAAGTTCCCAGGACGACCCATTACGTTTTAGCGAGCTAATCAGCGAGCTGAACATCCTCCGGTCGCGCCTCCGCGACTGGCGCCAGGATGACATCCAGACTTTAGGACTGCGGTCCTTCGTGGACTTCATAGACGGCCACAGAGCCGCTAATTTGAATATTTTGAACACCAGCCCCTATTTCGGTGCAGCCGACGCTATCAATCTGCTGACGGCTTACGGCGCTAAGGGCCGGGAGTTCCAGGCTGTGTTTATTCTGGCGGCGCTAGATGAAGTCTGGGGCAGCGCCAGCCGTAACCAGGGGTATCGTTTAGCGCTGCCACCGAACTTGGCTTATATAAGATACCAGGGCACCAGCGAGGACGAGCGGCTGCGGTTGCTGTACGTGGCTGCCACCCGGGCCCATACCCGGCTGTACTTTACCAGCTATAAGCAAGACCTCGCCGGCAAACCGGCCACCCGGCTGAAGTATTTAAACTTCACGACAGATAGCAGAGGGCGATTAACAGTTAAGGCTCTGCCTCAACGTTTCAACCAAGTCATAGAGGATGAATCGGATAGTCTCAGCCTGCAAGTCGCCGGCAGCTACTGGACAGACCGGCATGTCCCGCCGTTCAAACCCAAGCTGATCGAGGTGCTGCAGCCGCGTCTTAAAAATTACCAGCTGAGCCCCACAGACCTTAACCACTTCATCAACCTTGCGCACTACGGCCCGGAAGAGTTCTTTATGAAATGCTTGCTTTACTTTCCTGGAGCGCCATCAGTGACGGCCGGCTTCGGCACGGCCATGCACAACAGCCTAAGCGCAGCCGGCCGCATTTTGCGCAGCGAAGGCCGGTTGCCGACGGCGTCGAGGTTGAATGAAATCTTCGAGGCCCAGCTTGGACGCATAGAACTGCCGCCCGATGAGTTGGCCAACTTAGCCCGGCGCGGCCGCGATAGCCTCAAACCGTGGCTGGCCCAGTCGGGGCCGGAACTTAAACCAAACGACCGCTATGAATACAATTTTCAGCGCGAAGGAGTTGACGTGGCGGGCGTGCGCCTGAATGGTAGGATTGACCGGATGATAATCGATGAAAAACGCCGGGCTATAAGCGTGGTGGACTATAAAACCGGGAGGCCCTACCAGCGCTGGCAAAACAACGTCATAAAGCTACACGTCTTTCGTCACCAGCTGGTGATTTATAAATTACTTGCGGAGGGATCGGCCCGGTTTGGCAAGTACACCGTCGATAAAGGAATGGTCGAGTTTATAGAGCCAGACGAAACCGGCGCTATAGTCCGTCTGGAGCTTAACTTTGACAAAGAGCTGGTTGAGAGGACCGCTAAACTAGCCCGGGCGGTCTGGCAGTCTGTGCAATCGTTAAAATTCCCGGACACTTCAGCCTATCCGCCTACCGTGGCCGGGATCCGCCAGTTCGAAAACGATCTCATTAAGAAAGACACCGGCTGAAGCCGGCGTCTTTCACAGGATTTCGTATGTTTAGCGCCTTGATCGGGTTGTGGTGCGGCGTCGGGAGGTTGTCCGCCGGACAGTTGTAGAAGTGGCGACGCGGGTGGCAACAGAGCCGCCAAAGAAATACGTGTACAGATTGGCGCCAACCAATCCGCCGGCCAGCGGTCCAAGCACATAAACGGCGCTCCAGGCCCGCGAACCTAGCGCGATGGCCGGGTTGATGAAACCGGCTGACGCTGTGGCGGCTATTAAGATCGCCACAAAGTAAGCGGCGCCTACGGCCGTGGCTGAGTTCATTACCAACACGCCCCGTCTGAGGGCTCCAGCGTAGGCCAGCACTAAGACGCCAGCACCAACCGCCTCAGCCGTCCACTGCGGTGTACTAAAGGGTACTGTCCGGGGTGTCAGCGGGTGGTTGGTCAGGTACTGATACAGCTGCCAGGCAACCAGCCCGCCAATCAGTTGGGCAGCCACATAAGAAATACCTCGCAGCGTGCCAATGCGCCGGGCGGTCCATAAACCAAAGGTCACAGCCGGATTGGCATGGGCCCCAGAAATCTCGCTAAAGAGCAGATAGACTGTCGCAGCGGCGATCGCTAAAGCGATAGCGATAAAGAACGAAACGGCTGTCGTCTGTCCCAACACCAACGCCACCATCACCAGGATCCAGGCGCCGATGAATTCAGCGACCACCGGAGCCACCACGGCACGGTTCAATCTAAACATTTATAATCCTCCCTAGAATTTTATTTACCTAAGCTTCACTATATGTTCTAAGCGGCCAAAACACAAGTGCGCCGGGGAGGTTTTACAATGTATACTAGGTTGGAAGGAGCGAGTTGATGAGCGACACACAAGCAACCATCACTATTTATGGCGCCGAGTGGTGTCCCCCGTGCCATACCACAAAGGCTTATCTGAAGAGCCGCAATATACCATATGAATACGTTAATGTTGATGAACACCCTGACAAGGGCCGAGAAATAGCTGAGAAAACCGGCTGGACGGCTATTCCAATCATCCGCATAGCCGATGAGTACATCCTAGGCTTTGACCGCCCCAAGATCGACGGAGCCTTAAGTGCCAACAATCTCGTCTAAAGGCTTCGAAGACTACCAGACAAAAAAATCGGTGGTGTTGGTCTATACAGGTGAGGGGAAGGGGAAAACAACCGCGGCAGTCGGTCTGATGGCCAGGGGTCTTGGCAGCGGCTGGAGGGTCGCTTTTATACAGTTCATTAAGGAATGGGAGGTCAGCGAGCACAAATTCATCGCTAAAATCCAGGAATTATTCGGTGACGATTTATTTTTTTATAAAGGCGGCAAAGGTTTTTACCACGCCCGGGAGATAAGCGCCGAAAAAGTCACCGACGAACAGCACAAACAGGCCGCCCGCGAAACCTACGAACAAGCTTTGAAGACCGCCAAAAATGGCGAGTTCGACCTTGTCATATGTGATGAAATCAATAACGCCCTCTACCACGATCTGATATCCAAAGAAGAAGTTGAGGAACTCATAAAGTCGCGTTCGCCAAAGACCAGCTTATGCCTGACCGGCCGCTATTTCCCGGATGATCTGCTGCCGCTTGTCGATATCGCCACCAAAATGACCAAGATCAAACATCATTTCGACGAAAAGTTCCTGGCCAACGAAGGCATCGATTTTTAATAAATAACAGATGTGTGAAATGTCTGTGAAAACTTTTAAAAACTGATGAGAAGCCTGCGTTATTACTGGCGCCACAAGTTTAAGCTGCTATTCACCATCATATTCATTCTGGCTGTTGTAGCGCTTCAGTCCGGCTGGCTTAAGAACGCGCCGCAGACATTGCAGCAAAACCAGCCCGGTCTTTACGAGATTGACCATTATGTCGATGGCGATACGATTGCCGTTAATATGAACGGCAGCGTCGAAACGGTGCGTTTTATCGGTGTTGACACACCGGAGACCCACAAGCCGAACACGCCGGTGCAGTGTTACGGACCCGACGCCGCGGCCTACACCAAAGCCCAGATCAGCCAATTCGGCAAAGTCCGCTTGCAGGCCGACCCGCTAGACACCAACCGCGATGTCTACGGGCGCCTGCTGCGCTATGTTTACTTGCCGGACGGCACTTTGCTAGACGAGAAACTCATCCAAACCGGCCACGGATTCGCCTACCTGGATTTCCCGTTCACCAAGAAAGCCCAGTTCGCCGCCGACGAAAAAACCGCCCAGGCCGCCAAAACGGGTCTCTGGGGCACCTGTCATCCGACCATCAATAAATACGGCGGCTACACCTCTAACCCGCTTGAGTAGAAACCAGTTCTGTGGTCTACTTTCCAGCATGAAGCAGAAGCCGACAATAGCGGCAGTAATACCGGCGCACAACGAAGCCGAAACTTTGCCGGTTCTTCTGGATGAGGTTGTAAAACAGGGATACGACGAGATTATCGTTATTGATGACGCCTCAACCGACAATACTGTTGAGGTTGTGAAGTCGTACGGTCCAATAGTTAAGCTAATTGAGGGCGAAGAAAATGTCGGCTCAGGAGCGAACCGGAACAGAATAATCGGTCAGACAAAGTCAGATATCATCCACTTTATTGATGGCGATATGAGGCTACTATCCAAGAACACTCCCGAAATAATCAGGAATATCGACTGGCCAGATGATGTCGATTTTATCGGGGGTACGGTAAGGAACCCGGACGGAACGCAAAACCCATTTAACTATGGCCCCAGACCGCACCACTTCGTTTCTTTCGTCATTGGCGGCCTGCAATTTGCGGTATGGGTCGTGGGGCTGCTTAATCGTCCGGCTGGGCATTTTTTTCGAAAATTATTCAGTCCCTTTCTTCGAAGCTTTCCTGAGATCTATGAAACTCCGAAAGCCAGAAGGGTGTATTGGGTCGCGGAGTCGAATATGTTAATAAGATCGGACTTATTTGGGCGACATGGCGGGTACGACCCCGCTTTTAGATATTCCGAGATTGAGGATTTCGCCCTAAGAATTTATAGGAGCGGTAAGCACGCCAGGTTCGAGCCGCGAATTGACGTAATCCATTCGACAAATGACAATATTCTCAAGTCCGGCAAAAAACGGGTGGCGGCCCGCAAACAATTTTATAAGAAGCATGGTCACCTCGTATATCTTGTCCCACCTCTTGCTGACTATTTAGCTGGGCGGAAGACCCAGAAGCGGTACCACAAATAGTCCCAGACGGTCGTGAAGGCGGCCGATACAAAGAAGCCGATATACGGCGTGATGCCGTTGTGAATGAATGCCCATACAATTGCGTAATCGATGAAGAAGTCTACCCCGTTTACCACCACATATCGGAAAATCACTTGCCGGTCGTGGCCTTTGAGCCTGGAGCTGTAAAACGCCCAATAACGTTGGATGGTGTAGTTGGCGGTCCAGCCAAAGATATCGGCCAGTCCTTTGCTGACCCACCACGGCCAGTGAAAAACGTCAAAACAAAGCCCAAAAATGGCCAAACCGCCCCAGAACCAAACGCCGCCGCCAACCATATACTCGGCGAACTGAATCATCAGCTTGTTGGAACGCCAACCGGTTTCGGTTTGTTCAATCCCCACGTTTTTGGTGCTTTCCGAACTCGTAAGTCGCTGTGTTTTTCTCGAAATTGAAGCCGTGAGTCAGGCGGTAAGCTTCATGACTCATGTTCTTTAGAAGGAGCTTAATGCCTTCTTGCTCATACCGTCGCGGATCCACATAATAATAGAGCTTTTTAACGAAGCCAAAGCCGTATGGAGCGGCCCGGGTGGCATAATCGTTATCCTCTCCGTATCTGATTTTTTCATTGAAACCGTTCAGCTTTTCAAATACCGTTCTATCGGTAAACATGCAGTAGCCTTGGAATATTGGGTGCCTGGTATGAGCCACAAGATTCATATAGCCTTGCGAGTGGCCGATTTTGCCGAGCAAAGAGCCTTCGACTTTCAGCTGGGCGCTAGAAGTCTTCCAGCCTTTTCGGCTCGTCTCTTGCAGCAGGTCTTCAATAAACTTTGGGTCTTTTATATCCACGTCGGCGTCTAAAAATAACAGCCATTCGCCTTGGGCTTTGGCGGCGCCGACGTTGCGGCCATGAGCCGGGCCATGCGGGGGCGCCTCGACGAATTTTATGTCCAGCTTGTCTTTAAAGGAACCCACGACCTCTTTGGTGCCGTCTTTGGACAGCGCGTCCGAGACAATCACCTCAAAATCCTTGAGATTCTGCTTCGCTAGCGCCTCTAGTAGCCGGTCAATATAGGTCGCCTCGTTATACGCTGGAATGACTACCGAAACTTTCGGCGATTTGTCCATAAGACAAGCTTAGCAAAAATCGGTAGGACTGCGCATCCGGATGCAGCACAAGGAAGAAACGAGTAGCGGAATGAGCTGTATTGAAATACAGTGAGCGAGCAACGGAGTTTCTGACGCCGTAATGCGCCGGAAGCCTTCAGCGGGTTGCCAGCTAGGCGGGCAAGCAGGCTGGAGGCGGTGCGAGTCCTACAGGCTGGACATCGGGTTTTTGCGGGCTTCGCGGCTCAAAGGATAAAAGTTGTTAAACCGGCCGTAGAGCGAGTACCAGGCGTTGCGCCAAGGGTGCATCAGGATGTAGCCCAGACTCCACATGAACATCGCGGCATAGATCGCCGGACTGCGTAGCCCATGGCGCCCATAAGTCCGTTTATACATTGCTATGTAGCCGCCAAAGGACTTTAGGGCATCGTTATAACGGCGTCCTGACGCCCCTGATAACAGGGCTTTTTCATAAACGATTCTGCCGCCGGCTTCTTTGATATGAATAGCCAGATCAATGTCTTCATGGATGTCTTGTTCGGCGCAGAGCCCGCCAGCCACCTTTCGCCAGATTTGACGGCGGAAAGCCAAGTTTGAACCATACAAAAAAGGGCTTTTGTCGTAAGCAAAGCGGTAGACGAGTTCCCGCATCAGGTGGTCGAACCAGTAATTGGCCCGGGGCAAAGGCATATCGTAATAACTGACTGGTCCAGTGATGGCCGCGGTGGGTTCCGCTGACATTTTATTCAGCACCGTCTCAATCCAGTCCTCTCTGAGAATCGTGTCGGCGTCGATCCGCCCTACAATATCTCCTTTAGCCGTTTTGAAGCCTTTGCGCACGGCGAAGAAGACGCCCTGGCGCTTTTCTTTAAGAACTTTCACGAAGCTATATGATTCGGCGTTTTTGACGGTGTCGTCGGTTGAATTATTATCGACGACTATCACCTCGGCCGGCAAGACGGTTTGGGCGGCAATCGAATCCAAACAAGCGGACAAGTAGCCTTGCTCATTGTAAGCTGGTATAACTATACTAAGCGTAAGTGGTTTTTTAGACATTTGCTTAATCACTATTAGGATAACACGCCAAAGCTGATAAAAAGGTAAGAGATTGAGAAGCAAAAAAACGGGTGGGAAACATAGAAGCCGGAGCACGGCCGTCTGGCATTTCATCTGGCGGCATGGTTTTTGGCGGCGGCTTGGTTTTATAATCTTGGCAATCGTAGTCATCGTGACAAGCGCGCTTTATGGAATCGCCGAGTGGTATATACATAAGCACGACAGCCAGCCCTTGGTGCTCGGTGCCAGCTTCATCCCTGACTATGCCAAAAGCTTCGGCTTAGACCCCAAGCAAACCTTAACAGCCATGCTGCAACCGGATAGCCAGGGTGGGCTGGGCTTAAAACAGGTCCGGCTGGTCAGTTATTGGAGCGACATTGAGCCCTCTCCGAACCATTACGATTTTTCGATGCTGGATTGGGAGTTCGCCCAAGCCAATAAATACGGGGCCCGGGTCAGCCTAAGCATCGGCCTTCGCCAGCCCCGCTGGCCGGAATGCCACCCGCCAACATGGCTAGACGTCCAGGGTAATAACGAGAACTCCTGGGAACCCCAGCTGTTCCAGTTTATGAAAACCGTGGTCAACCGTTACAAAGCTAACCCTGCTTTGCATGACTATGAACTGGAGAACGAATTCTTTATGAAAGTGTTTGGCACCTGCACTGACTTCAGCCGCCAGCGGCTGATAGATGAACTGCATCTGGTCAAGGCTATTGACCCATCCCATCCTGTGATTATCAGCCGCAGCGATAATTGGGTGGGCATCCCGATCGGCCAGCCCACTCCTGACGAATTCGCCATATCTGTCTACAAACGGGTTTGGGACGCCACTTTCACTCATCGCTACTTTGAATACCCGCTGCCGCCGTGGTTTTACGCGGCGCTCGCCGGCAGCGAGGAGCTGGTGTCGGGCAAAGATATGATCATACATGAGCTACAAGCCGAGCCCTGGACGCCTGGCGGCAAGCTAATAACCCAGATATCCGTGAATGAGATGTATAAATCCATGAACCCCAAACGCCTAGCCGCCCGCATCAAGTACGGAGAAGACACTGGTATGCGGACTATCGACCTCTGGGGGGCGGAATGGTGGTATTACATGAAAGTCAAACAACATGACCCGGCTGTATGGGACACCGTCCAGCAGGCCGCGGCCCAAGCGGCCGCCCAGAACCAAAAGCTCGCCCAAAAATAGGGGTGATGGCGTACAATACAAGGTGTTATGGCAAGAAAAAGCCCCGGCACCGGCAGAATCATCAACCGCCGCGCCCGCTTCGATTACGAGCTGGGCGATTCTTTGGTCGTGGGCTTGGAACTTAGCGGCGCGGAAGCAAAATCATTACGCTTGGGCCACGGCCAGCTGCGCGGTTCTTATGTGACGGAAAAGGGCGGAGAGCTATGGCTAACCAACGCCCAGATAACCGGCAGCAGCGGGGTCAAAATTGCCGAAAGTGAACAGACCCGCAGCCGCAAAATTTTAGCTAAGAAACGCGAGATAGAAGCTCTAACCTCAGATCGCCAACAGGGGCATACAATTGTCCCCCTGGAGCTTCTTACCAGCGGGAGATATATTAAACTAAGGATAGCGCCGGGGCGGGGCAAAAAACGCTATGATAAACGAGAGACCATCAAAAGGCGCCAGCAGGAAAGGGATATCGCTCGACAAACTGGAATTTAGTCGCTCGGGTCCTGCCGCTCAGGTATCCCATCGCCTCAGTCAGTTCCTCTGAAACGAGGAATTCCTTCGACGATGGGAGGCCCTCCTTCGCGTCACCCGAGAGATAGAAGTTTGGCGGACGATTGGATAAAATGAAAATAATGAAAATCTACTCTTGGAATGTTAACGGAATAAGGGCAACGATACGAAAAGGCGCCCTGCAGGATTTTATGCTAAAGCACCAGCCGGATATATTCTGCCTGCAGGAGACCAAAGCTAAGCAGGGCCAAGCCGAAATCGACTTCGAAGGCTACGAAGAGTATTGGAATTCAGCCGTTAAGCCCGGCTATTCCGGCACAGCCATTTTTACAAAAGTCAAACCGCTAAAGGTGGAAAATGGTTTTCCCAAAGACTTCATTGACAAATTCAAGCTCCACGGCGACGTTTACGGCAACCCTAACGATGAGGGGAGGGTGATTACCGCTGAGTTCGACAAATTTTTCCTTGTCGGAGTTTACACAATCAACATCAAGGACGACTTGAGCCGCCTAAAAATCCGCGAAGTTTGGGATAAAGCTTTTTTAGCCTGGTGCCAGGAGCTGGAAAAACGCAAACCGGTCGTCTTCTGCGGAGATTTGAACGTCGCGCACACCGAAGACGATTTGGCCCGGCCCAAAGAAAATGTCGGTAAACGCGGCTTTACAGACGAAGAGCGGGCCGGATTTCAAGCTTTAATCGACCACGGCTTCGTCGATACTTTCAGAATATTCAAACGAGGCAATGGCTTCTATACCTGGTGGACTCACTGGGCTAATGCGCGGGCTAGGAACGTCGGCTGGCGGATCGACTATTTTTTGGTGTCAAAGACACTCAAAAGCAAGGTGAAGGCGGCCGAAATCCACCCTTCGGTGATGGGCAGCGACCACTGTCCGGTTAGTGTAGACTTGGACGTATAGATGATAAACGTTGCTGTACTTCCCGGCTGGGGTGGCGGCCCTTGGCACATTAAGAATTTCATCACCGCCCTAAAAGCCGGCGGCTTTGAAGTCACCGAGCCCGCCAGGGCCGATATCATCATCGCCCACAGCATCGCTTGTTATGATTTACCGCAAAAAACACCTGCGGTCCTTTATATGCTGATTGACCCGCCATACTGGCCAGGGCAGTCGATCCTCCAAAGATGGTGGAAACATCTCCGAGACGGACCTGGCGCGCCGGCTAACGCCACAGATACTAAGGCTAAGTTGTCGTATTACTTCTGGTGTGCCGTTTATGTGCTGGCCAAGCCAAAATACACCTGGATGGTCCTGAAGAACAACAATAGCCTAGGCTTCCTTCAAGCTCTAAGCGGAAAGAATATTTGGGTAGTCAGAAACCAGGCAGACCCTTTCTGCTCACCCGATATCCAGCTGCCGATCGCCAGCTACAAAAGAGCCAGCCTGATTAACTTGCCGGGCCGCCACGAGGATTATTACTCAAATCCACAACCGTATATCGGCCTCCTGCCAAAACAGATATAATGGAAGTATGGAAGGGGAGAAGAGGTTCGCCGTTTTTGATATTGACGGCACGCTTATCCGCTGGCAGCTATACCACTCGGTGGCCGATACTCTGGCACGGCTAGGCCATATCGACCCCCAGCTGCATCAGTCCATCAAAGACGCCAGGATGATCTGGAAGCGCCGCGAAGGACAATTTTCAGACTATGAACGACAAGTGGTCGATGTCTATGACAAAGTCATAACCAGTTTGACGCGCCAGCAGTTCGACGCCGCGGCCAAGGCTGTATTTGATGAATACAAGGATCAAGTTTACACCTATACCCGCGATTTAATCGCAAAACTGAAGAAAGATAGGTGTCTACTTTTCGCCATTTCGGGCTCCCAGACAGAAATAGTCAAACTGATAGCCAAATATTACAGTTTTGACGATTACGCCGGCAGCGTTTACGAGTACAGGAACGGAAAGTTCACGGGGGCAAAAGACGTGGCCGCTTGGCATAAAGACAAAGCACTCAAAGAACTGGTCGCCAAGCATAAGGCCGGTTTTGCCGGCAGCATTGCGGTAGGGGACAGCCACAGCGATATCAAGATGATGGAGCTGGTTGAGCGGCCGATCGCCTTTAACCCTGAGGGCCGGCTATTTGGGTACGCTGTCAAAAAAGGTTGGAAAATCGTGGTCGAGCGTAAAAACGTGGTTTATGAGTTAGAGAGTGATAATGGGAAATACCAACTGGCTTCGTCAGGCTGACAAGCCGCTTTTTGAGGATGTTCTTTGGAGCCGGCCGGAAAACAAGCGGCATGCCGGAAAGCTGCTGATAATCGGCGGACATAAGCAGAACTTTAACGCGGTTTCTGAGGCCTATGCGGCGACTTTAAAGGCCGGTATAGGCACGGCTAGGGTACTTTTACCACAAGCACTTCAAAGTATGCTCAAAACGGTCTTTCCGGAGGCTGAATACGCGCCAAGCAACAAAATCGGCAGTTTTAGCCGTGACGCCTTAGCAACGTGGCTGGAGGCCGCGGACTGGGCCGATGGAGTATTATTGGCTGGTGACTTCGGCCGTAACTCAGAAACAGCGATACTTTTGGAGGAGTTTATAGAAAAATACGACGGACAACTAGGTGTCACTGGAGACACGGTAGATTATTTTCTTAAGGATATAGATAAGTTAAAACAACGTTATAACGCTGTTATAACAACGACTGTAGCTAAGATACAGAAGTTAGCGGTGCCGGATACGGTTATCAAACAGCAGGACGATTTGGCGCAGATGGTTAACAAGTTGAGTGTTTTCACGGATGTCACCAAAACAAGCTTTACAACTTTTCACGGCGGCAATATCATCGTCGCCAGCGGCGGAAGGGTCAGTACAACACCATCTAAGAGTTTCAGGGAAGTAGAGGTGGCCGCCTACGCTACCGTCTGGCTCCTCCAGCAGCCCCAAAAACCCTTCGAAGCCCTAACTACCGCAATCTGGGGCTATCTCATTTAAAACTAGAGGCTAATACCAAATACGAGCGGTTTCGTTTTTGTAAAAGAGCCGATATAAAGAGATAAGCAAGAAATACTGTATCGGCCAAGCCAACAAAACGGTCAACGGCAAGTTGAAGAAGGTAATATTTGAATAAGGCCAATTGGTATAACTCCATATTGATAAAGGGATGTTAAAGCCCTCCATTGTTATGGAAGTAAGCCAAGGAGGCTATGATTATACTGGCAAACGGCACCCAATCTCCTTGGATCAAGTGCATGAAAAGCGTGTCCTCATGCGATTTATACTCCAGATACTCTAAGATGCAAACTAGTGAAAATGCGATTAGCAGGACATCCAACAGGTTAAAGGGCTGAAGGCCGTAACTATTGAAGAAACTTGCCCCGTGGAAATGGATCATTCGAATAGATATCGCCCCCCCCCAGAACGAAAAAGAGGCTGCCAACTAATCCTATTATGTTAAACAGCAAGTGGTATGATTTAGCAGATTTTCTAATCTTTTTTTGCCTAACATGGGCAATCAGAAGTGCTCTTACTGCCAGGTATCCTTTGAGTATAAATACGAAGTAAGCAACTATGACCACGAATAGAGCAAAGAAGTAGACTGGCAAAGAAAAGTGGGGGTAATACCAAAGCTTCCACACCCAGTTAGCCCATGCCTCAATGATCAAGGCAGATAACAACCCTACAGCCACCCAGTGCCACCGACTAATATGAATAAAATACTTAGGTTTTTTCTTTGAGTATTTTGTAATAATTCCATTGCAAAGCAGCAGGTACCCGGCGCCATAGATTAATGAAAATATCATTCCCTGATGTGCGCTTGGTCTGATGTTAACTATCCATGGTAAGAAAGATAATGTTAACAGCATTGATCCGAGTAGCATTAATTCGAGAATACTAAAAATTACACAACAAATCTATTCTCTAATGCTTAATTTTTTATCCGCGAGCTTTGGGGATAAAGCATGCGGTTGAGCAGGGGCAATGTAGGCCAAACTAGA
>JAICWR010000005.1 GCA_025934715.1 Candidatus Saccharimonadota bacterium
CAAGCTGCTGTAATAATTTTTTGCCGGCAGCGGCTTGGGCGGGGCTTTGAAAAAGGTTACCAAAAAATAAGAGCTGCGACTGTGTTCACTGCCTTTGTAAGGATCAGCGTCCACCAGAGCCTGTAATTGTTTTTGGCTGCGCACAATCGTGATGCTGTTAAAGCCCAGCTTGGCCGGCCAGGTTTTCTCTAATTTAGCCTCAATTGCAGCTTGATCTTTGGAACTAGACTCAAAAATCACATTGCCGCTGGATAGCAATGGCTGGACGTTCTTAAATCCGGCTGATTCGGCAGCCTGTTTGAGCTTAGCACCGTGCATATTCGGATTTGATGGCCCAATCCCGCGAAGAAGAGCCACATATTTCATCCCCCAATTATAACCGCGCACGGTACAATTGGTTTATGAGAGTTTTAGTCTTTGGCGCCAGTACGGTGCAGGGGTTTTGGGACAGCCAGGGCGGTTGGGCCGACAGACTGAAACGTCACTACGACGAGATTCAACTCAAGGACTTATCAAAAGACATCCCGCATGTGATGAACCTGGGGATATCGGCTGATGGTTCGTCCGAGTTGTTAAAGCGGATTGGGTATGAGTGCGAGGCGCGGCAAAACCAAAAAGGCCTAACCGTAGTGATTTCCATCGGCAGCAACAGCGCGGCGATAGTTAACGGCCAACCAGTCGCCTCAGTCGAGCAATTTAAAACTGAGATGGCCCAAATCATCAGTGTAGCCATGCAATATACCGACAAAGTGATGCTGGTTGGATTGCCGTCGGTTGATGAATCTAAAACCACCCCACTAGCGTGGGCCGATTGGCATTTTAAGAATGACCGAATAGCCGAATTCGAATCTAAGGTCGAGGAGCTGGCCGGAGAACATGGAATTCCTTTCGTGCCCATCCATAGCACGATGTTTGCGAAGGGCAATAGTTTGAATGCGGCTGACGGCTTACATCCAAATGATGCTGGACATGAGCTGATATTCAATCTTGTTCAACCCAAACTGGACAAGTTGCTAAATACTTAACAAGTTAAGTATTTATACATAAGCGGTTATCGTACAATATTCAAATGACATGGCACGAATGGCTGCCGTATGTAGTATTCGCTGTGACTTTCACGGCCAGCATTCTCTCCGGGATGGCCGGAGGCGGCGGCGGTTTTATAATCACCCCGTTTTATATCGCTATCGGCTTAACTCCACAGCAGTCAATCGCCACCGGCAAACTGGGGGCGCTGGGCCTGGACGCCGGAGCCATCGCCGCTTTTAGAGGTAAAATCAAGCAGTATCGTAACTTCACGTTTTTTTTGATGCTGATAGCGATTGGAGTGGGCTTTCTGTCAAGTTATTTCATCAGAAACATTAAAAACGAAAACTTACAGCTGGTGATGGGAACGATGAACCTGGCCATGATCCCGTTATTATTCATCAGGCACCACCATCTGCGGAGCCGGCGTAAACACTATGTCTTGAGGCTTATGAGCGTCTTGGCGATAATGGCTATATTACTACTGCAAGGGACATTTAGCAGCGGCATTGGCTCTTTGGTAAACGTGTTTTTAATCCTGTTTTTTGGTTTTTCGGCTTTGGAAGCCAGTTTAATCAAGCGTCAAACCTCGATAGCTCTCGATGTTGTAGTGCTTGCCGGGCTGCTGGGCGCCGGGCTCATCAACTATAAATACGGGCTCATTGGAATGGCTGGCGGTGCCACGGGCGGTTTTATCGGTTCAAGATTCGCGCTGCATGAAGGCGAGCGGTTTGCCCGCTACGCTTTGATGGTCTTTATGCTGGTATCCGGTATCTGGCTGGTAGTTTCAGCCTGATGCCGCTGTGATAATTCCACCTGCTTCCTGTATCCCATCTTATAGAGGTATATTCATCTAAGCGTTAAGCTTGGGTTGCAATACTAATAAAGGAGGTGTGCATGGCCCAGGATTACAATCCAGCTGACAATTTAACGGACGAAGATCGCGCCAAAGGTGGTAGGGATAGCCACAACGGTGGTAATAGTAACAGTTCGATGAACAGTAATGCCAGCGGCGCGGCCGGTAATACTCCAGCCGCGCGGCGCGGCGGTAAGAACAGCGGCAAGAACCGCCGATCCAGCAGGTAGGTGAAAAATAGCAAAAAGCGGCGAGCGGGATAAAATCCCGCTCGTTTATTAGGTGCTACAATCTCTTTAGATGTCGCGCAAAGCTAAAATCGTCATGCTGGTAATATTGGCCCTGGTTTTTGTGGCGGCAGCCGTGGTGGCGGGGGTGGTTGTCCTACACCGGTCTAATAACCATAGCAGCGGCGCCTCAGCCACAAATAGCTCTCAAACGACTTCCCCCGCCCAGCGGGAAGCCTGTGAGATTTTCACACTGGCGGATGCCAAGCAGATCCTTAATGGCGACGTGGCTGGAGGGGATATGGAAGCCACCGGTACATCAAAAGATGTCCGGGTTAGCGGCTGCAGTTATAAACTTAGCAGCGCAGCCGCGCTGGCCGCCGATACAAAATCCGCTTCTTTAATAGCCCATTTCCCCAGGACTTCTGTTGGGATTGCCAGCGACCAAAAGGCTTTCAAGGGCCCCTTGCCGCCTGGTTCAACCATAGTGGGCGGCTATGGCGACAAGGCGTTTTGGGACAGGCAGCTGGGGCAGTTAAACATCCTAAAAAATAATATCTGGTACGTCCTAACCTACGGCACGGCGGCGCCAGCCGACCGCAGCCTGCAGCAAACCAAGCAGCTGGCCGACATTCTGGCCCCTAAGCTTTAAGGCGCGCGCCTGGCTAAAAACGGCGGCTTAGCTTAATATTTATCTGTAGCATAAGCGACTTACTTCATGGATGAAGACAAAAAAACCGAAGAAAAAGCAATAGAGACACAAGCGCCTGAAGATTCCGCAGCCGGGCAGGTGGATCCGGAAAAACCGGCTGCCGGCGGTTCTAAATGGGGGCGTTTTAAAGACTGGTATGGCCTGCGCAAGAAGTGGACCATCCCACTCAGCATCCTGCTGCTTATCTTGATACTAGCCGCCATCCCTTTCACCCGTTATGGATTAGCCGGCACAGTGCGCAAGGATAACATCGAGCTGAAAGTGACTGATGCCACAGCTAATACTCCAGTGAGCGGCGCAACCGTCCATATCGGCAATTTATCCGCCGAAACAGATAGCGCAGGTGAAGCGACATTGCATGGCGTCAAGGCCGGAAGCCATAGCGTCACGATAACTAAGAATTACTACCAGCCCAGCACCGTCAAAATACTGGCGCCGATATTCAGCCAAAAAGCCATACCGGAGTTCCAGCTGACTGCCACCGGCCGCCAGGTCAAAATAGAGGTGACTAACCTGATTGATAAAACAGCCCTATCGAATGTGAATATAAGATTCACTGATACTTCGGCCAAGACTGACAAGACAGGTAGCGCCACGGTCGTGCTACCGGTCGGCGAAGCCACACAAGGCGCGACTTTGAGCCTGCCCGGCTACAATGACGCAAGGGTCACCGTAAAGGTCAGCAATGACAAAATCCAGGACAACCAATTCAGCCTGACGCCTGCCGGCGAAATTTATTTCCTGTCCAACCTCAGCGGCAAGATCGATGTTGCCAAAACCAACCTTGACGGCAGCGGCCGCCAAACTGTCCTGGCAGGCACGGGCAACGAAGACGACAGGAACACGGTGCTGTTAGCTTCGCGCGACTGGAAGTATTTGGCCTTGCTATCGCGCAGGGCCGGCAACACCCCGACGCTCTACCTGATCAACACGACTAATGACGGGCTCACCGCCATCGACACCGGCAGCTCTGATTTCAATCTGGCCGGCTGGGTGAATGGCGATTTCGTCTATACGGTGACCCGCGACAATCTACAGCCCTGGCAGCCAGGGCAGCAAATTATAAAAAGCTACGACCCCGTGGCTAAAAAGCTGACAACCCTTGACCAGACCAGCGCCTCTGGCACCAGCCCCTTTGATTACACGGCCCAGCATATCGGGAACGTTTATGGCAACGACGGCAAGGTCTACTATACGAAAAGCTGGAACGGCACCAGCCCGGCCGGGCTGGCCGATAAGCAAGCCACCTTTAATTCAATCAACACCGACGGCAGCGGCAAAACAGCAATCAAATCCTTCTCACTTAAGCCCAACTCGACTGACACAGCCATCAACCTTAGCGCCCAGCTGGTCGGGCCGGACAAAACTGAGCTGTATTTCTTTGATAGCGCCAGCGATAACTTCTATAGCTACTCCGGCGGACAGGTGGCGGCTGACAAAACTGAAACCCCGGACAACTTCTATAACAGTTTTTACGCCACTTACCTTTTGTCGCCGTCTGGGAACAAGACTTTCTGGAGCGAACCGCGTGACGGTAAAAACACTTTGTTCACCGGTGACCAGAACGGCCAGAATCCTAAACAGATAGCCACCCTGAGCGATTACTCGCCGTACGGCTGGTACACCGATAGTTACCTGCTGGTGTCGAAAAATTCCAGTGAACTCTATATTATGGCCAAAGATGGGTCACAGACGCCGGTTAAGATAAGCGATTACCATAAACCGGCTCAAACATTTAATGGTTATGGAGGAGGTTACGGCGGCCTATGACATTTGACGAATACCAAAAACAGGCGATAAGCACGGACGTCTATGGCGGACAGGGCGATATCATGTCGATTGCTTTCATAAACAAAGTGCTGGGCTTGGTCGGCGAGGCCGGCGAAGTGGCCGAAAAAGTCAAAAAACTGCAGCGTAACAGTGAGGGTTCAATGACAGGCAAAGACCGGGATGAGTTGCTAAAAGAGCTCGGCGACGTGCTCTGGTATTTGAGCGCCATCGCCCATTATTTGGAAGAACCGCTGGGAAAAATCGCCGATAATAACCTTTCCAAATTGAAAGACCGTAAAGAGCGCGACGTTATCGCCAGCTCTGGCGACAACCGCTAAACACCTAAGTGGTTTAAACGTTGTGGCGGGTTTGTTTTTGCGGGTTATTGTCCAGGCTTTGCCAGAGGTACCAACTGGCGACCGATTCGTAGGGATGCCAGTGGTTATCGTTAGCCACGGTCACGCACATCGCCGGATCCGGCAGTTCGTTTAGGCCATATAGAACCATGATGGCTTTTCGGATGCCCAAATCGCCCACCGGCAAAATATCCAGCCGGCCCAGCCCGAACACCATGAACATGTGGGCGCTCCATTCGCCGATGCCCTTGACGGCTGTGAGCTGCTCGATTAGCTGTTCGTTGGGCATGGTTGCTATATGTTCCAAGTCGAGCCGTTTGTCCAGGACGTGCCGGGCCAGGTCTTTTACGCAGCGGACTTTGGCCCAGCTCAGGCCCACATCACGCAATTTTTGGTCATCCACTATTATTAATTGCTCAGGAGTGGGCATCTTGCCGTCAAAGAGCTCCAGGACGCGCCGCCAAATAGCTCCGCCGGCTTTAGCGCTGAGCTGCTGGCCGACGATGCTGCTGACCAGCTCACCATAGCGGTCCTTATGCGGCTTTAATCGGCATGGCCCACTGGCTTTTATAACTGGCGCTAGTTTCTTGTCTTTGCCCATCAAGTGTTTCTCGGCCCGGCGCAGCTGCTGCTGGAAACCCATACGGAAAATGCTACAATGGCTGTGAAATATAAGCAAAACCAAAATGACTCCTACAGCCAAAGCCCCTATCGCCCCGCAGCCAGTGATTAATGACGTCGCCGGCCCGACATCCATGCCGGCGCCTAACCTGGTGGATAGCATCCCTGTGCATAACCCCGGGCAGGCGCCGGCGCGCCATGATGATGACGCCGAGCTGGATAAAATTATGCAGGATGTGGGGCGGGAGCTGCACAAAGATGACGGGCCCCATAAAAAACACCATTTCTGGGAAGCCGGCCGGCGCCACAAGAAAGAAGCTAACTTTTCCACCCAGATGTCCATAAAGAAAGCGCCGCAGCCCGTTGCCGCCGGGCCCCGGCCGGCGCCGGCCGCCCATCAGGCGGGTGCTGTTCCTAAGCCCCCAGTACCGAAAGCTCCCACCCAAACTGCTCATTCCAAGGTTAAACCAATCGCCCAAAAAGCCGCCAGGGCGCCCAAGGCTCCCAAGCAACACCACGCGCCGCTGATGGTGACCGTTATAACTGTCTTAGTGACAGTCGCGTTAATCGCCGTTGCTTACCGGGCTTATAACTGACTTAACTGGAGAATTGTTGTCTTAGCCACTCGTCTAAAGAGCCGGCTCCGCCGGCGCTCAAACAAAGCACCAAATCGCCGGCCACGGCGTGGTGCTCAATCATTTTTTTCAAATCGCTGTTTAACTGTGCCGCGGCCGCCTTGGCCCTAGTGGCGGCGCTGAGCAGTTTCAGTAACTTCTCTGCGGTCAGCAGTTCTAAGCTGGGGTCTTCCCGCGCCAAGTAACTCGGCACGACGTAAAGCTGTTTGACCTCCTCAAACAATCCAGCCAGTTCGTCTTTAATGAAGTGCTGCCGGGTGTTGTGCAGTCCCTCATAAACGACTACTACGTTATCAGCGGCGACTTCGTGGGCCAGCTGCAAAGCACCGATGATCTTAGGCGGCGTGTGGGCGTAATCGGTGTAGATGTTGGGGAACAGCATTTCGAACCGCCGCGACACGCCGGGGAATTCATTAAGCTTGGCCAACAGCTCCGCCAGCGGCTTATCCAAAAGCGGCTGCAGCCCCTTGGCCACCAGCCAGGCGTCCAGCCGGTTGACCCGACCCGGCAGCTTAAGCAGCTGGTCGATTTGCGGATCCTTATCGTCAAGGATCGCTTTGCTACCGTTGGCGTCCAGGCCTAACTTCTCGGCGTCATCGTGCCACAAAACTGCCGACTGGCTTTGGTCGATGAATTCATTGAAAGCTTCATAGTAAGACTCGCGGGTTGGATAGATATCCGGATGGTCCCAATCGACACCCGTTATAAGAGCCATTTGCGGATAGAAACTTAAGAAATTACGGTCATATTCGTCGGTTTCATAAATGAAGAACCCACTTCCATCTTCATAATGCCCCATATCGCCGAAGCTGAGCTTGGCTCCCACTGAATAACTGGCTGGTATGCCCAGCTGCTTGAACAGCCAGATGGCCATGGCTGTGGCCGTGGTCTTACCGTGGGTACCGGCTATAGAGATCAACTGGAGCTTTTTCTGCGACAAAATCTCGTTTATCAGATCGTCGCGCTTGGTGGCCTTGATATTATTGTGCCGGCAAAACTCCAGCTCCGGATGGTTAGGGTCGGTTTTAGGTAAAGCTGAGCTGTAAACCAACCAATCAATCGGACTGAGCTGGTGGACCTTGGCTAATTGTTCGGCAGTTTGGCCGATATGAATATCACTGATGCCGCGCTCTTTGAGATAACCGATATAACCGCTTGGCCGCGCATCGCTGCCGCTGACTTCGTAACCAGCCTGCTTAGCGATCAGAGCCAGCGGGCCGATGGCGGTGCCGCCGATTCCCGAAAAAAACACGTGCATGAATATAGGATATAGGATATAGGCAATAGGGAACAGGCAATAGGGAAAGCGGAATGCCTGATGCCTATTGCCTATTCCCTTTCGCTGTTATGATTATGCTTATGAAAGAAATAGCCGCCAAGTTGGCAGAAATTTCAGTCCGGGCATGGCTGGTGTTGTTTCTTATCAGCAGCTTGGTCTGCATTGTGGCCCTCAGACACAATAACCAACAGATGGTCAAACTCCGCGACGCAGTCTACGCCGCGGATAAGAACGGCGGAGATGTCAACGCGGCGCTCAATAACCTTAGCCACTACGTTTATGCCCACATGAACACCAACTTATCCGACGGGACCAGCGGGATCTATCCACCTATCCAGCTCCAATACACCTACCAGCGCCTGCTGCAAGCCCAGGCTGGCAAACTGCAGGAAGATAACCAGAAAGTTTATTCGGCCGCCCAAAATTATTGCCGGTCGATCGGCCAAAGCGTCTGGGGGTTGTCGACCATAACCTGCATCCAGAATTTTGTGGTGAACCACGGTGTGAAATCCACCGCCAACGTCAACATTCCCCAGGGATTATACGAATTCAACTTTGCCAGCCCGGCCTGGTCGCCCGACCTGGCCGGCTGGAGTCTGCTAGTCAGCTTTATCTCACTGGTAGCCCTACTGGCAAAACTGGCCCACCGCAAGTATTTCACCCATAAAAAATAGGATCCTTTTCAAGGGACCCTATTTTCATCTCCGGCTAAGGCTTGGTCGTGGTGTTGGTGTTGGTCTGGTTGGTGTTAGTCGGAGTGGTGCTCTGGGTGTTCGTCGTGCTGTTAGTCGATGACGAATTGTTGGTTGAGCAGTTCGGCCCGTTCGGGTTTTGCTGCTGGAACTGCTTGATGGCCTGGACGACCTTACCGCTGTCCTGCAGGTTTTCCCAAAAAGCGACCTGGTTGCGGTTAATGATCATCTCATCTTCCGGCGAATGCAGCTGCTGACAGCCAAGCTTAGTCAACTGCGGGTTCGCGGCCTGATTATTACCTGTCGTTGAAGTAGTCAGGTAATAGACATCCTTAAGGATGAAGTAGCTGGGAGCCAGCTTAGTGACGTGGCCAAAGTACGTGGTGTAGGCCACCGCGCCACTGGTCGCGCCGCCATTCAAGAAGACAGCTTGATATTCGTTAGATTTGACTTGATTAGATTCACCAGTCGTCGTCGAGCTGCTGAAAATCAGCCAGCCGATAGCGACCAGCAGAACCAGAGCTGCTAGAGCGGTGAAAATGAACCACTCGATTCTCACTGCCCGGCCATTCCAATCAAAATGTTTATGCCGGTGCGAGCCTGCTGGCTGGGGTGCAGCGGATTGTCCGCCACGAGACATGTATTCCATGCGTTATACCACCTTTGTTATTTTTTAATACCCCACTATACTAACGCACTAATGCTTTAAGAGGCAAGGCTGATTCCTGTTGTACTTATGACCGGAGTATGGCTTAAGGAGAGTTCACAGGGGTTGAGCGGACAGAAAAGCCTGAGCTGGCTGGCACAGGGATTTAACAGGGCTTGACAAGGGAAAAGCCCTCAGAGTATTTTAGGGGTACCATTACTAATTAACGGAGAGAGGGAAGTAAATGGCCTATAAGCACACTAACAGCAAGGGTGTTACCTACTACCTAAATGCCAAAGAGGTGACATTGCGGGGCGGTAAAACCCAAACTATCTACTATTTTTCTAAGGACGAGCGTAGCGACACTGGCGTTGATTTGCCAGGCGACCGCGTGGTCAACGAAAACCCGCGCAACGGCTTCCTGACCCTGAAGCGCAAAGACAAATAACACTGGTTCACTAAACCGGCTAAACACCCGCCCAGAGGGCGGGTGTTTTTTTGCTCATGTATAATTTGGAAGAACATGGCGGACAGTATTGTTAAGGTTGATGACCTCCATAAGAGCTACAGCGGCCGTGAGGTCGTCAAAGGCATCTCGTTCGAAGTCAAAAGGGGTGAAACTTTCGGGATATTGGGGCCCAACGGAGCCGGCAAGACCACCACGCTGGAGATGATTGAAACTCTGCGGCCCATAGATAAAGGGACTGTCACAGTCAGCGGCGTGAATGTGTCTAAAGACCCGCAAAAAGTTAAGTACATGATCGGCGTGCAGACCCAATCCACGGCTTTCATGGACAAGGTAAGACTCACTGAACTGCTGGAGCAGCAGGCGGCGGCTTACGGGGAACGCATCGACCCGCTTGAGCTGCTAAAAGAAGTGAACCTGGAAGAGAAATCCACTAGCTATATCGAGAACCTGTCGGGCGGCCAAAAACAGCGCTTCAGTATCGCCGCCGCCCTAGTGCACAAACCGAAGGTCTTTTTTCTGGATGAGCCAACGACCGGCCTTGACCCCCAGGCCCGCCGCCGGCTGTGGGACCTTATCAAATCAGTTAAAAGGCAAGGTATGACCGTGATTCTAACCACTCATTATATGGAAGAAGCCGAAGAGCTGTGCCAGCGGGTGGCGATCATGGACGAAGGGCAGATTGTGGCGCTCGACACTCCGGAGAAACTGATCCGGCAGCTGCTCAAACGCGGTTTTAAAAAAGAACGCAAGGTCGAACAGGCCAACCTTGAAGATGTGTTTTTAGACTTAACGGGTAAGGTATTGGGCACCTAGCGATGGGCAAAGTACTTCTTATCGTGGTGATAGTTCTGGTGGTGTTCCGCATTCTGTCCAAGAGGACACCTCTGCTGGCCTGTCTCTTTAAGCGCCAAAAACAGGCTAAAGTGAACACTTCCGCGCCTAAACACCGCCAGCTGTTCACTGTCTTGACCTTCGCCAAAGTCAGCATCCGGCGCTACTTTCGCGACCGGGTCGCCATTTTCTTCACAATTGCTTTTCCGCTCATATTCCTGCTGGTTTTCGGGCTGACCGGCAAAAACAACGACGTCACTTTCCATATCGGTTTGATCAACCAAAGCCACAGCCGCTTTTCCCAAAAATTCGTCGAGCAAATCAGGAGCAGCAAGACCTATAGGATAGACGATAGCGTTAAAAATCTGTCCCAGGCCAACCTTAAGATGGGCCGCAGTGAAATCGATGCGACCCTGGTGCTGCCGCCGGGCTTCGGGCAAACCAATAAGCAGGGTCTGCCCGCCGGGAAAGCCGTTATTTATTATGACGAGAATAGCGCCCAAGCCGCCCAGACATTGCAATCCGTCCTGCAAGGCAAGTTCGAATCCATTAATGCCGGGCTGGTTAAGACTCCGGCTCCTTTTGGCGTGGTGGCTAAATCGACTAACACCAAAGGCTTGACCCGGCTGGACTACACGGTTTCGGGGCTGATCGGCTTTTCAATCATCGGCCTGGGGATTTTTGGCCCGGTCAACTACTTTCCCCAGATGAAGAAAGAGGGCGTTCTCCGCCGTCTGCACATAACGCCGCTGCGAGTCTGGCAATTCTTCATATCGAGCGTTTTATCTAACGCGGTGATCGGACTTATATCCATCGCCATAATGATCGCCGTGGCCTCGGCTTTCATGAACTTCACGATAGTCGGCAATTACTTCGAGCTGGCCGTGCTGCTGGTGTTTGGTATCCTGACGATCTTTGGCATTGGTTTGGCGATCGGCGGCTGGGCCAAGAACGAGAACCAGGCGGCGCCGTTGGCCAACATTATTGTTTTCCCGATGCTGTTTTTATCCGGCACCTTCTTTCCGCGTTTTTCGATGCCGGAGTGGCTGCAATACGTCACCGCCTTTTTGCCCCTGACGCCGATCATCGACGGTATCCGGATGATAGCCACAGAAGGGAAGCACCTCACCGAAATCGGCCCCCAGCTTGGGCTTATCGCCATCTGGGCGGTGATTATTTATGCCATAGCCTTCAGAGTTTTCAGATGGGAATAATACTTAACAAGTTAAGTGTTTTTTATCTTTAACCGATAACCCCTAAGCTTTATACTAAGTTCAGCATGACCAAAAATGCGGCTTCTATTTCTGTGCGGAGCCTTTGGCCGTGAAACAATGGCTGACACGGGCTAATCAAAGAGCTTCCCTTATAAACGCTGCGGCGTTACTGGTGGGCGCGTCATTGACCGGCCAGCTGCTGGGTTTCATCCGCACCCAGGTGGTTAATGGTAACTTCAACACCACCGGCCATATCACCACAGACGCTTATTTCGCCGCCTTTAAAATACCCGACTTCTTCTTTTACACGATCGCCGCCGGCGCCCTGGGCGTTGCCTTCATGCCCTTCTTAGCCGATAGGCTCCATCAGGGTGACCGCCAATCCATTTGGAAGCTGACTTCCGGCTTGTTGAATTTTCTCGGCCTGCTGATGTTCGGCGTCGGTCTGGTCCTGCTGTTTTTTACCGAGCCGCTGCTGCGGATCGTGGTCGGCCATAACCTTAGCCCCGGCCAGACGCATGACGCCGTGGTGATAATGCGGCTGATCGCCTTCAACCCACTGCTTTTCACAATTTCGGGAGTGCTGACCAGTTTGCAGCAGACTTTCGGGCGGTTTTTCTTTTATGCCGTGGCGCCGATCGTATATAACGGCTGCATCATCGCCAGCGTCTATATCTTTAAAGATAATATCGGGCTTATCGGGTTGGGCTACGGGGCGCTGGCGGGCGCCGTGCTGCAGTTGCTGATTGTGCTGCTGGGGCTGGTGGGGATGCGCTTCCGCTACACCCCGTCAATTAATTTCAGCCCGACTTTCCGGCAAGTTTTGCGCAATTTGCCGCCACGGTCTATCGACCAGGGACTGGACTCCATCAATTCCATTGTCGAAACTAACCGTGCCAGCACGCTGACACCCGGCTCCATAACCGTTTACGAAAACGCCTACACGCTGCACTTGGCGCCGATTCTGCTGATTGGCACGGCCATTTCCACAGCGGCTTTTCCGCGGCTGAACGACCGGCTGGCCCAGGGGCGTCCAGACCTATTCAGGCGCGATTTCCTGATGGTGCTCAGAGCCATAATCTGGATTGTCGTGCCGGTGGTGGTTGTGACCTACTTTACCAGGGGTTACCTAGCGCGCCTGATCTTTAAAAATCCGCAGGCCGCCATCGCCTCGACGTTAGGATTTTTAACGGGCGCCATCTTCTTCCGTACGATCTACGCCTTGATCAGCCGCTGGTTTTACGCCCAAAAAGACACCCGCACGCCGCTGTTCGTCTCGTTGTTCGCCATCGCGCTTAACATTTATCTGGCCTTCACTCTGGTGCGGGAATCCGGCGACGTCACCAGTCTGGCCATCGCCCAATCTATCGTGGCCGCCGTGGAAGTGCTGATACTGGTTGGCATAATGCTTTATCGAGACCGCAAGCTGTTCGACGTGGAATTCTGGGGCGGCGTCAGCCGAATCCTTTCAGTCACCGGCTTCACCGTGCTTATCACCTACATCATGGTGCAGCTTATCCCGCTGAGCGTCACCGACCGTGGTTTTATCAAGTTGGCATCCAAGCTACTGGCTATAATCATCCCGACTTTTGTCATGCACATCTGGCTGTCGTCGCTATTCGGCCTCGATGAGGTCCGGCCCGTTATCGACAAACTACGTAAGCTGGTGCTCAAACCGGTCCGTATAATCGACTGAACCTCAATTGGTTCTATTGACAATCTGTGCCATTGCCTCGATAGTTAAGCTGTAGCTCCCCGTAAAACAAAAACCAATGGAACCGTTAAGGGCTTTGCTAGCCTCTGCTAAACCGCACTTGTGCGCGTTCGGCTTCGTCGCCGGAGCAGGTTATAAATTGCCACTGATCACGGCGATTATCTTATTGACTGGCTCAGTGGGAATTGGCCTGACGGTCTACCACAGACAGCCGCACTCCAGGGCGCCGGGAACATCTTCAGGGTCGATCGCCGAAGGACCGGCCGCCACTAACACAACCGGGAACGGCCAGGCGCAATCCACCAAAAATGCCACTAAACCAAAAAACGGGGCCAAAAAGACCACCAGTGGCCCTTCATCTGCCACCGGCACTTCATCAGCGCAGTCCTCATCCGGTTCAGCTTCCGGCGGCTCGTCAGGGTCCGGCAGCGCCGGGGCCTGCAGCGGGTCTATCCCAGCTGGATATACCAGTTTGGCTTTTTGCGACGATTTTAGCGGCACGGCCGGCTCAGCGCCGGACTCCAGCAAATGGAATGTATATGGAGGAACGACGCCCAACCGCTGGGGCGAAGAGTGTTTCGTTAATGACCGACAGCATATTTACCAAGATGGCAGCGGCCATTTGGTGGAGACGGCCACCTCGAACCCCGGCGGGGTGCCCTGTAACAACGGCAGCGGCCTTTATGAATCCGGCGGCATGGACACCGGCAACTTCCCAAACCCGCTATTTTCTTTCCACTACGGCCAGGTGGAAGCTAAGATTAAAGTTCCTTGTGAGTCGGGCGCTGGTATGTGGCCGGCCTGGTGGATGACCGGGCCGAGTTGGCCTAATGGCGGCGAGATAGACATGCTCGAGATACTGAATAATGCCAACACCGGCTTTGACGCTAAGCAATCGGTGCATGGGGCTATCTCCGGCGGCGGGGTCTGGTCCATTGGCCACCATAACGTATCAACCACTTTATGGTGCAATGCTTACCATATATACGGTTTGAACTGGTCGCCCAACAGGCTGGATTTCACTATCGACGGCACAGTTACCGCAACAACCACTCCGGCCGATATGAAAACAGGGTGGATTTGGCCCTTTGAGTCTAACAGCGCGAAGCTATTCATCGACCTGCAGGTCGGCGGTTCGGGCGGCACGGTCGATAATTCAACCCTGCCCCAGAGCATGCTGGTGGACTGGATAAGAATCTATCGGTAGCCAATCGACTCACCGATGGGGTCCACTGCTATATAATTACAGGGATGGACCAGGGCCATATACGGAATTTTTGCATAATAGCGCACATTGACCACGGCAAAAGCACGCTGGCCGATAGGTTGCTGGAACTGACAGGCACAGTCGAGAAGCGCCGGATGCATGAACAAGTGCTGGACAAGATGGATTTGGAACGCGAGCGCGGCATCACCATCAAGCTGGCTCCAGTACGGATGAAATATGAAGACTACGAACTGAACTTGATAGACACCCCCGGCCATGTGGATTTCAGTTACGAAGTCAGCCGCAGCCTGGCGGCCGTGGAAGGGGCGATTCTTGTGGTCGACGCCAGCCAGGGGGTTCAAGCCCAGACACTGGCCAACGTTTATCTTGCGCTGGGCGCCGATTTAAAAATTATCCCGGTGCTTAATAAGATTGATTTGCCGGCGGCCGACACCGAGCGGGTCGGCGCTGAAATTATCAGCCTGCTGGGCTGTCAGAAAGAAGATATCCTGCGCGTCAGCGCTAAAACCGGCCAAGGCGTGAGGGAGTTGTTACAGAAAATTGTGTCCGACTTGCCACCGCCCTCCGGCGATGCCGATACGCCGGCCAGAGCCTTGATTTTCGATTCGTATTATGACGATTACCGGGGAGTGATCCTATACACCAGGGTGGTTGACGGGCAAATCACCAAGAATTCAAATATACGTATGCTAGGCACGGCCAGCCAGGGATTAGCGCTGGAAGTCGGCTCCCTTTCACCAGAAATGGAGCCGGCCGGCAGTCTTAAGGCCGGCGAAATCGGCTACATCGTCACAAACCTTAAAAGCACCCACTCCGGCCGGGTGGGCGACACTGTCACGGCCGGCGATGACGGGGTGCGGCCGCTGCCCGGCTATAAAAATGTCCAGCCATTTGTATATGCTGGTTTTTTCCCGGATAGCCATGAGAACTACCAGGCGCTCAAAGACGCTGCGGAGCGGCTGGCTTTGAGCGATTCGGCGCTAAGCTTTTCGCCGGAAAACTCGCCAGTGCTGGGCTTTGGCTTCCGTATCGGTTTTTTGGGCCTTTTGCATATGGATATCGTCCGGGAGCGGCTGGAGCGGGAGTATGGCCTGGAGCTGATAATCACCAACCCTTCCACCGACTATCAAATCAAACTGACCTCCGGTGAAGAAATCGACATAAAATCGGCGTCCGAGCTGCCCGAAGCCAGCTTAGTCGATGAAATCCGTGAACCCTGGGTTAAGGGGGAGATAGTCTGCCCCAGCCAATACGTTGGCAGCGTGCTGCAGATGGTGGTGGCCGCCCGTGGAGCCCAGAAACACCTAAGCTATATGGATAATTTGGCGGTGATAGATTTTGAAGCGCCGTTGGCTAACTTGCTGACCGACTTTTACGACCAGCTCAAAAGCACTACCAGCGGTTACGGCTCGTTCAATTATGAGCTGGCCGATTACAGGGTAGAGGATCTAGTACGGCTCGATTTTTACGTTGCGGGCGATAAAGTGGATGCCCTATCTATAATGGTCCACCGCAGCGAGGCCGAACGGGTGGCCCGGTCGGCCGTCGCCAAACTCAAAGACGTAATTCCGCGCCAGCAGTTCAAGGTTGCCCTGCAGGCCGCCATCGGCGGTAAATTCATCGCCCGTGAGGATATTAGCGCCTATCGCAAAGATGTCACCACCGGCCTTTACGGCGGCGACGTCACCCGGAAGAAGAAAGTTTTAGCCAAGCAGAAAAAAGGCAAGGAGCGCATGAAACGCTTTGGGAAAGTGGACATACCAGCCGAAGCCTTCGCGGTCATGCTAAAGAGAGATTAGCGCCGATACGCTATCCTCACTTGTCGCACGAATGATTATGTTAATCTGTTAAGTGAGTATGACGCGCGAAGAATTCCTGACCCAATTTCCCAAGCTCGTTAAAAATTATGAGCCCTCACAGGTGGCCCTCCAGCGCATTTCTAACATAACGCTTTTTATGGTGATCGGGCCCTCGGGTGTGGGTAAAACATCTATCGTCAAAGGCATGAATATCCCCTATGTGGCAAGTGACATCACTCGGCCTAAACGGCCCGAAGAAATTGACGGCCAGGATTATTTTTTCAGGACGGATTACGACAAAGTGATATATGACATCCAGCACGGCGGCTTTGTCCAGGTGGCCGTCGGGCCGGACGGCGACTTTTACGGCACCCGGGCCAACTCCTACCCGTCATTCGGCATGGCTGTCTACGCGGTTGTCGCCGATGTGATTCCTATCTTCCGTGAACTGGGGTTCGAAAAAACCTTCAGCCTTTATATCGTGCCCCCGAACATGGCCGAATGGATGCACCGCATGAAGGCCCACAACTTGTCCCAGTCTGATCTCGAAAAACGGATGGCCGAAGCCCAGCGATCTCTCAAATTCGCCTTGAATGATGTGCAGACCCACTTTATCTTGAATGATGTTATGGACGATGCTATCGGCCAGGCCAATGACTTGATCGGCGGGCGGGTGAACAGGGTGCGCGAGGAGTACGCCAAGCAAACAGCCGACCGCCTGTACAAGGAATTGACCGGCACAGCAGGTAAGTGAACCAATGCCGCTCCAGTACTACTCCGAATTTAAGGACGCGCTGGAGAAGTATCAGGTGTCAGACAGGGCGCTCCGAGCGATAACAGACCTGCGCTTAGTATTGCTGGTGGCGCCAACTTCAGCTGGCAAGAACACCGTGATCCGCCATCAACTCCAGACTGGCCGTTATTATTTCGTTGTTTCGGACACCACCCGCCAGCCACGGATTAACGATGGGGTCAAAGAAAAAAACGGCCGGGAATACTGGTTCAGGACAGAAGAAGAAATGCTAGATGATATCCGCCAAGGCGAGTTATTAGAAGCCGAAATCATCCACGAACAGCAGGTTTCAGGTATTAGCATTCGTGAACTGGAAAAGGCCAAGAATCAGCGCAAGATAGCCATCACAGACGTGGATATTCACGGCATGCATAACATCATGAAGATCAAACCGGACGCCACGGCCGTGATGCTGGTCCCTCCGAACTTTGACGAATGGCAGCGCCGTCTGGCCGCCCGCGGCCGCATGACCCCCGAAGAACGGGCCCGCCGCTTTAAAACGGCGCTCAAGATATTTGAAGACGGCCTTGAGCAGGATTATTACCACTTTGTGATATCTGAGAATGTTGAGCAGTCCGGTGCGATTTTGGACGCCATAGTGGCCGGCAAGCCCAACCCCCACCAAGGCCGGGGCCGCAGCGCGATACAGCAATTACAATCCGCCCTTCAGGACCAGTTAAGTCCAGACCGATCAATCCTTTAGCACTCTTGACACCTGAGTGCTAATTTCTCTAAAATAGAGACACTTAGCAATTAAGTTTTGTGAGTGCTAAATATGACCCCAAGACAAGAGAAAATTCTGCAGGCGGTTATCGAACAATACGCCGAAGTCGCCAGCCCGGTGGGCAGTAATCTGCTGGCACGGGTTTTTGGGGTGTCTAGCGCCACTATCCGTTCAGAGATGGCCGAACTAGAACGCCTGGGCTATATCATGCAGCCGCATACCAGCGCCGGACGGATCCCCACAGATAAAGGCTACCGGTTTTACGTCAATACCTTAACAACGGCTGACGGAAAACCGGCAGAGCGGCGCGCCGAGCGGGCGCTGGAAGCCCGGGTAAATAGCGGCGGCCAGCCCGAGCGAACCATCCACAACGCGGTGGACACTTTGGTGGAACTGACCCACAACTTGGGGATGGCCACCATTGGCAACCAGCTATATATGAGCGGATTATCAAACCTGTTCGGCCAGCCGGAATTCATGCACCCGGGACAAGTCCAGGAGGTGGCGAGGCTTCTGGACAATCTGCAGCCGTGGCTAAATGAAGCCGCGCCTAATGAGCCGCTGAGCGTTTATATAGGACGTGAAAACCCGATTGGCCGCAGCGCCGGCGCCAGCCTGATAATCAGCCGCTTCCGCAGCCCGTTCAGCGACAGTAGTTATATCGGTGTTTTAGGCCCTACGCGCCAGAGCTACCGGGATGTCATGAGCCTGGTCGGCCGGGCCGGCCACGCCCTGGAGGAAACCTTGTATGTCTGAACTTAGCCCACTTATGGGCGAAACAATCTTTGGTCAGCCTACACCGCCTGAAGCCCGACAACTCATTGAAATGTGGGCCGAGTTTTTTGAAGGTAGAACAGGCGAGTCTGAATTAGAAGCAGAAATGAGAATGATGAGAACTGCAACTGCAATTCAGCGCGAATTATGGCCGCATCAAAGTTATATGGCGCAAACTCTGAATGACATGGCTTGGATTGCGGGAGATAAATTAGTGAGAGGGGAGCTTGATGAGTAAGAAGCCGACAATCAAGGAATTAGAGCAGAAAGTCGGCGAGCTGACTGAGGCGTTGCAACGGGAACGCGCCGATAGCCTTAACCTGCGCCGCCGGACAGATGAAGAAAAGAAAAGGCTGGGCGAATTCTACAAGGCCATGGTAATCCAAGAACTCTTGCCGGCATTAGATAATCTAGAGCGAGCTTTTAAACATACACCCAAGGAGTTAAAGGACGATGATTTCGTCAAGGGCTTGCGCAGTGTCATGAAGCAGTTCGAGCAAAGCTTTGCCCAGCTGGGGGTCAAACGGATTAAAACCGTTGGAGAGGAGTTTGACCCTAAACTGCACGAAGCAGTCCATATGGAGGATGGCAACGGTACGGTTGAAGTTGTTTGCGAGGAACTTCAACCGGGCTATACGCTGGGCGACGAAGTCATCCGCCACGCCATGGTTAAAGTAAGTATGGAGAAAAAATAATGGGTAGTATGGAGCAGCCCCTGCCAGGTATGAGTGAAGGGGAATGGAAATTCCGGGAAGGCGGTGCTTTGATTGACCATGGAGTAGAACAAGGCGATTATGAGCTTTCACGGCAGGGCTTAGAAATCTCTATCGACGCACTCGAGGAAACCTTAAGGCCGCACCTTGAGGCTCGCTTTCAAGAGCTTTTTCCCGGAGAACACATACCAACCGAGCTACAAGAGCTGGGATATAGAGTTAAAGAAAAGGAAATTGATTTATTTATAGAAGAGGAGGAACAATAAATGGCGAAGATTATAGGAATCGATTTAGGAACGACTAACAGCGCGATGGCGGTGATGCAGTCCGGCAAGCCGGAAATCATTGCCAATAGCGAAGGCAACCGCACCACGCCTAGCGTGGTGGCGATTAATAAAAACGGCGAGCGGCTGGCCGGCCAGGTGGCTAACCGCCAGCGCGTCACCAACCCGACCAACACGATTTTTGGCGTAAAGCGGCTGATTGGCCGCAAGTTCGAAGACAAAGAAGTCCAGCGAGACATTGAACTAATGCCGTATAAGATCGTCAAAGCCGGCAGCGGCGTGAAAGTTGAAATGGCCGGTAAAGAATACAGCCCTGAAGAGGTCAGCGCCATGATCCTTAGCAAACTTAAGGCCGACGCCGAAGCTTTTTTGGGCGAGCCGGTCACAGAGGCGGTCATAACTGTTCCGGCCTACTTTGATGATAGCCAGCGCCAGGCCACCAAAGACGCCGGCAAAATCGCCGGCCTAGAGGTGAAGCGAATTATCAATGAGCCAACGGCCGCCGCCCTGGCTTACGGCTTGGAAAAAGGCAAAGAAGAAAAGATCGCCGTGTTTGACCTTGGCGGCGGCACCTTCGACATCTCCATCCTGCAACTGGGCGAAGGCGTGTTCGAAGTGCTCAGCACCAATGGCGACACCCACCTGGGCGGCGAAGACTTCGATATGCGCATTGTCAACCACTTTGTGGAACAGTTCAAAAAAGAGTCAGGCATTGATGTGAAAGATGACAAAGCTGCCATGCAGCGGCTCAAAGAAGAAGCCGAAAAGGCCAAAAAGGAGCTATCCACAACAGAGGTGGCCGACATCAACCTACCGTTTTTGACGGCCAATGCTGCGGGCCCCAAACACTTTGAATATAAGCTTAGCCGCGCCAAGCTGATCGAGCTGGTCCAGGACTTGATTGACCAGACTGCCGAGCCAGTCAAAAAGGCTCTAAAAGATGCCAAGCTCGAACCCAAAGATGTCAACGAAATTGTGCTGGTAGGCGGTATGACCCGCATGCCGGCCGTGGTCGAAAAGGTCAAGCAAATTTTTGGCAAGGACCCCCTGCAGGGTGTTAACCCGGACGAAGTCGTGGCTGTGGGCGCCGCTATCCAGGCCGGCGTGCTGCAGGGCGATGTCAAGGACGTTCTGCTCCTGGACGTCACTCCGTTAAGTTTGGGCATCGAGACTTTAGGTGGAGTCACCACGAAACTGATTGAGCGCAACACCACTATCCCGACAAGTAAAAGTGAAGTTTTCAGCACTGCTGCCGACAACCAGAACAGCGTGGAAATCCACGTACTGCAGGGTGAGCGCGAGATGAGTGCCGACAACAAATCGCTCGGCCGCTTTATCCTGGACGGCATTCCGCCCGCACCGCGCGGTGTGCCGCAGATCGAAGTCACTTTCAATATTGACGCCAATGGCATTCTGAACGTCACAGCTAAAGACAAAGGCACTAGCAAAGAACAGAGCATAACCATCCAAGGCAGCGGCAATCTGGACAAAGCCGAGGTGGAAAAAGCCGCCAAGGAGGCCGAAGCCCACGCCGAGGAGGATAAGAAAAAGCGGGAGCAGATAGAGGCCAAGAACCAGTTAGAAAACGCCGTTTACCAGGCCGAGAAGATGAAGACCGATTACAAAGATAAGCTGTCCGAAGAGGATGTTAAAACCCTCGATGAAGCCATTACTGAAGCCAAAGGCCATCTGGAGGCGACCGACCAGGAAGAGCTGGAAAAAGCCGGTAAGGAACTCAGCGATAAGATAATGCCCATCGGCGCTAAGATGTACGAAGCAGCGCAGCAAGAAACTAGGACTGACGAACCAGCCGATGCTGGCGATGCAAAAAGCAAGAAGAAGTCCGACAAAGACGAACCGATCGAAGGCGAAGTCGTCGACGAACCCGATAAGAATTCTGCGAATTCTGACGGGGCAGGCAAGAAAGAGGATAAGTAATGAAGTGGCGCCGCTTAGGCTTCCTGGCGGCGATGCTGGCCGCCTTTTCAACCGGAGTGAAAACCGGTGTCAAATACGCTCAGGACCATTACGTGTCTAAGGACCGGCGGTTCATTGAAGCCGAAATCCTAAAACGGGAGAAACAGAAAAATGGCTGACGGTCAGCTTAATTTCGATGTTGAGTTTGAGAAAATTGCTGCTGTCGATGCCGCGGCAAAAGACAGAGACCTAAGATATTTTTATTGGAATCGTATATACGGAGATTTGCCAGCTAGTCGTACGTCTTATGATCTCATCGCTGATGAAGTTTCACATTTTCATAACCTTTCGGCAGAACAATACGATTCCGCGCTGGTAATGTGCCTGGCCGGCCTGGTGGAGGGGGTAAAAACGGGCAGGGAGATGTTTAGCTACGATGGCGAAGCGTGATTATTACGAAGTCTTAGGCGTCGGTAAGACTGCCAGTCCCGACGAGATCAAAAAAGCTTTCCGGCGCCAAGCCGTCGAACACCACCCCGACCGTGGCGGCAATGAAGAGAAATTCAAAGAGATAAACGAAGCTTACGAGGTCTTAAAAGACCCCAGCAAGCGCCAGCGTTACGACCAGTTCGGCCACGCCGGCGTAGGCGGCAGCGCCGCCAGTGATGGTAACCCGTTCGCCGGCTTTGGGGGGTTTGGCCAAGGCCAGGAATTTAACTTTGATTTTGGCGACCTGGGCTTGGGCGACATTTTCGGCAGTTTTTTTGGCGGCGGAACTGGCGGCGGCCGCGGCCGCAAGGCCCGCGGCCAGGACGTCGAGACCACAGTCGAAATCAGTTTCGAACAAGCCGTCTTTGGCACCGAAGTCGACCTCAGCCTGACCATGCAGGACACCTGCAGCCACTGCAAGGGCACGACTGTCGAGCCTGGCTACGAACTCAAGCAGTGTGATAATTGCGGCGGCCGCGGCCAGATAACCAACGTCATGCGCACCGTTTTTGGAAATATCCAGCAATCGGCGCCTTGCCCTAAGTGCGAAGGCCGCGGTCAAATCCCGGAAAAAATCTGTACTGTTTGCAGCGGCAAGGGCACTGAGCGCCGCAATCAGGTCGTCAAGCTCAAAATCCCCGCCGGCGTGGACGACGGCGCCACCATCCGTCTGCGCGAGCACGGCGAAGCCATAGCCCACGGCCCCAAAGGCGATTTATACGTCAACATCAGAGTGAAGCCGCACAAAAAATTTACCCGCGAAGGCGATTTAATTCTTTCTGACGAGCATATCGGTATGGCCCGCGCCGCTTTGGGCGCCGAGATTGAGGTTGACACCGTGGACGGCCTAGTCCGGATGAAAGTCCCAGCCGGCACCCAAAGCGGCACCGACTTCAAGCTGTCCGGCCACGGCGTGCCGCACCTCAATAAAAAAAGCCGCGGCGCCCATATCGTCACCATCGCCGTTGACACCCCGACAAAACTGAATAAAGAGCAAAAGAAACTGCTCGAATCCCTGCATGACAGCTAATCCAGCGGATTCTTTTTAGACATCACGATGGTAAAATCCTTATCAAGGTAAGAGGTGTCCAGCTTGACATGCTTGGCCAGCGTCCTGCAGTATTCATAAATTTCGTTCGGGTCAGCGTAAGCGATCAACGGGTCAGGCGCGATCGGCTCCAAGCCGCCGGCCATATTAAAGGCCAGCACCTCATCAGTTTGGTCCCATAGGTTCTTGATCATCCGCTTGCGTTTAGCCAACCAGCCGGGCACGTTGCCATTCATTACCCCCGAGGAAATAACCACGTCAAACTTGCCGACACTTTTGTTGAACGGATCACCAACCTCAAACCGGTGGCCTTCATAATGTTTCTTAGCCAGCTCGATAAATTCCTTATTAATATCAACTCCAAGGTATTTGAAATTCGGCGATTTGGCATATAAAAACGGCAACAAATCGCCCAGCCCGCAGCCGGCATCCAGGATGTGTTTTTCGTTCACCGGAATATGTTTCGCCAGCATCCTAAAACGGATGGCCATCGACCGATAATCCCACCACAGCAGGGCTTTAGGGCCGGGCCCGTATAGCTTTAAGGCTTTTTCGTAGTCTTCCTCCAGATGGGCAAAGTCTAAAAAATTCACTTTACTATTTTACCCTCTTGACTAAAGGTGGATAATATAAGAGATGCTTGAAAATAAAAAGCAAAACGGCTTTATTCCCATGTTGGTCATTTTTTTGCTGCTGATAGCCGCCATAATCTACGTCGCTTTCGTAAAGGTCCTGCATAACCAAAAATGAAAATCTTGCTAGTGAACAACCACACCCAGCACCTCGACCATTTGCTGGAATCGTTAGACGGGCACGAAGTGGAAGTGGTGATGTACGAACCAGGGGCGAAGCTCAACCATAGCGACAAGGATCTGGTCATACTATCCGGCGGCGGCGGCGAAGGCCTGGAGATTCACGATAAATACCACCGCGGCAAATTGTGGTACAAAGAACAGATGGAATTTGTCCGCCGGTGCGACAAACCGATGGTGGGTATCTGCATGGGTTTCGAAGTGATTGCCAGGGCGTTCGGCGCGCCGGTAAAACCATTGAAAAACGGCATGGTGCATGGTTATTTCAAGTTTTCCACAACCCCTAAAGGCTATTTGGCCCTCGATAAAGATAAGTTAATCCAATACAAAGCCCATAGCTGGCACGTCGCTAAACCCCCCAAAAACTTCGAAGTTCTGGCAGCCTCGGGCGACGGTGTTGAGATAATCAAGCACAATAAACGCCCGATCCTAGCCGTGCAGTTCCACCCCGAAAAAGGCGGCACCCTAAACCTAGCATCTCTGCTTAAAATCTAGTTTAATCAAGGGACGGATGCCCGCCCCTCAATATATACTAGTCGTTAACCATATAGTAAGCAGCGTCTTTAAGTCCGTTGAAGAAATAAGACGGGAACCACGCTTCAAGAATTTAGAAATCCTGCTTATAACTAATAATCCTGACTTAGCCCCGAAGTATAAGGGCTACATCGACCCAGACAAAGTGATTAACTGCGCTTTTACCAGCCGCGAAGAAATCAAATTAGCTCTTGAACCTTATATTTGCAACATCGTCGGAGTCATATGCCGCGGCGATAAGCACATACAGTATTTACGCAAAATCATACCTCTGCTGAAGAACGAGGTCCTAGCAGCCACGGATCGGTCACTTGAGATATCTACTGACAAGGGCCTTATGCGGCAATCTTTCTTAGAACATTATCCTCAAATCTCGCCTAAATATCTGGAAATCACAAAAGATTCGGATGAATCGATTCAAAAAATAGAATCCGAGCTTGGTTATCCGTTAATAGTAAAGCCGGCTAACTTGTTTTCAAGTTTACTCATACAGTCCTGCTCAGACCGAAAAAGTTTGCAGACTGCACTAAAGCGGAGCCTCGATTTCATAACCAGTACCTATGAAAAGGAGAATATTAACGAAAAACCAGCAGTAATCGTCGAGCAGTTTTTAGATGGGTATTTTTACTCAACTGATGTGTTCGTAATGGAGAAGGGTGATGTCTATTGCACGCCCTTGGTCGGGTATGTGTCAGCCAAACAAATTGGCGTAGATGACTTTTCGCTTTATAAACGGTTTACACCGACAGAATTATCAGACGATGATAAGAGCCGGGCTTTTAAAGCAGCCAAGAAAGCGATCGATGCGGTGGGTCTGACCCATTCCGCTGCCCATGTAGAGCTTGTTAAAACTTCCAGCGGCTGGAAAATCATTGAGCTTGGCCCCCGCTTAGGTCGTTTTCGCAACATTATGTACAGACTGAGTTACGGTATAGATTTATCCTTGAATGACCTTAAAATTCATCTCGGCGTCCAACCGCAGATTAAGGATAGCCTTAAGCAATATTGCTCTGCCTACAGTATCTATCCGGCCAGAGAGGGCGCTCTTAAAAAAATCGTGGGATTGGATACGATTGAGAAAAGTCCTTTGGTAAAGAGTCTCCGTTTGCTTGCTTCTCCGGGCCAAAAGTGTTTTTTTGCCAAAAACGGCGGGCACGCCCTCGCTGAGTTTATTTTTGCTTCACCGGACGAACAGGAGTATAGAGAAATGGTGGAATATGTCGAGGAAAACATCTATGCCGAAGTTGACTAAAATCTCTAAAAGTTTTATAATTATAAGTCTATCCTGAGGTTAGATTATGAGTAGTCCAAAAACTATTATCGGCCGGGCGGAAAAGGTCAGTTTTCCCGACCTGGGACTGAAGAACGTACCGGCGAAGATAGACACCGGCGCGGACGCTTCTTCTATTTGGTGCAGCAAGATAGGAGTTGTAGATTCGCAGCTGCATTGTGTTTTTTTTGACAAGGGAAGCCCTTTTTATAGTGGTGAAACAGTTATCTTTAATAGCGGAGATGTCGATCTTACAAGGGTAGCTAACTCTTTCGGCCACCGTGAGCTGCGATACAAAGTAAAGATACCGATGAAAATCAAGAATCGTACCATAAAAGCCACTTTTACATTGACTGACCGTTCGTCTAAACTCTACCCTGTATTAATAGGACGCAGTATGCTGAAGAACAAATTCCTTGTTGATGTCAGCCGTGGAACGCCGCTGCACGAAGAAGAGAACGAACGTCTTAAACGGCTCAGAAAAGAAATGCGCAGATTGCGAAGAGAGTTAAACATATGAATATAGTTATTCTTTCAAAGGGGCCGGGAAATATATCGACCAAGAGGCTTGTAGAAGAGGCCAGGAAGCGCGGTCACGATGTCCGCATTATTAACTACACCAACTGTGAGGCCAGGATTGAGCAGAGCAATCCTGTTGTTATTTACGAAGGTGAAGTTATCAAGGGCGTGGATGCCATTATCCCCCGGATCGCCTCATCCTATACACGTTATGGCTCGGCCATCGTCCGCCAGTTTGAGATGCAGGGAGTGTTCACGACCGCCAGCTCCATTGCCATCGTCCGCTCCCGCGATAAACTGCGAGCCACACAGCTCCTGGCCCGGGCCGGCATCGGCATTCCTAAAACCGTATTTTCTAGAGGCCGGCTGACTACTGAGGAAATCGACCGTTTGGTAGAAGAACTTGGCGGTCCGCCCGTCGTAATCAAACTGGCCCGCGGTACTCACGGTCGGGGTGTGGTGCTGGCCGAGACCCGTAAAGCAGCCCGTTCAGTGCTCCAAGGCTTTTATCTCATGGAAGAAGAAGGCACAAACATCTTATTGCAGGAATATATCGAAGAAGCCGCCGGCGCTGACATACGGGCTTACGTAGTCGGTAGCCAGGTAATTGCAAGTATGAAACGCCAGAGTATCAACCTAGAAGAAGAGTTCCGCTCCAATATCCACCAAGGCGGCGAGGGAGCTGCGGTAAAATTGACAGATGAAGAAGAGAAAGTGGCTATCAAAGCCGCCCGTGCGATGGGCCTTAACATCTGCGGTGTTGATATGATGCGTTCAGAACGCGGCCCCTTGGTCCTGGAAGTCAATTCCAGCCCCGGCTCGGCTATCGAGGATGTAACCGGCCGGAACGTAGCCGAAAAAGTCATTGAATACGTGGAGCATAACGCCAAAGCCCGGCGGCGTAAGGACAGGGTCGGTGCCTAAGGTACTACATTTCCTCAAGCGGTATGCCGGCTTTGTTATCATTGCGGTTGTGCTCGTCGGCGGTGTAGCCGCGGCTATAGCCATAGGCGGCAGCGACACCCAAAAGAAAGCTCCGGCAATAGCTTCTGTTTCCGCCTGCGGCCCCTACCGGAAGGATGGCATCATATCTATCGATAACCATCAGTTTGACGTCGAGATAGCTTACAGCGCCGCCGCCAAAGCCAAGGGCTTGGGCGGCCGGCCGTGCATCCTGCCTAACGAGGGGATGCTGTTTGACTTCGGGAAGGACGGCCATTATGCCATCTGGATGAAAGACATGAATTTCCCAATCGATGTCATCTGGATAGATTCCTCCCATAGGATCGCCGCGATAGACATAGACTTTAAGCCGTCCACCTACAACAAACAGCATCCCGAAAAAAGCCAAAAGAGTGTCAATCAACTGCCTGCCAGATACGTGCTCGAGGTTAAAGCCAACACCGCCAAAGACCTACGTTTGGGCTTAGGTATTCCGGTTCATTTCCAAAAAGCTTAAATCCGCTCATGCTAAAATGAGCGCATAATGGCTGAAGCCCTGTTGGCGACTCTTGTTTTATTGCCGGTGGTTTTAACGTTCCTTCTTAAAAGCGACGCGGCAGCCTCGTTTTTAACCCTATGCGGTGGATTCGCGGCCATTACTTTATCTGGCAGTGATATTCAGCATCTGATAGGTAAGACCAAAATCACTTCGCTGACGTCCAACAATATCAGCCTGGTTTTGCTGATAGCTCCCTTGTTATTGACACTGCTGCTGACTTTCAAAAACGCGGCCGGTAGCAGAAGGCGATTACTGCAACTGATTCCGGCCTTGTGCGCCGGCGGCCTGCTGGCGGCGGTAGCCGCGCCGATGTTCAGCGACAGCCTGAACACCAATCTATCTGGCTCACAAGTATGGAAAGATTTGCAAAGCATCCAGTCATATATAGTGGGCGCGGGGTTGCTGGCCAGTTTGCTTTTGATTTGGAGCAGCAGCTTCCATGCCCCCAAGCCTCACAAAAAGCATAAATAGCCAGATTGATTTTTCAAGGTAAAAAACAGATAATATAAGGTGTTAATTTGATTGGGTTTACCCAATTTTGCGTATCGGGGCGCTAGCGACCGTACGCAAAATTGAGAGGAGAAGGCGAGGCCGTAAGTGAGCGAATTCAGTAGCTCACGGAAGCCGTTGCCTCGACTCCGACGAGGGCCCATAGCTCAGTTGGTTAGAGCAGCGGCCTTTTAAGCCGCGTGTCGTGGGTTCGAATCCCACTGGGCCCTCCAGAAATAACACAGCCTCGCTAAGCGCGAGGTTTTTGATATAAAAAAACACCCGGCCTGGGTGTTGCGAGTGGGCCCGCGGCTCTAACTCTTGCGAGCGAGCCGCGGGCCTGAAGTTCGAGTCCTACTGCTTGCCCGCCGGACAGACCATGATGGCCTTGTTGCCGGTGAGAGTGACAGGGCATCCGCCGAGAAAGCGGACGTGCGGGCCAACGCCAGGGCCGGAAACGAGCGTTCCGACGCAGACGCGCGGAGTGCCGTTGTCGTTCAGTTGGCAGGTCCCGCTGTAGGTGCTGTCGGAGACAGTGAAGACCCAGCTACTGGTACCCGCGGCTGCGACACCGGTAATGATGGCAGCGATCGAGAGAACGACGAACGAAACGAGGAGCTTGGCACGCAGAGAGGACATTTCCTCTCCTTTCTCCCCACCAGCGTTCTACTGGCGAGGTAGTAGGAACCAGATTGTTGAACTTCATGCGTCAGTGGTTGCCCACCTCAGCCTTCAGATATATTACCATAAACATAATAAAAAAGCAATAGCAGTTAACTTCTTTGGTCATCTGTGGGAATATTTGTTTAACAGATGAAGAAATATCACAGAACCACCCTTATAACCCTGTTTTGCTTATCAATTTTAGGAGGTTTAGGGCTGGCGAGGGTCATCAATTTCACGCCCCAGATTTGGCTTTTGACGCTTTCACCACTGTTATTAGCCGCCAGGAAACAGCGAATCATCGGCCTCTATCTGTTAGTCTTGATGGGTTTCGGTGTTGGATTATGGCGCGGCACTGTGTATATGCAGAAACTATCCATGCTGGACTCCTACATTGGCCAGAAGGTGACCGTACAGGGAAAAGTGTTGGCTGATTCGGTGTATGGTAAAAATTCCCAAGTTGATTTTCAAATAGGCGGGGTATGGCTTTTAGGACCCGATAGCCACCCTTTGACGGGCAAGATCAGGGTTAGCGGGTTTGGCATCCACATGGCCTACAAAGGGGACACTGTGCGGGCTTACGGCAAACTATACCCTGGACTTGGCTCTTACCAGGGAAGGATATCCTATGCCCAGCTGGAAACTATAGCTGCCAGCCACAACTGGCTGAACGACGGGGCGCGGCGGTTCAGCGCCGGTATGCAGAATGCCTTGCCTGAACCGCAAGCCTCCTTTGCTTTAGGGCTACTGGTGGGACAGCGCAACACTCTGCCGGCCATCATCACCAACCAGCTGATCATGGTCGGGCTGGTGCACATCGTGGCGGTCAGCGGTTATAACCTAACTGTTCTGGTCAGGGCTGCCCAACGCCTTGGGGTAAGGTCGAAGTATCAAAGGCTGATAGTATCGCTCGGTTTAATATTGGCCTTTGTGCTGGTGACCGGTTTCAGCGCATCAATTGTCAGGGCGGCGGTGGTGTCCGTTTTGAGCCTTTTGGCGTGGTATTATGGCCTGCGCGTCCGCCCGGCGGTGTTGATAACCCTGGCCGCCGCCCTGACAGCCCTCTTCAACCCGTTTTATATTTGGGGAGACCTAGGCTGGTATCTGTCGTTTTTGGCTTTCTTTGGAATTATGGTGATTGCCCCGGCGGTATCCGCAAGGATATTTAGCCGGCCGCCCAAATTGATGACGGCTGTAGTGCTGGAAACGCTCTCGGCCGAAGTCATGACCCTGCCGCTGATAATGATGAGTTTCAGTCAGCTATCGCTAATTGCGCTGGTCGCCAATGCTCTGGTTGTCCCGCTGGTTCCATTCGCCATGTTGCTTTCAGCGGTGGCCGCCGGTGCGGGAGCGCTAATCCCCCAGTTTGCCGGCTGGCTGGCCTGGCCGGCCCGGTTGTTGCTGACCTACATGCTGGACGTGGTCCATCTGCTGGCCAACCTTCCTTCCATATTCATCCATCGCAGTATCGGTCTTGGCTACATGCTAGCCCTCTACGCCTTGGCTTTGGCTGGGGTGGCCATATTAAGGCACAAATTGGCCCGCAGCTCTAAAAAGGTTGATGGCTTCGCCCAAATAACACCTTAAATGTGTTAAAATAACAGATATGAGTGGACATAGTAAATGGGCGACAATTAAGCGGCAAAAGGGCGCCAATGACGCTAAACGTGGAGCTTTATTCACGAAACTTGGCAACCAAATAGCTATTGCTGCCAGGAACGGTATAGACCCCTCGGCCAACTCGGCCTTAGCTTTAGCGATCGAAAAAGCCAAAGCCGCCAATATGCCCAATTCCAATATTGAACGTTCTATCCAGAGGGTCAGTGACAAATCGGCGGCCGAGCTAGAAGAAGTGATGTACGAAGGTTATGGCCCAGGCGGCGTGGCGGTTTTAGTGGAGTGCGCTACCGATAACCGCAACCGGACCTTGCCGGAAGTCCGGGCGGCCTTCACTAAAAACGGCGGCAATATGGCCGACCAGGGTAGCGTGGCCTTCCAGTTTAACCGCCAAGGGGTTATCCGGGTCAAAGGGCAGGGCGAAGATCTAGAGCTGGCGGCCATCGACGCCGGCGCCGAAGATATATTTGAAGAAGAAGAGACCGGCGAAACCGTCATTCATACCGCCCAAAACGATCTGGCCAAAGTCCGTGATGCCCTCAAAAGTAGTTACGAAGTAGTCGATGCCGAGCTGACTTACACACCTAATAACACCATAGAGATTTCCAACGCCGATACCGCCCGCAAAATCATCAAACTAATGGACGCGCTCGAAGACCTGGATGATGTGGCCGCCACCCACACCAACTTCGAACTCGCCGAGGATATAAATGTCTAAAAAATCGGTGGTCGCAGTTGACCTTAATGGCAATCAAGAAGAGATTTCCGTAGATAAACTGGAATGGCGGCCATCAGCATACGCCATAGTTATTAAAAATGGGGCTTTACTTCTGTCTCCACAAACCAATGGCTATGACTTGCCCGGTGGAGGAATTGACAAGGGAGAAAAACCCGAAGAAAGTGTCATTCGTGAAGTCAAAGAGGAAACAGGAATAGATGTCGAAAATCCTCGTCTGGTTGCGTGCGCGTCTAATTTTTTCAAGCGTACCTATAAAACCACACACTACGTCCAGTCGATACTTCTCTATTACGTTTGTGATTTTCTAGGTGGGGAACTCAGCGATGCAGGTTTTACAGAAGAGGAAAGATTAACAACTCAATTTCCTGAATGGGTAAGATTAGACAGCGGTCAGATTAAACTCGACGATAAACAGATGGGGTCAAGCTATGATTGGCGGCCTCTAGTCAAGAAAATAGCTCAAGAGAGATGAGAATTATTGGGATTGATCCGGGGACGGGAATACTCGGGTTTGGAGTTATTGAGAGCGATGGCCATAAGCACCAGGTCGTGGATGCCGGAGTGATACGGACTCCAGTCAAGGAAGATGACGCCGTGCGCCTGCAGACGATTTTTGAGGAACTATCAGATATAGTCGCCCAGACCAAACCAACCGAAATGGCCGTTGAAAAATTATTTTTTGCCCAAAACGTCACCACCGCCATGACGGTGGCGCAAGCCAGGGGAGTGGTGCTGCTGGCCGCCAAGCAAGCTGGTCTAGGTATCCATGAATACACCCCGCTGCAAATTAAACAGTCATTAACTGGCTACGGCCGGGCCGAAAAGAAGCAAATGCAGGAGATGGTCCGGGTGTTGCTGGGGCTTAAAGACATCCCGCAGCCGGACGACTGCGCTGACGCTTTAGCGGCCGCTCTCGTGTACGCTACCACCATTAAGGTAAAATAAGGCCATGATTGCGACGCTCAAAGGAAAGGTGGCCGAAAAAACGCTGGACCTTGTGGTTGTTGAGTGCGGCGGTATCGGTTATGGCGTGTATGTGCCGTTTGAGGACTTCGGTGCGCTAGAAGAAAGCGGTGAAGCCAAGCTGTATATCTATGAACATATCCGCGAGAACGCCCACGATTTGTTTGGTTTCCGTGACCCCCAGTCCAAGGCACTTTTTGAACTGCTGTTGAGCGTCAATGGCGTCGGCCCGCGCATGGCCTTATCTATACTCAGTATTGCGACTTTATCGCATGTACGCCAGGCGATCGCTGCCGGCGACGTGAAATTCATCACCCAAGCCGTTGGAGTAGGCAAACGAGTGGCCGAACGGGTGGTGGTGGACCTGAAAGACAAGGTTGGCCTGCCAGCCGATGAATCAGCCACCGATTTTTTAGCAGCGCCCGCCAACCCCAACGACGAAGCCCTCCAAGGCTTAGTGGCTCTCGGCTTTTCCGTCCAGGACGCCGCAACCGCCCTGAAAAAAGTCGATACAAAATTGCCGCCCGAAGACCGCATAAAAGCCGCCCTCAAAAGCTAATTTTAGTAGAATAGAGACATGCCAGAGCCATCACAGCACGAGCCATCCATTAGTGAAAAGGCTGATGAAAGACACGGTCCGCAAGAAGAGCGCTTATTTGCTATTGTGCGGGGGGCTTACGATGAAGAAGGGCACGGCACGGTGGTACCCTGGAACGAACAACAGTCTGGCTCAACGGAGGATCGCGCGACCACACAAGATGAGCTGGATACACGCAGAAGGGAAGCCAGCCTGACTGCCATAAGAGAGTCAAGAAAACACGAATTAAGATTGGTACGAGACCGTTTTGAACGACGATATACAACCTGGATACCTTTTTCAGAGGCCGAAATGACGTTAGCCGTTACAGGACTGACAACTAAAGCAAATAAGATTTTGAGTAAAATCGGTCCTAATACTCTTTCAGTAACTGAGAAATACTATCAAGCTGCCAAGAACTACCGCAACCAGGCGGCAGTTCACCATGCAAATCTTATGGATGCCAAAATTTTTGAGCAAGACCTTAAACCCTCACTGGATAAAGTCCGCCAAACACCCGAGATAAGGGGAGCCTTGGCTGATTATCTATACGCCAAGCAATCTTTGGAGAGACTGAGATGGGGGCAGAAAAGGGGTAAAAGGAAAAGCCAGGGGCGGATGCCGCGCGAGCGGGAATACCAAGAGATTTTTGACAGTATGGACTTTAAAAGCGAAGAGGCCCTGATTGCCATATGGGAAATGGCGGTCCAATGCGCCCACTCGAGGCAGGAGTACTGGCAGATAGAGATAGAAAACACTGAGAATAGCAACGAGTTAGTCAGAGCTATAAAAACTGAAGATCAAACTCACAGAACGTGAATTTATTTGAAAATTTGCCCAAGCCGTTTTTTGTGTTGGCGCCGATGGACGATGTCACGGACACTGTTTTCCGCCAGATTGTAGCTGACTGCGCCAAGCCTGATTTATCATTCACGGAATTCGTAAACGTCGATGGCTTGCAAAGCCCGGGCCGGGCGCACCTGCTGCCCAAACTGAGAATTTCGGATAAAGAAAAGCCGGTCATAGCCCAGCTATGGGGCTTAAAACCGGAAAATTTCTATAAAACAGCCAAAGAATTAGCCAGCATGGGCTTTGCAGGGGTGGACCTGAATATGGGCTGTCCGGTGAAGACTGTGGTTAAAAATGGGGCTTGCGCGGCGCTGATAAATAACAGGGAATTAGCCACGGAAATAATTGAGGCCGCCAGGGAAGGAGCAGGGGGCTCCCTGCCCGTCTCAGTTAAAACCCGGGTAGGATTTACAACAGTCGACATGGGTTGGCTGGAGTTCCTGTTATCAAAAAAACTTAACATGTTAAGTATTCATGGCCGGACTGCCAAGCAAATGTCTAAAGTCCCGGCCGACTGGGATTTGATCGGCCGGGCCGTGGGGCTGCGCGATTCCCTGTCCCCTGCCACGTTGATTGTTGGCAATGGCGACGTTTTGAGCCGCATACAAGGCGAAGAACTGGCTAAGAAACACGGCTTGGACGGTATCATGATTGGCCGCGGAATTTTCCATGACCCTTTTATTTTTTCTCAAAGCAGACCGTGGGAAGGATGGGGTGAAACCAAACGCCTACAGTTATTTATCAAACATATAGAACTATTCCTAAAGACTTATGGAGGATCCGAACGCAAATTCGAGCCGCTTAGGAAATTCTGCAAAACTTATATTAATGGTTTTGAGGGTGCCGCCGAACTGCGGGCTGAGTTCATGCTGGCCAAAAGCGCCGCAGAGGCTCTGGAACTGCTCCGCGGCCGGCGGCGTTAACAAGTTGTAAAGACTTTTACGTTCCGCCCGGTAAAATCTCACTGTATGGCGCGGCCCTATAGCCCATTATGGTAATAGGCACTAATCGAGGAGGTCAACATGAGAAGCACCAGAAACAGGGTGGAGGAAAGGGACGCGCGGTACGCTGACAGGCGGCCGGTCAGGCCGGAATATACGGATGCGACTGAGGCCAGGTCGCTGGCCGGTATAAATTTCATTTTGGGAATCTGGCTGATTATTTCGCCGTGGATCCTAAATTACTTCACAACCGAGGCCAGGTGGGACCAGTTTGCGACCGGAATCGCCATAGCGGTTTTGGCGTTGATACGTTACGCCATACCACGGGCCAGCTGGGCTAGCTGGTTGGCCGGACTGGCGGGAATTTGGATGATAATCGCGCCTTTCATTCTGAATTACACTAAAACAGCCGCTTTTTGGAACGAGATAATAGTAGGTATTGTGGTGGCTGTACTGGCCTTTGCTAATGTCCAGACCTATAGCCGTTACAACCGTACCCCTGCCTGACAATAAGAAAAGCTGGGCGCTAAAAAAATCGTCCCATTGATTACGGTGGGACGGTTTTTGGTGGGGAAGGCAGGATTTGAACCTGCGACCAATCGGTTATGAGCCGACTGCTCTAACCACTGAGCTACTTCCCCTCGTCGGAGCCGGGGCAATGGCCTCCATAAGCGCACTAACGTTTGCTTATTACAGCCTCGGCCCGTCTCCTCCTCTCAATTTTGCGCACGGTCGCTAGCGCCCCGATGCACAAAATTGCCAAAGCTACAGGGGTAATTATATCAGCTACAAAGATAAACTATATAATAGATATTAGATGTTTGATGAAATAAAAAGTCTCCTAAACAATAAACGATCTAAGCAGCTAACCGATGTGCGCAACATCGGCTTATACATTTTTGGCATCGTGGTGCTGGCGATCGCCTGGAGCGGCGCCAAAACTGTCCAGAACAACTACGAACTGCAAAAACAGATCAACCAGCTTAAACAAGAGAACGTTGTGCTGGGCCTTAACAACGACAACACCGGCCTCCAGAACGGATTTTATAAGACCAATGAATACCTTGACCTGTCTGCCAGACAGGATTTAGGCTTGGCCGCGCCGGGCGAAAAAGTCTTGTTGGTGCCAAAATCGGTGGCGATGAAGTACGTCGATCCGGCATTAGAAACCAGCCAAAACTCCTCGGGTATATCACCGGCGGACACCCGCCCAAAATATATCAGGCACCTTGAGGATTGGCGTGATTTTTTGCTAGGCCGCAAGTTATTCAGTGACTAAGACTTCGTTGGCCAATTGACTTTATCACGACTTTAACCGATAATCAGGCTTAAGTTTAAAAGGCTGAAAATGGCCGTAAAAAGAAATACCAAAAGGATAGAAAGACCTATGGAAAACCAAGTGACTTCGGGCCGTGGCTGGCGGCAATCTTTTAGTAAGTTAAAGCACCCTTCCCAGTTCTCAAATGTTCAGCTGGCCCTTTTTGTCATTGCCTTTGGCCTAATTGGCTATCTGATTTACCATTCATTTGCGGCGGCCCCTTTGGTCGCTTCAGTTGAGGCCGAGAACATGTTGCCGCAAACCACCAGCGGTTCCACCTCCTCTGTCAACCTATCTCTGAACAAACCAGCCACCGCGTCTTCCATCCAAACACTGTCTAACGGCACTGTCTTAAAGCCTTCCAATGCCGTTGACGGTAACTCGTCCACCCGCTGGTCAAGCAATTATTCCGAC
>JAICWR010000016.1 GCA_025934715.1 Candidatus Saccharimonadota bacterium
CTTGCACGGCGCCCTGCTGATTGGCGGTACGCCAATGGGCCGGCAGATAAGCGACCTTAAGCGCAACCTGCGGATTATCATCGGCACCCCCGGCCGCATAAAAGACCATCTGCAGCAGCGCACTCTTAACCTTTCGAATGTTGATATGCTGGTGCTCGACGAAGTCGACCGCATGCTGGATATGGGCTTTATAAACGATGTCCGCGAAATTTTATCCAACTTGCCCAGCCGGCGCCAAGCCTTCTTTTTTAGCGCCACGCTAAGCCCCGAAATCCGTAAACTGATAGACGCCTTTGCGGAAGACCCCGAAGTGGTTAACGTAAAACTGGGCGAAACCAGCGAAAATGTCCACCAGAATGTGGTTAATTACAGCGGTAAATCCGACAAGCTGGGCAAACTGCACGACGAGCTAATCCGTGAAGGCGTAGCCAAGACCTTGATATTTGGCAAGACCAAGTACGGCGTGGAACGGCTGGGCAAAGAACTAAAAAACCGCGGCTTTAAGGCCGATGCCCTGCACGGTGGCAAAAGCCAAGGCCAGCGCCAGCGGGCCCTGGACGCTTTTAAGCAAAACAGGGTCAATGTGCTAGTAGCCACTGACGTGGCAGCCAGGGGAATTGATGTAAAAGACATTAGCCACGTGATTAATTTTGACGTGCCCCAAACCTACAACGACTACATCCACCGCATCGGCCGCGCCGGCCGGGCCGGTCGGCCGGGCCAAGCCCTGACTTTCGTCGAAAAGCCCTAAACTTTAAGAGTATAATTAAGCCAGTAATAGGGGAGGTGTTTATGGCAAAGATGGATCCGGTAGTGCATTTTGAGGTGGGTTACAACGACAGAGAGCGGATGAAAAAGTTCTACAGTACGTGCTTTGGCTGGCAGATGAACCAGATGGGCGACGATATGGGCAATTATGTTGTGGCCCAAACCGGGCCGACAGACCCGAAAACCACGCGGCCGACAGAGCCTGGCTTTATCAACGGCGGATTTTACGGCAAGACCGATGACCCGGACAGCCAAGCGCCGTCATTCGTGATCGCGGTAGAGCATATAAACGCTTCTATCGAGGCAGTCAAAAAAGCCGGCGGCAAAATAAAAGGCAGCATGAACCCGGACGGTAGCCGCACCATGGAACCGACCATGATTCCGGGTGTTGGCCTTTGGGTGTCCTGCGAGGATACAGAAGGCAACCGCTTTAGCCTGCTGCAGCCCAAAATGTAGATATTTGATAAAAAAGACAAGCGGACCAAAGTCTTGGGCGGCGCAGATTTACTGCGCCGCCCTATTTTTTGCCACAGCGCCCTTGGACGGTGCTGAGCGAAGCGAGTCGAGCAACCGCTGAACTATCTGCTCGATTTCATCCTGCGATACGCCGGTGCCTTCCAGGGTTTGTCGAAGAAGCTGGATAGCTTTGGATTCTTCGACCCTGAGCTCTTCCCGGCGGCGGCCGATGTGCTCGATTAGCGCGTTCTCATGCTCAGAGAGTTCTTCGTCCACCTGCTCTTCGGGGTAAAGCTGGGCCAGATCCACTACAAGATCCTGTATCCGAGCGGCTGCACCGGGTTCCTGCCCGGTTGCCAGCCAATCGGCGTTTACGCCAATCCGCCGAGACCACTCTCGGATGACTTGGAATGAAGGGGTGCGGACTCCAGCTTCGACTCGAGACACGTACGCCGACGTGCAGCCTTCGAATGCCAGAGCCCGCTGGGTTAGCTTCGCAGCAAGGCGGGCTTGCCGTAGGCGCAGGCCCAAAGCCTTGGGATCATCGATATGGTCACTTGGCCGACGGGGCATGGCTAACTCCTAGGTCCGCTTGTCAAAGAATCCCCGAGACAACCTCCCGAGGAATATAAAAATTATACAATAAAACTATCACTTAAGCAACGTAAGAAATCATACTGGCGGACTGTAACATAACCGGCAGAGAATAAATTATAAAGTCGGCATAATCTTAAACACGATGCAAAGGGTGTATTACGGAACCAGGTTCAACGAGGCTTAACTAAGCCTAGTTGAGGGTCTAAAGCTCCAGCCGCAGCTAGAAACTGAAGGATTGAGTAGTTAGAGATCGCACGAGTGTCCTTGGGGTATACCCGCTGAAAGAGCGGGCATTGAAGAGATAATATTTTAGAGCTGGAGAGGCGAATATGGGGCAAGTTTTTTATGGATTTAGATTCAACTGCGACATTAAATAGCGGCAACAAGATGCCGCTGCTGGGTCTTGGCACCTGGCGGCTTAACGACCGCACGGCCGATACGATTGAAGCTGCGCTGAAAATGGGTTACCGCATGATAGACACTAGCGGTGACTATGGCACCCAGCCCGGGATAGGGCAGGGGCTGAAACAAAGCGGGGTTAGGCGTGACAGCTATTATTTGGTGACCAAGGTGGAGGAAGACGATGATGCTTACGGGGCGACCAAAGAGAATTTGCACCAGCTGGACCTGGGTTACACTGATTTGATGCTGATTCACCGCCCGCCGCGCGAGGGTGTCGGTGAAGTGCTGTGGCAGGGCCTGCAAAAGGCCCGCGACGAAGGCCTTACAAAAGACATCGGCGTCAGTAACTATTCGGTCGACCAGTTAAAGGAACTAGCGGACAAGTCGGGCGAAACGCCGGCGGTTAATCAAATTGAATGGAGCCCTTTTGGCTACAGCCAGCAGATGCTGGATTATTGCAAACAAAACGAGATTATCATCCAGGCCTACAGCCCGCTGACGCGGGGGGAGAGGCTTGACGACGAAACCCTGGGAGATATAGCCCAGAAACATGAGATGGCGCCGCCGTTAGTCATATTGCGCTGGTGCTTGCAGATAGGGGTGGTACCTTTGGTAAAGGCCAACCAGCCGGACCATATGCGGCAGAACCTGCGGGTGTTTGAATTTGAACTAGACGATGACGACATGAAACGTTTGAACGGTTTGAACGAAGAATTCTCTTCCTTATCTTCAAAGCCGATGTACCTGAAAGCTTAAGCAATATAAAGCCGGGCGAAAATCAAGCTATTTTTGTGCTGAAAATCACAGCCGGCGCCGGCAGGCGTGCATTATGATTTAGCTAACCACGGTGAGGTGGCCAGCGGGCGGACCGTTTCGGCGGCGAGGCGCGCAAAAAAGGAGCCCTAAAAAGCTCCTTTTTTGTTGGCTCTCAATTGACTTACAGCTTGGACTGGTAAAATTAGGGTAGGCATCTAAGAGGGCAAGCGAATGCTTGATTTGATCAAATCCCATAGGATAACTGTTGCCAGCCTGTTGATCATAGCCGGCTCGATAGCCCTGGCTGTGGCGATTGTTGGCAGCAGCGCCATAATCCACGATTTGCTGCATCCGCAGTATGGCTGGCTCGGTTTGCTGATCGGCGCGCAGGTTATAGCCTACGCCGGCTACGCGCTGGCTTACCGTACGCTGTTTGATTTAAAGCTCAGAAGAGCCGCCCAGCATACTTTGTACGGCTTCAGCCCGTTAGTGGCCTTGGGAGGATTTTCTTACGACGCTAGGACTACCGACAGCAAGTATAAAGTGGTTGCGCTGGGCGTCGTGGAGTATCTAATGCTGACACCTGCCACCTGGCTGGCAGCCCTGGCGGCCCTGATTTGGCAGCTGCACGTACCGGCCGGCCTGGCGCTACCCTGGGTGATTGTCTTCCCGATCGGCGCGGCGGCGGCTGTCGCAGTCGTGAAATGGCGGTTGAAGATTGGGATCCGGACCGGGCTGATCGTAGACGCTTTTTATAAAGACTGCCTGTCGTTAGGTTTAAGAAGGTGGTTGGAGGTGGTCGCTGGGGTTGGTGTTTATTGGGCCGGCCAGCTGGCGGCCCTGTACGGCGCGCTCAGAATGTTCGACGCGCCGATTGGGCTGGCCGCTCTGATACTGGCTTTTGCCAGCGGCTATGTGCTGACCCAGCGCAGTTCGCCGGCCAGCTTTAGCGGGCTGATTGTCATATTACTTATTTTGATGTTGCATCTGGTGGGCATCCATGCCGGCGCGGCCTTTTTGGCCACCTATAGCTTTCTTGTGGTCAGCCTGCTGTTACCTATCGCTTATTTGGCCGCGACCCATCGGCAGATAACTCCGGTTTAGCATGTACGCTTTGTAAAGCTTTGCTAAAATTGTAGGCGATGGACCAAAACCCACAGCAACCACCGGTCGAGAGCCCTGAACAACCGTCCGCGACGCCGCCGGCTGAAACCAAACCCAGGCTTAGCCGGGCGAAAATTATCAATGGCTTGTTGGCCTTAGCCGCGCTGGCGCTGGCCGGCGGAGGGTTATATTGGGCCTTTGGATCAAACCACAATTCCAAACAGAGGGCGGATGTGAACAACCAGCCCGCCAAGTCTGCGCCAGCGATGACCCAGCAGGTGCAGGGCCTGCAGCTTGACCCGTCTAAAAATTACGGCAATAAGTATGCCAATGGTATTTTGCCTGTGGGCGATGGCAAATATCTAACCGGCGGACCAAAAAGCGGCTATATTTATGCCTGCAGTGGCTATGCCAACAACCTGCAAAACCAAGCCGGCGGAGCCGGCCGGCCCGGACCGTGGTTTGTCGGCACGACTGAATATAGTGTCAATAAAAAACTGCATGTGCGCGGAGCGGTCAAATGGCAAGCCAGCTTCAGTGATGTTGTCTCTGGCGCTACCCGGACGATCATCACCAATGATTTGCCTAATCACACCACTGGCGTGTTCCCGATATCGCCAACCGACCCGGCTTATGCCTACGACCGCAACCCTAACAGCATAAAAGGGCAGACCTTGACTTATGGCTTGAGCGCCAATCCCACCTATGCCACGGCGCCCACCTGCGAAGGCGGCCAGGTGGGGGTGATGCTCACAGGAGTGGTTTTATTTGACGGCTTGGATGCCGGCGGCCGCGATGCCGGCGCCTGGGAAGTGCAGGATAATTGCGACGGGCATCCCCAGAAGGACGGTATTTACCACTACCACACCCTGTCGGCTTGTATCAACAATGTCAGCGTTAAGACGGTCATCGGATTTGCGCTGGACGGCTTCCCTATAACCGGCCCGCAGCTAGGGACCAATAATTACCTGACCACTGCGGACCTTGATGAGTGCCATGGCCTGACCAGCGAGGTTGTGCTGGACGGTAAAAACGTCACCACCTATCACTACGTGATGACCCAGGATTATCCTTATTCAGTTAGCTGCTACCGCGGCACGCCGATCCAGCCGCCGGGGCAGGCTAACGGCGTACCGACTAACCACCCCTAACCGAACAGGCCGCCCCCTTTAGCTTCTTCTTCCTTTTCTTCGGATTCTTTGGCTTTTTCGGCAGCTTCTTTGAGGTTTTCGGCTTCTTCTTCCTTTTCTTCGGATTCTTCTTCTAGCTCATCTGCGTCGGCCATAAGCACCTCCTTTATTTAGTCGCTTTATTTAACCAGCCCGACGAGGTTGTGGACAATGAGAAAACTTACAGTTGAATTCGCCAAGCATTAGGACTATGCTAAAAATGGCTTCAATAAAAAGCCAAAAGTACACCTCACAAACCTAACGAGCAGCTCCATGCACCGGGCTGCTCGTTCTCGTTTCACGCCTTGCGCTTACATCCGCAAACCAACGCGGTAATTTTACACAGGATGTCCACATGGCAATATCTGGGAACAAAGCGCAAGCTTTTGTAGAATAAACGTAAGCTTTTGACAATATATATAAGCTGGCTTACACTGGTTATTGTCATCGTGAGGTGACGAACGGTCAGTCCAGCAATGAACTAACCGTTGGTGGTTCTCCTTCGGGAAAACCACTGCTAAAAAAGGGACCCCCGCGGCCCCTTTTTTATTTGCAAAGTGGCAGAATTTAGGCGCCGACCCGGCGTCCTTGATGGGCGTATACGGTGACCGCATATTCTCTGATGGCCTGGTAGGCCGACTTAAGTCCAGCCGCTGAGGCCATCACCGACGCCTTAAGGGTGCGGACCGAACGCCCGGTGAACTCAGTCACAGCCACCGGCTGTTTGGGGTGCTTATAACTCAAACTGGAAATCGCCAGCACCACGCCGCATTCCAAGATCATCAGATAATTTAGCGGCAGCAGTAAGTCCCATCCATCGAGCCTGAAGTTGCTATAAAACACCCCTAAACCGCCCAGAATGACCAAAAGCAGGGCGAAAGCGGCGCAGGCAGCGTAGGATGACCAGTAGTTAAAACGGCTTTTAGGTTTGAAACTGAGCGCTACACTCAATCCGACCAAGGCCACCAGGGCGATATTGACCCAAAGATGGCTGGAGGCGAAGTAATAAACCGGCGCTTGGGCGTCCATTTGGCTGCGGGCCGCCAGATCTAAGGTTGTGATAGCAGCCGCCAAACTGATAAGCTTTGTGACCATACTCGCGCCTCCTTGTTTAGTGGTTAAAATGTATATGAATGATATCGAATTGACTGTTTGTAAACCCGCGCAGCATTGGTAAGATTTTTGACAGCCGGCAGTAAGATTTTTCTTTTTAACGGGGAGTATACAGCCGTCTTGCTAAACTTAATTGATGGACATAAGCGAGCAGGAATTTGAAGACTATCTGGCCGCGGCGATCAATGCCGTACCGCCTCCATATGACCAGCACCTGCAAAACGTTGCTTTCATATTAGAAGACGAGCCGACCCCCGAGCAGCGGCGACGGCTTAATCTTTACCCTAACGAAACGCTGTTCGGTCTTTATGAGGGCGTGCCGCTGCCGGCCCGCAACGGGACGGTTAAATTGCTGCCCGATAAAATCACCATATTTAAGAGGCCGCTGCTGGCGGCCAGCCGCAGCCGGCAGGAGCTACGGCATAATATCGGCCATACCGTCTGGCATGAAATCGCCCACTATTACGGTTTGGACCACGCTAAAATACACGAACTTGACAGTAAATCATACAACAAATAACAGAGGTGGTAATTGCCACTTTACAACTGGGTGTGGATATTTTATTGAAAATTTGCTGAGACGGGCATATTATGAGCTTATTAACAACTAAGGAGGTCAAATGCGTTACTCAGGCAAGATGATGGGGCTAGGGCACGAGTTCTCAGTCTCCAGCATGACAAACCTGTTTTTGACTCTGGCAGAGCTTTTGCTTCTTGTCCGCGTCATAGTGCATTTTTTCTTTACCACGGCCAGCGGCAGCTTTTTTAGCTGGGTGTACAGCACCACAAATCCGTTGCTGAGTCCGATTCGCGGCGTCTTTACCAACGCGACGGCCACTCCGAGCCATTGGTATGTCGACTTCCCAGCGCTGTTCGCCATGGCGGTTTACGCTGCCTTTGGCGGTTTGCTGGTCGGCCTGACTGCCTGGAACTGGGGCACACGCCGGGGTCGCTAAACCAAACAGGTAAAAATAAAAGACACGGGCTGGTGAGGAGCCCGTTCTTTTAATTTATAGCCTCAGCTTCTCCAGACGCTAGACTGATAAAATATGAAGAATGTTTAGACAAAGGGAACCATACACGCCAGGGCAAAAAAATCCCTATCCATTAAGTCGCAGTAAAATCGACCTGTTTATGCAGTGTCCGCGTTGCTTTTGGTTAGAGGTAAGACTTAAAGTCAAGCGGCCTAGTGGTCCGCCGTTCCAGATAAATAAGGCGATTGACACACTTCTTAAAAAAGAATTCGACGTTCACCGAAAAGCTCAGACTACCCACCCGTTGATAAAAGAATACGACCTTGAGCTTGTACCATTCCAGCATGAAAAAATAGACTATTGGCGCAATGTCCCGATTTCCGGAGTTTATTATGTGCATGAACCAACGAATTTACGTATCTGGGGCGGCGTAGATGATATCTGGGTCAATCTCAACACAGGCGAACTGACGATTGTTGACTACAAAGCTACTTCTAAAAACAAAGAGATAACATTGGACGCCGAATGGCAGGAAACCTATAAACGCCAGTTGGAAATATATCAGTGGCTGTTCAGGAAGAATGGGTTCAAAGTCAGCGATATCGGCTATTTCGTCTATGCAAACGGTCGAATTGACCTTGATGGTTTCTTCGATAAGATCGAGTTTAAGACTAAAATCATCCCGCATAATGGTAGCGATGGCTGGGTAGAGAAAGTTCTGCTGAAAATGAAAGCCTGCATGGACAGTGACCAAATGCCGGAAGTAGGCAAAAATGTTATGGATAGTCGTAAAGATTGTGAGTACTGCTCCTATGCCAAAGCCCGCACCGCGCTGACGCTCGAACACCTCCAGCCGGCCAAAAAGACTGGCAAAGCCAAAAAGCTGGCCGCTTAAGCTATAATTTAAGCTATGTTGGATATCCGGTTTATTAGGGAGAATGCCGAGAAAGTGGCCGAGCAGGCCAAGCAGAAGGGCTATGAAGTTGATATCGCGCCATTGCTGGGGTTTGATGAAAAGCGGCGGGAGCTGCAGCAAAAAGTAGATGAACTGCGGCGGCAGCGAAACGAGTTGTCTGCAGCCGGCCAAGGTCAGAAACCCAGTTCGGAACAGATTGAAGTAGGCCGCCGCCTAAAGGGCGAGCTTTCGGATCTGGAGCATCAACTAGCCAGTATCGACAAGGAATACGAAACTCTGCACGCCTCCGTACCAAATGTGTTTGCAGATGACACCCCGCTGGGCGGTGAAGAAGCCAGCTCTGAGGTTAAAAAATGGGGCGAAACTAGCGACCGTGATTTTGAAGTCAAGGACCACCTGGCGTGGGCCGAGGAGCGGGGACTGCTTGACTTTGAGCGCGGCGCCAAAGTCGCCGGCGCCAAATTTTATTATGCGAAAGGGTCGCTGGTGGAGCTGGAATTAGCTGTCTTGCAGCTGGGCATGAAGATGGCGGCTGAGCAAGGATTCATCCCTTTTTTGGTGCCGCACCTGGTTAATTCGCGGGTGATCGATGGCGCCGGTTTCGCTGCCCGCAGCGCCGAGGAACAGCAGATTTATAAGATAGAGGGCGAAGATTTGAACTTAATCGCCACAGCCGAGATCCCTTTGACTGGATATCATATGGATGAAATCCTCGCCGAGGCGGATTTACCAAGGCTCTACGCCGGTCACAGCCCGTCTTACCGGATGGAAGCTGGCGCTTATGGCAAGCACAGCAAAGGGCTCTACCGCGTCCACCAGTTTAATAAACTGGAGCTTTACGTTTACTGCAAACCGGAGGAGAGCGAAAACTGGCACCAGAAGATGGTTGCCTTGGAAGAAGAATTTTGCCAAAAACTAGAAATTCCGTATCGGGTGGTGCGCATCGCGGCTGGCGACCTGGGCGCGCCGGCTTATAAAAAGTTCGATATGGAATACTGGAGCCCGGTCGATAAATCCTACCGTGAACTGATGAGCTGTTCCAATGTGACGGATTACCAGGCCCGGCGGCTAAATATCCGCTACAAAAAGACCGATGGCTCAACCAGATTCGTTCATACGCTGAACGGAACGCTGGCGGCCATGAGCCGCATCCCCATAGCGCTGATTGAGAACCGCCAGGATAGGGAAGGGAGCGTATCCATCCCGGCGGCACTCCAGCCCTTTATGAGCGGCAAAACCGCACTCTAGAGTTTCTCCTTTGGTTGGGTTAAAATAGATAAGACCTTTTTCAAACCTCGGAGGAGTTTATTTGTCTGCATTAATAAATACCAAAGTTCTTAAACGTGTGCTGGGAGACCCGCAGGCCGCGACGGTTAAGCGGCTGCGCCGGCGCGCCCAAAAAATCAACGAGCTTGAACCAAAATACAAAAAAATGACCGACAAACAACTGCGGGCGCAGACCGACGCCCTTAAAAAAAGGCTGCAAAAAGAATCTCTTGATAGTGTTTTACATGACGCTTTCGCAGTCGTGCGCGAAGCTGCCCGGCGCACGCTGGGCCAGCGGCACTTTGACGTCCAGCTGATTGGCGGCATGGTGCTGCACGAAGGCAAAGTCGCCGAAATGAAAACCGGCGAAGGTAAAACCCTGGTCGCGACCTTGCCCCTGTATCTTAACGCGCTGGAGGGCAAGGGCGCCCACACAGTTACAGTCAACGATTATCTGGCCCAGCGTGACGCCGGCTGGATGGGGCAAATTTATGATTTTTTGGGCCTGAGCGTCGGCGTCATCATTCCCGACGAATCGTATATCTACGACTCTTCTTACGAAAATAAAGACCATGTCGACCCGCGCTTCCAGCACCTTCGTCCGGCCACCCGCCAAGAAGCTTATAACGCCGACATAACTTACGGCACCAACAACGAATTCGGCTTTGATTATCTGCGTGACAACATGGTCCGCGAAGTTGACCAGCTGCGCCAGCGCGATTTGCATTATGCCATCGTCGACGAAGTCGACAGCATTTTGATAGACGAGGCCCGCACACCGCTGATTATCAGCGCGCCGGCCACCGCCAGCGGGGCAGCTTATGCCCAGTTCGCTAAAGTTGTCCGCAACTTAAAAGAAACCGAGCATTATGAAAAAGACGAAAAACGCAAAAGTGTTATTTTGACCGATGCCGGCGTGGAACTCGTCGAAAAAATCTTAGGGATCCAAAACCTTTACGCCACGGAAAATCTGCGCACCATTTACCACCTTGAACAAGCCTTGAGGGCCCAGACCCTTTTCCACCGAGATAAAGACTACGTGGTGACCCGCGAAGGCGAAATCGTCATCGTCGACGACTTCACCGGCCGTCTGCTGCGCGGCCGCCGTTATAACGAAGGCCTGCACCAGGCTATTGAGGCCAAAGAGGGCGTGGAAGTCCAGGAAGAATCAATGACACTTGCGACCATATCATTCCAAAACTATTTCCGGCTCTATAACAAGCTCTCCGGCATGACTGGCACCGCCAAGACCGAGGAAGAAGAGTTCCACCAGGTTTACAAGATGGAAGTTGTCGAAGTCCCGACTAACCGATCGATGGTCCGCGAAGATTTGCCCGACAGGATTTACCGCAGCGAAAACGGCAAAATGCGGGCGATTGTCAAAGAAGTCCAGGAGCATCAAAAACGTGGCCAGCCGATGCTGATTGGCACCGTCAGCATTGAAAAGAACGAGAAGCTCAGCGGCATGCTCAAAAATGCCAAGGTGCCGCACGAAGTCCTAAACGCCAAGAATAACGAGAGCGAGGCGGCTATCGTGGCCAAAGCCGGCCAAAAAGGCGCCGTGACTCTGGCGACCAACATTGCCGGCCGCGGCACCGACATCGTGCTGGGCGAGGGCATAGCCAAACTAGGCGGCTTGTTCGTATTGGGCAGCGAACGCCACGAATCACGCCGCATAGACAACCAGCTACGCGGGCGTTCTGGCCGCCAGGGCGACCCCGGCAAGAGCCAGTTCTTTGTCAGCACCGATGACGACCTGATGCGCATTTACGGCGGCGACCGTATCGCGGGTATCATGGACCGCCTAAAAGTCGATGACGACACGCCGATTGAAAGCAAAATGATCACTAAAAGCCTAGAAGGCGCCCAGAAAAAGGTCGAAGGCTTTAACTTTGACCAGCGTAAAAACGTGGTGCAGTACGACGATGTCATGAACCGCCACCGCCGGGCTATTTACTCAATGCGCCGCGAGATCCTCCAAGCCGAAGACATCAGCCCGCGTATCAAAAAAATGATAAGCGAAGAGGTCGAAGCCTTGGTCCGCCACCCTGAATCAACCAGTGAAATGTACGAATCAATCTTAAACGAAAGTTTCCCGTTCGATGATAAAACCCTGGATAAGCTGTTTGATGTACCGGCCGATAAGTTCCAGGCCGAACTGGAAAAGGCCGCTCTGGGGGTATATAAGGACCAGGAAAACCAATTCACTCCAGAGTTGTTCCGCAAGGTTGAGCGCGATGTCTTTTTGCAAGTTCTGGATAACCTGTGGATGCAGCACCTTGAGAACATGTCGCATTTGCGCGAAGGCATCCACTGGATGAGCGTCGGCCAGCGCGACCCGCTGGTCGAATATCGCCGCCAGGGCGGCCTGATTTTCGACGCCATGCAGGAAAACCTGCGCCATGAGATTATCCGGGCGATCACGCACGCTTTGCCGGTGGACACTTCTGAGACCGAAGCCGTCGAAACCGAGTTGACCCGCGCCGCCCGCGGCTCTGTTGACAACGCCAGCCAGATCACCAGTGCCGAACACTATGAGCCGGGCGACTTCAAATCTGAGAAAAAAGAACAGGAAGAAGAGGCGCGGGCGCACACTAAACGCAAGAAAGCCCGCAAAGCCGAGCGGCAGCGTAAGAAAAAATCGTCTGCTAAGAAGAGGCGCCGGAAGTAGGATAGGCGACAGCATATGAAACACACCGTCTCTGAGATTGAACTGCAAAACGGGGCCAAAGGCCTGCTGATCAATGTGCCCGGCGCCACAGTCATGGACTTTGAGTTCAACTTCAGGGCGGGCGAGTATCTGGTGGATAAGACCAAATGGGAAGTGCCGCACCTGATGGAACATGTGCTGCTGGGCGCTAACGAATATATCCCCCGGGCCCGCTTGTTCCAGGCCGAATTCGAAAAAAACGGCGCCGCTAACAATGCCAGTACCGGCCTTTACCACATCACCTATGAAGCCGAGTGCGCCGACTTTGAGTGGCGCCGGATTTTAGAGCTCATGATCACCGCCATCAGCAAGCCGCTGTTTTTGACAGATGAGTTCAAGGCTGAATACGGCAATGTCAAAGATGAGCTGACCGCCCGCAGCAATAACCATTTCCGCACCCTCAGCCTCAGCCTGCGCGAAGCCCATGGACTACTGGCCATGACAGACCGCGAGCGCCTGCGCCAGATTAAAAACGTCAAACGAAAAGACTTGATTGAACATTACAACCAGACGCATACAGCTAAGAATTTGCGGTTTGTGATCTCCGGTAATCTGGCCGGCCGGACAGCGCCCATAAAAAAGATGCTGGAAGATTTCGGCCTGCCTAAAGGCCGCAGCTATATAGAGCTGCCCGATGAGCAGCCCGCTAACTTGGCGGCGCCGGTTTTCGTAGCCAGGCCATCGGTCAAGAACGTTTATTTTGAGCTGGAAACTTTCGCGATGAAACGGTTTGACGATGAAGACATGGACGCTCTGGAGCTGGTCAATGGCATGCTGACGGCCACGCTTTACTCTCGTATTCTGGGAGAAGCCCGCGAGCGCGGCTTGGTTTACAGCATGGGTTCCGGCGTTGATATCATGAAGAACGTCACGGGCTGGTGGTTCAGCGCCCAGGTTATCAACCGCAATGCTCCAGCCTTGTTTGAAATCATCTGCCGGGAACTGCAGCGGGTTAGGGACGGCGATATCAGCGCCGAAGACCTGGAAGCCGCCAAACAGTATTGGCTGGGGCGCCACCAGCGTAGCGCCCAAACGGTGGCCGGCACCATGGCTGGCTACACCGGCCGTTACTATTTTGATGACATCGTCAACGATTACGACGCCATACCGGAACGGATCCGGGCGGTGACAGCCAAAAGGATACAGGCAGCCTCTAAGCGGATGTTCACGGATAAGATCGGCGGCCTGGGGGTGCTAGGCGGCGGCGGGCGCAGCCACGACCTGGCTAACGAGTTGTGCGAACAAGTCCAAGTCTTATGGAAGAGCTAAAAAAACGGCTCGCCGGCGTATCCAATGAGATCAACATGGCTATTGCCAGACTTGATATCGCTAAACACCAAGCCGAAATTAACCGTTTGCGCGAGCACATGGAACGGCCGGATTTTTGGCAGGATAACCAAAAAGCCCAGCAAATTTCAAAAGACGAGGCCGGCTTGGCCAAACGTATAGGGCCCTGGCTGGAGCTGAAAAAATCCACTAGCGAACTTGCTGAGATTATTGAAGTTGCAGATGATTCAATGCACAGCGAAATATCAGCCCAGCTTGATGGACTTAAGGAACGGTTTGAAGAATTAAAAAAAGAACTACGCTTCCAGGGCCCATATGATGACCACGACGTGATTTTGAGTATATATGCCGGCGCCGGCGGCACCGACGCCCAGGATTGGGCCCAGATGCTGGAGCGGATGTATTTGCGCTGGGCCGAAGCGGCGGGGCTGAAAGCCAAAATTATAGATGAAAGCCCTGGCGAGGACGCCGGGATCAAAAGCGTGACAATAGAGTTAACCGGCGGCAGTTATTTATACGGCAAATTGGCCGGCGAACACGGCGTCCACCGGCTGGTGCGCTTGAGCCCGTTCAATTCGGCGGCCAGCCGCGAGACCAGCTTCGCCAAAGTCGATATTTTACCTATGATTGATAAACCGGCCGAGGTCGAATTGGATGATAAGGACTTGAAAATCGATGTTTTCCGGGCCGGCGGCCACGGCGGCCAATCCGTGAATACTACTGATAGCGCTGTACGCGTAACCCATATTCCGACTGGCATTACAGTGGCCATTCAAAATGAGCGTTCGCAGCTGCAAAATAAGGACACGGCGCTGACGATTTTACGCTCGCGGCTGGCCCAATTGCAACAGGAACAGCACGCCGCCACGCTGGCCGAAGTCAAAGGCCCCAGCCAATCAGCTGAATTCGGCAGCCAAATCCGCAACTACGTGCTCCATCCCTATAAACAGGTCAAAGACCTGCGCTCCGGCTACGAATCCTCCGACGTCGAAAAAGTCCTCGACGGCCAACTAGACCCCCTTATAAATGCCTGGCTGGAAATCAGATAACCGTAAGCCCTATCTGATATAATATTGCCAATATGATTCTTTTGGATCGAGTGTCCAAATCTTATAACAGGAGGGGAGCCGCGCTGGAGCGGGTGTCGCTTCATGTTGAGCCCAAAGAATTCGTCATCATCGTCGGGCCGTCCGGCGCTGGCAAGTCGACGCTGTTCAAACTGCTGACCCGGGAAGAGAAGCCCACCAGCGGCAAGATCATCATCGGCGGCATAGATTACGAGCACCTGCGCGATAAAGACATCCCGCTGCTGCGCCGCAAAATCGGTGTGGTTTTCCAGGACTTCAAACTGCTCAATAACAAAACGGTTTATGAGAACGTGGCCTTCGCCCTGGAAATCGCTGGTATTAGCAACTCGGAAATCAAGCATACGGTGCCAAAAGTGCTTGACGTTGTAGGATTGAAGGGCAAAGAAGCCAATTACCCGCTGGAGCTGTCCGGCGGCGAGCGCCAGCGCGTGGCCATCGCCCGGGCTATCATCCGCCAGCCGAAAATTTTGATCGCCGATGAGCCAACTGGTAACCTCGACCCAAAGCACGCCTGGGACGTCATAAAAGTGCTGGAAAAAATCAATAGATTCGGCACCACGGTGCTGCTGACGACGCACACCCAGGAAATCGTCAACGCCCTTAAACGCCGGGTGGTGACTATCCGCGACGGACATATCGTGTCGGACCGGGCGGTCGGGCGGTACAAGAACACATGAAAAACCACCGATATATAACCGTTGAACGTATCATCAAGAACGGCGTGGTTGGTTTTGGCCGGAATGTCTGGCTGGCGATCGCCGCCATCGCCATGATGGGTATCACCCTGACCATCTTGCTGTTCGCCATCATCTCCAACGCCACTTTCAACCATACTATCGACGATCTGACCAGCCATATCGACGTGGTTGAATATCTCAAAGACAGCGTGACTCCCGCCCAGCGTGATAAACAAATCGGGCAGTTAAAGCAGCTGCCGAACGTCAAATCGGTGCAGTACACCAGCAAGGAACAGGCCCTAAAATCTTACGAAGCCGATAACGTAAACAACCCGACGCTGCTGGCCGCCATATCAGAGACCGACAATCCTCTGCCGGCCTCGATTGAAATTAAACCGGTCGACCCCAACAAGCTGCAGGATATCCAGAATTTTCTCACCAAACCCGTCCAGCAGAACTTACAGTCCGACCCCACCAGCTACTCCGGCGACCGCAAAGCAGCCATCGATAACATCACATCCGCCACCCATTTCTTTCAGCAGGCCGGCATCGTCGGCATCATTGTGTTCATCATCATATCTATGCTGATTATCTTCAACACAATAAGAATGGCTATTTTCAACCGCCGCGACGAACTGATCATCATGCGGCTGCTGGGCGCCACTCCGGCTTATATACGCGGACCATTCATTGTCGAGACCATGCTGTACGGGGCGGTGGCGGCTTCTATCTCATTAATAATCGTCTGGGGGTTGTTCAAAGTGGCCAGCTCCACCCTCCAAGCAAGCAGCCTGGGCCTTTTGGATATCGGCTATTCGAGTGATTATTTTAACAAACACCTTGTAAGCATTTTGACATTGCAAATACTGGTTGGTATACTCATCGGTGCCGCTTCATCAGCCATAGCGACCAGGCGGTACCTGAAGACTCGACAATAAAAAACTGTTAACAACTATCAACAAATATTAAATTTAAGGTCCGGGCAGCTTATAACACGGCGTCCACTATTGTGGATAAGTTTGCTTGCATAAGTGGAGGTATGCTACTATTAATTTGCTAACGCAAAAACAAAAAAAACAATCCAAAATGGTTCGATATCGTTACTTCATCTCAACTCTGTTAATCGGCGCGGTCATGATCGGCGCCGCCTTTGTCGGGGGTGTTGTGAGGGCTGACCAATTTGATCAGAAAATTGCCGCCTTGCAGGCGCAGAATGATAAAAACCAAGCCCAATCCGACTCGCTCGGCGCAGCCGCAGCGAACTACCAACAGGCCATAAACATCCTGAGTTCCAAGATAGATAGCCTGCAAAACAGTATCGTGAAAACTCAGGCGCAGATTGACGATTTACAGAACCAGATCAAAAAAGCCCAAGACGACCTTGATAGAGAAAAGAAAGTCCTGGGTGACAATATCCGCACAATGTACCTGGAGGGGGATATAACCACCCTTGAAATTCTGGCCAGCTCTAAGAACCTGAGCGACTTCGTTAATAAGCAGCAATACCGTAACTCTGTGGCCGACAAGCTTAAAGAAACGCTCGACACCATCAACGCTTTAAAGGCCCAGTTGACGGATAAACAGAACCAGCAGAAACAGTTGCTGGCCAGCTTGCAGAAACAGCAAAATGACCTTCAGTCCCAAGAAAACCAAAAGTCCCAATTGCTCAACGCCACAGAATCTCAAAAAGCGGCATTCGACAATAAAATCAGCTCTAATAATGCCCAGATCGCCAGCTTGCGCGCCCAGCAGGCCGCGGCTATGGCGGCCCGTTTTGGCGGTGGCCCCGGCAGAGGTTCGACTTGCGGTGGCGGCTATCCGGCTGCCTATTGCGAGGCGCCCCAGGACAGCCTGGTGGATAACTGGGGAATGTTCAACCGGGAATGTGTGAGCTATGCCGCCTGGGCGATGGCAGTGAAGTACCATCACTACGTGCCTTATGGCTTGGGCAACGCCAACCAATGGCCATCCGGCGCTGCGGCCTATGGAATCCCAGAGGGCTCAACGCCGAAAGTCGGCTCAGTGGCCATCTGGTTCGTGGGCGCCTTCGGGCACGCCATGGTGGTCGACTATGTTTACCCGGACGGCTCAATCTTGGTCAGCCAATACAACTACAGTTTCAATGGTACCTACAGCACTATGGTTGTGGGGCCTGGCTCCGGATTCACATTCATTTACTTTAGATAATCTTTCCTAAAAGACACTCTGCGGTATAATTAACGCTAGTGTTTAATGAAGGAGACCAACAACGGGCTAGGGCGCCCGAGGAGCATTTCGTTAAAACCGGCCGGCGTGGTCGCTGGCCGGCGGGCAAAATCCTGGGCTTATTACTAGTCGTGGCGGCGGTTTTTATCGCCGGAATTGTCGTTGGCGATGGCGGCGACCTGCATTTTTGGCGAAACGCCTCAACCAGTTCCAGCCAATCCAGCCCGCTTAATTACTCATCGGTTAACCAGGTCTACAGTATCTTAAAGTCGGACTTCGACGGCCAGCTCAATCAGACACAGCTGATAGACGGGGCTAAAGCCGGACTGGTGACCGCGACCGGCGATCCGTACACCGAATACTTCAACCCTCAGCAAGCCAAGGATTTCAACAACCAGCTATCCGGCAGCATCACGGGAATCGGCGCCGAGCTGGGCAGTGATAACCAAAACAATATAGTCGTTGTATCTCCACTGGCTGGCTATCCGGCCCAGAAAGCCGGTCTGAAGCCAAAGGATATCATCGCCGCTATTAACGGCAAGCCGACCCAGGGGATGACCATTGATGAAGTAGTTAACAAAATCCGCGGCGATGCCGGTACCAGGGTGACGCTGACAATCGTCCGTGGGTCGGCAAAGCCTTTTGATGTGACTATCACTCGCCAAAAGATCACCATACCCAGTGTCAAGCACTCAATCATTAATGGCAATATCGGATATTTGCAGATCACCCAATTCACATCAGACACCGGTAAGCTGGCCTTGCAAGCCGCCCAGGATTTCAAAGCCAAGAGAGTGAAGGGCGTGGTATTGGATTTGCGCGGCAACCCCGGCGGCTTTTTGGACGCGGCTGTCAGTGTCTCAAGCTTATGGCTTAAGCAGGGCCAAACCGTGGTTTCCCAGAGGCGCGGCAGCACGATTGTAAGTACGGAGTACGCCACAGGAGGCAATATCTTAGCCGGGCTGCCCACTGTGGTATTGATAGACGGCGGCAGTGCCAGCGCCAGCGAGATAACTTCGGGCGCGCTGCACGATAATGGCGATGCGACACTCGTGGGTGTCACCAGCTTTGGCAAAGGCAGCGTGCAA
>JAICWR010000007.1 GCA_025934715.1 Candidatus Saccharimonadota bacterium
AAACATTGGCGAAGCTTAGGTAACTGCCTTTCTTGCCTTCGGCGTCGACGTAATTCCTGTCCGTTGAACCGCCGCTCCGGATACTTAGCGCCAGCACGTCGCGCAGGGATTTATATAATGCCACCAGTTTTGCTTTCGGCACCTGGCTGACTTGCGTAGCCGGGTGGATTTTGGCGCCCCAAAGCGACTCGTCGGCATAAATATTGCCTACCCCGGCAACAACTGTCTGGTCCAAAAGCACCGATTTGATGTTGCTTTTCGGCCGGCGCATTAGCCGTTCGATGAATAAATCCACTGTGAAGTTATCGTCCATCGGCTCCGGTCCGACTTTTTTGAAAAAATCAATCTCTGGAATTTCGATAACCGGCAGTAAGCGCATCCAGCCAAACTTGCGCTGGTCATTGAAATAAAGCTTACTGCCGTCTTTGAAATCGATCGCCACGCGGGTGGATTTGACCGGCAGTTCAGAGATTAAAGAATCAGTGGGGTGGCCGGCGCCGAAACGCTGGTTTTTACTAACAAAAACCAGCTGGCCGGTCATTTTTAGGTGGATGACCAGCGCCCAGCCGGTGCTCAGTTCAATTATTAAAACCTTGGCGCGGCGCCGGACTTTCATAACTTTAGCGCCAACTAAAAATCTTGCCACATCAGATGGCGCGTTAGGGAACGATTTGTCCCAGTCGTACCAGACATCTTTAATTACGCGGCCTGGCAGCAGTTTGGCCAAGCCGGCGCGAATCGTCTCCACCTCGGGCAACTCCGGCATGCCTTAGATTATAGCGTGAAGCAATTAATTATTTTTGGTAACCAGTTCGTCTTCTATATCAAAGAGGATGAAATCCGGATTGCCGTCGCGCATGTACTCTGCTATAGCTAGTGAAGCAGGAGATAGATATCCGTTATTAATTCTTTCTCCTGGTCCAACTCCACATATAAAACCACTCCCATCAGATATAAGCTGGATGTCTACATCCCCAATCCCCTCGCCATCAGATTTTATCAGGAACGTAATCCAACTGTTCTCAGCCTCAGCCACCTCCGCAGTAATCAGATGAGAAGACGTTTCGCCGGCAGGCTGAAATTTTATAGGTTCCATTTGTATGTTGACCGCTTAATTTTCAAATTACGCTTAAGCGAGCAGCAATGCAATAGTGTGGTGGGTTATACTCAGATTATGGATTCACTGCAGGACATATTGGGCAAGAAAGATTTCACTCCACCGGATGAAATTGCAGTGGTTAAAGAGTACATTGAGCGTCGTTATAAAAGCCCGAGCCGGGTGCGGGTGGAGCGGGATGTGGTCATTGTGCGGGTGCCCAGCTCTGCCCTGGCGGCTACTCTGCAGCTAGAGCAGATCGCCCTGATTGATTCCTGCCAGCTGACCAAAAAATTAATTATCCGCAGCGGCCGGTAGCATTTTTTCGAGTTCAGCCCTAAAGCCCTTAAAGTCACGGTACCAGATTGATTTCATACCGACTTTCTCTGCCCCTTGGCAGTAGCTGCGGATATCGTCGGTGAATAGACACTCGCTGGGCTTAACCCCCAGATTTTTAGCCGATAGTTCATAAATTTTGGCGTCAGGCTTAACGTGGCCGACTTGATAAGATAGGACGATGTCATCGAACAGCTCCTTGTCGCCAGCGATGATTTTTTCCACCCAGTCGGCACCGGAGTTCGAGATGATACCAATCTTATACTTCGATTTGAGGTTTGAGCGGATGTAATTCAGCAGCTCGCTGTTAGGCTGGTACTCCTCGGTGTAATTCAGCACCGTCTCTCTGCTGGCGCCGCTGATTTGGGCCAAACCGTCAATGAACTCGTCATAGCCCAGCTTGCCGACATTCATGAGGTCTTTAAGTTTGCGGATTTGCTTGTTTTTAGCTTCATCGCCCTTAATAAGGTCGTTCCGGAATTGGGTCAAGCCCCTGGTGCCCACCACGCCGAAGAAGTCAAAAATAATGGCTTTAACCATAAAGCAGCTCCAGTTTGTTTTGCAGGACCAATTCTAACAGCTGTTTGGCGCGTACGCGGTAATCGGTCCCGTGGCGGTCGTCGTACCAGGCGTCGAACTGCATGCCCAGGGTGCGCTGGACAATTATCGCCATGAGCTGTTCCCTCTGGTATTCCACCCCCTCGGCTTTATTAAGAAATGATTTAAGGAAGTGCTTGGCAATCGCTATATCATTTTCGAAACTGAACAGCCGCACATAGGCCCGAGCAACGTCATAATAACGGGAGCCGCTGGGCGTGAAATTTTCTAAATCCAGCCAGCAGATCCGGCCATCGTCCATTAGTAAAGTGTGGCGGTGGGGCGAAAGGTCGCCGTGGCTGATCCGTGGGCCAAGATATGGCAGCAGCGGTTCTATAATTTGGTTGACGGCGTCAACCTGCCGCTGGGTGATTTGGCCGCCTTCCAGCGGTGGAGCTATCCACTTGACGAAACCTTTGCGGATATCGCGGTAGTCAAAGTTGCCGACGAATTTGGTTTTACCATACGGCTCAATCCTGTCGATATCGGCCAGTTGCTGCGCCAGCAAATCCAATCTTTTTTTAATTTTTTCGGAAGGTATCCCCGGCGCTGAAATCGGCTCGGCTTCAACGTACTCGTGTATAAGATAGTCCGGGGCGATCTCATAAAGTTCGGGCACGAACAGATTCACTTTGGGGTGTTTTTTGGCCAAATCCTTTAAAAAGCCCATCCCGTAGGCTTCGTTTTGGAGGCGCTCTGCCCGGCCAGGCGAAATCGTCGGCTGGACGCTTTTGCGGACAGCCGGCCGGCCCTGCCAGTCGACCATTTCGACCTTAAAATCCTCGTTTTGTTGAAGAATTTCACCCATCTAACCCAGTATAGCGGGTCAGTCGGTGCCGGTGGCAGAAAGATCGACATTGCCGGTCAGTGTGTCGTAGTTGGGGATTTGGTTTTGGAACAGGGAGGTGATGGCATCGAGCGCGGTTTTGGAGTTGCCGATAGCCGGGCCGCAGCTGCTAGTCCAGCTGTTGAACAAGTTGCCGCCCTCCTGGTCCAGGCTGAAGATATAGCGAAAACCCAGCGGGCACTGCCCTTCCGGGTTGGCCGGCAGTTTGGACTTATCGTTCTTAGCCAAAAAAGCCTCGTTATTGATGGCTTTTAAGAAAACTCTGTAAGCATCCTGGGTGTTATAAAAATTCTTGGTGCCAATGACCCGGCCGCTGTATCCCTGGATGATATCCAATGTGCGGCTGTTAGCGTCAATAGTGATCCGGATTTGGCGGTGAAGGTCATCGCCATTAATCAGGCCATCGGTGGTAAAGCTGACGCTGGCATCGGTTGCGAAGTAATCCGGCAGCGGCTTTAAAGGGTTGGCCGGCGCTGGTTTTTTGTGGCCGCCAAAAATAATGGCGAATAGCAAAATAAGGGCAATTAGCCCCACGAATATAAAAATCAGGCGCCTGAAATACATATCACTGAACCTTTAGTGATATTTTACAACTTTTTAGCGTTTATTGCAATATTATTTTAGGCTGCCAGGCGCAGTGTCTCTTCTTCCAGTTCTATAGCCCCGAACTCCTCGAGGTCATGGGCCACTTCGGTGACATCATCAGGGTGGCGCCCCAGCATCAGGGCAAGCATTGGGACCTCGTGCTGTCCATTGATATAATTCGCGACCCACCGCTTTGGGTCTTTACGGTCTTGCTCCAATATATCCAAGATGGATTGCCCCAGATCAGGCCTTATGAATTTCGTGCCCTCTGTCATGGCCCGGTCGATCAGCGCCTCTGCCAGAACTTCGCAAGAGTACATAATATCAGGCTCATCCAGGCTATCGGCCTCTGGCATGCAGTCGCAGGCGACATGAAACATCCAGTGCGTCTGCCCTGTTTCCCCATCCATCAGGTGACGGAATATCCAGGCGGCGGTGTGCGGCTGTCCTTCTTTAAACCCGAAATATAAATGCATTGGATCCGCCACCTCTAGGTACATTTCTCTTCTTTCCCGCGCCCAGTCCGCTAAGGGGCCTTTGAATATCTCGTCCCTATTCTGCTCTTCCAAGGGACGGTTATATGAAAATGAGTAAGACCGACTTATTTCAAGACTCATGATCTTTGTTTCCTCTGCTTTGAGGAAAATTATATGCCTGCCGTCAAGCCAGAGCAAATCAGCGAACAGAGACAGACACTAATTATCAACTTGCGGTGAACTCGGCTCAGGGACGAATAGTTCAATCACAGAATCCGCAACCTCTGCGTCTACCAGATTTAGAGGACTTGTAATTGTCCCGTGCCTATCAAGAGTAAATAAAAGATCCCCTTTACCGTACCTGTAGTCATAACCATCAGATACCTCAGGATAGACCTCAACTGAAAGTTTTATGCCAGATCGATCAACCGGCACTCTGCGTTCAAAATTTGTTAACAAGAGTTTACAGGCTCCAGCATCAGAGCTATAGGTAACGGCTTTTTGTTTAACAGGCAGGATGGGATCATCATCTTGTGTCCAATTAATCCCCTGTCTTGTGCTTTTTTCTTGGGAACGAAGAATTCCAATGGCTTTACGGTAAGCTTGCCTGGCTAATGAAATCTCAATTTCATGAGGCGCAGAACTTAGTATCAATCTATCTATCTTTTCTCGGCTTTGATTCACACTTAAATATTAAACTTGGCTGTTAATTATGCAAGCATAAGGGTTATTACTGGGATAGGTTTTTGTAGACTTCTTCGATTGTGTCGCAGAAAATAACATATTCAGGGCTTTCAAAAACCGACTCGCGTTCGTGAGAGTCCGGCCCGACTATATAGGCTTTCCGTTTAAGATGATTGTCCAAACAATTCCTTAAAAATGCCCCAAGCTCCATGTATGCACCCCTTAATTCAGGGTCATCCAGAAAGATAAAAATATCCGCTTCGGAGGCGGCTTTGAGCATTTTGGCTTGTGCCTCGAGATTATGTTTGCGGCTTTCTGGGTCCCTGTATGGCCTCCTGATTTCATCGTTCCCCGCCGGCCAATCATAGGTCAATTCATAGCCCATCGTTTGGAGCATTTCGTGAATCTGTGCAACATCGTTAGCCCGATACTTGGCCCTAGCTGCTACATAGACCTTCATTCTTCAGCGCTTTCCAGAAAAATTTTGTTTTTGAAGCGGCCGTTGCTGGCGGCTTTTTGGCGACGAATGTCTTCCAGCTCGCCCGCCTGGATGCCGAGGGCTTCGCGGATGGCGATGGTGATTTCTTTGATGTCCGCCAGCTCTTCGACCGAAGGGTTTTCTTCGAATTCGGCGGCTTCTTCTTTGAGTTTTTTAATCAGCTCGGCCAGGTGCTCTTTGTCATCCAAAATTCGGGTTTTGAAATTCTTGCCGTCGGCTTTGATGATATCCGGAATCTTATCGCGCACCAGCTTGTTATAAATTTTGGTCATAGGTCGCCCCAGTTTTTGTGCTGATAAATTTGCTGCATGATGGTTGGGAAGTAAAACACAACGTCGGGAGTGATTTCTGGTACCTCTCCCTTTATCTTTTTAGCTAACTCACCAATATCAATCCATTGGATTTCTGCCACCTCTTCTTCTTCGAGTGTCAGCTTAGAACCATCAAGTTCTGTTTTAAGTGAATATAGATCTATGAATATTCTATTTGTCCAGTTCTCTGGCATGCTGTGCTCAAATTTTATCCGCTCTACAAAATTAGTATCCTTAATGTCAATTTCCAAACCAAGCTCTTCTTTAACCTCTCTTACAAGAGTGTTTTTTGCATTATCGCCTGCAGCAATGTGGCCTGCAACGGCCACGTCCCATTTATTAGGCCAGACTTTTTTATGTGATGACCTTTTTTGCATTAATGCTTGGTTCTTGGAGTTATATATCCATAAATGCACAACTGGGTGCCATAGACTTTTATTGTGGGCTTCTGATTTCAACATTACTTCGCCTGTTGGCTCACCTTGTTCGTCGCAAATATCAACCGGCTCATCCTTCATAATTTCCCTACGTATTCTTGTAGGCCCTTGAGCCAGCCGCCAGTGAAGTAATCTTCTGGCTTGAACGTTTTGATATCAATCCATTCGAATTTATCGTGGTGGTTTCCAAGCTGGATTTCGCCGCCTAGGTATTCAGCTTCATAGCCAACGGCAAAAATTCGTACCATTTCGCCTATTCGCTGCTCTTTACGCTCGTGGCGGAAAAAAACTTTGGGCTGGCCGAGATTGTATTTAACTTCTGGACCAATCTCTTCTACCATTTTCCGTTGGATGACGGATTCTAGAGGCGCTTCGAACTCGTCCTTTTTAATCCGGCCGCCCGGAATATCCCAATCTCCAAACACATCGTGCGTGATTAGAAGCTTATTACTGTCCCGCAGAAGTATTTTTACGGCTACAAAATAGAGGTCCTGATCTATCATAGTTCGCCCCAGTTTTGGCCGGTGCTGATGTCGGCTTTGAGTTTGGCTTTTAGGTCATAGGCGTCTTCCATGGTCTGTTTGACCATTTTGCCGCAGGCTTCGGCCTTGGCTTTGGGAACCTCCAGAATAAGGCTGTCGTGGATTTGCAACAGCATTTTGCAGTCATTGTCCAGCTTGGCGGCGACATTTATCATGGCTAGTTTCATGATGTCGGCGGCCGATCCCTGCATGGGATGATTGATGGCGGCGCGGTAAGCGGCTTCGCGGACCACGAAATTGGACGAATGAACGTCCGGTGTCGGCCGCCGCCGGCCCAGCAGCGTCTCTACATAGCCGTCTTTTTCGGCCTGCTGACGGACCTTTTCGATATATTCTTTCAGCTTGGGCCGGATTTCAAAATAGCGCCGAATAAATTCGCGGGCTTCGGCGAAAGTCATGCCGGTGCTTTGGCTGAGGGCGTGCGGCCCTAAGCCGTACATAATGCCGAAATTCACTTCTTTTACAGATGAGCGCTGGGCTTTAGTGACTTTTTCCGGAGCGATGTTATAAATCTGGGCCGCCGTTTCGGTGTGAATATCGGCGTCGCGGTTAAAAGCGTCAATCATATTCTTATCACCGGACAGCGAGGCGGCAATCCGCAACTCGAACTGGCTGTAATCAGCGCTAATGAGCGCCTTACCCTTACCGGCCACGAAAGCCGTGCGGATGTGCCGCCCTAAATCAGTGCGGACCGGGATGTTTTGTAAATTAGGTTCGCTGCTGCTCAGCCGGCCGGTCGGCGCGATGGTCAGGCTGAAAGTAGTATGCAGCCGGCTGTTTTTATCCACTTGCTGCGGCAAGGTGTCAATGTAAGTGTTTTTGAGCTTGGTGACTTCCCGCCACTGGGTTATTTCATCGATAACCGGATGGGCGCCGCGCAGTTTATCCAGCTCGCTGGCGGCAGTTGAAAGTCCAGTCTTCCCCTTTTTTATTCCCTGGTGCGGCAAGTTCAATTTTGTGAATAAAGCCTCGGCCAGCTGGCTGGGGCTGCCTATATTGAATTCATAACCGGCATGCTTATAAATGCTTTTCTCAAGCTGCTTGATGCTTTTATCAATCTCTTTGGAGAACTTTTTCAGGTATTTAACGTCAAGCTCAATACCTTCCAGCTCCATTCCGGCCAGCACCGGAATCAGCGGCCATTCTTCTTTTTGGGCGACATCTGCCAGCTTGGGCGCCTGTTCCAGGGCTTTAGATTGGCCATGGTGAAGCTCCCCGATCACAGCAATGATTTCTGGCGCCCGGCTAATCAACTCCTCGTTGTCTAAATCATCCAAATCTGCTCCGTCGTAGCGCAAAAAACTGGTGGCTAACTCGGTCAAAGTCTGGGTGCGCAGCAGCGGGTTGATCAAGTATGCGGCCACCACCACATCGTGGCCCACAGCCGGCCAATTATCTATGCCTAGCCTGCGCAAGGCTTTTAGAGATGTTTTTACGTCGTAGCCAATGATAGAGGTTTTAGCGCTAAAAACGGAGGAAAGACTGGCCACAGCCGATTTTTGGCTAAGTTTCACTAGGTCCAGGGTGAATATTTGGTTTTCCGTTCCTACAACCAGCACCTGCGGATCAGCTCCGTGCTTGCCGGCGCAGCGCGTGTAAATATAAAGTTGTTCGGATTTGGGGATTTTAAGGCTTTTGAGTTTCTCGTCGCTGTCTAAGAGCACGTTTTTAGGCAGCTTTAATTTAACGCCGCCTATGGTATCACTGCTGGGCGCCTGGCTGCGCATACCTTCGGGCAGGGCCCGCAGCAGGCTGCGGAACTCCAGTTTTTCCAGCAAGACTTTTAGCGCCGCGGCGTCGATTTTGCTGCCGTCAACTTCTTTTAAGTCCAGTTTAAGCGGGGCGTCGGTCCAGATCGCGCCCAGTTTTTTGCTCAGATAGGCCAGGTCTTTGCCCTGCTCCAGCTTTTTGCGGGTGCTGTCTTTGATGTCGTCTAGATTTTTATAAATACCGTCGAGAGTTCCGTACTGTTTGAGCAAATCAATCGCCGTCTTTTCGCCGATGCCAGGCACACCGGGGATATTGTCGCTGCTGTCACCTTTCAGAGCTTTCAGGTCAAGGAATTGCTCCGGCTTGAGCTTGTATCTTTGTTCAAAACTCTCCGGATGGTATTCCTCGATGTTGGAAAAGCCGCGTTTTAGCGCGTAAACCTTCACGTGGCCGTTTATCAGCTGCAGGGCGTCTAAATCAGAGGTGATCAGCTGCGTTTCGATGCCCTTTTTGCTGGCTTGGACTGCTAGCGTGCCCATAATGTCGTCGGCCTCGTAATCATCCAGCTCGTAAAGCGGCCAGCCGAAGGCTTTTAAAACATCGTGCAAAATCGGGATTTGGGTGTAAAAATCTGGCGGTGCCGGTTTGCGCCCGGCTTTATATTCTGGATACATCTCCAGACGCTTGCGGATATTGGTTTTGGGCTTATCCCAGGCCACGCACACATAGTCTGGTTTGAGTTTTTTGATAAGTTCCAGGGCCATCGTCGTAAAGCCATAAACCCCGCCGGTTGGCACGCCATCGCCGGTGCTGAGGTTGGGCATCGCGTAATAACCGCGGTAAAAAACGCTTTTACCGTCGATTATCGCCAGCTTTTTCCTTGACGCACTCACCGCATTGACCTGCTTTCCGGCGCAGCCGAAAACGCCGTCAGTGCTTGTGGCGCTCTGCTTCGTTGCCCGCTCCGCTGCTCGTTCACTGTATTACTTATACAGCTCGCTCCGCTGCTCGCGAGCGCCTTGCATAGCATCCACATGAGGTGCGTCAATGGCTCCACTTTCACAGTAGATAGTATACTCCACCTCTGTTATTTGAGCGACTGCTTACGCTTTATTGCTGGCTAATCCATAAAGGGCGGCGGGTTGGTGGCGTAGCTTGGCCCACATCTGGTCGCCATAGCTCCAGTGCCACCATTCGGTCGGGTTGACCTGCAGTTGCGTATCAGCGCCGAAAGCTTTGCCGGTCATAATCGCGTAAAATGCCCGGCGATTACGCCTAGCCAGCTTATCTTCATCTGTATCCGGCTGCATCAGCTCAAAATAATCGGGCAATACCCTGTTGCTCGTCTCGCCGTCCGCATGCCCCATTGGTATTTCCGACCCAGGAATATAGCCTAAGTTGGGTTGAACGTAACGCAAAATCACGTCTACTGCGCCGCCAGTAGCGTGAGGCGAAGGCCTTTCCGGGTCATCGGACGGTTCAGCTATCAAACTAGTAAGTTTTTCATCTAGTTCCTCGTCAGAAATATCGGGATTTTGCTGCCAAACCAGGTGCGGGAAGACTTCTTCATATAGTTTCTTTTGAAGTTCATACGTCCGGTGCCCATCTTCAACATAAAGTTCTACTGCCCCACCGAAGAAATCAGCGAAGTACGGATCCCTCAGCATATTATTTATATCGCACAGCTTTTCGGCCAAAGTTTTTCGGACTCTTATTCTACTTGGGATTCCTGCAAGCACCTCGTCTGTCGTGGCAGTCGGCCTGGAATAATAAGACTGACCGGCCACGCCATACGGCGCCAAGTCTACTAGTTCCTCATTATATAAAGGATCCTCTTCATCGATCGGATAATTCCTATATCCGATCTTTATTTCCCTGGCCAAACTCAGGCCTGGGATAGGCTCGGCCAGTTTTGGTTCTCTCGCTGGAAGCCTTTCATCAGCCGACATAAGACTTGATTTAAGACACTTCAGCTTCTACGGCCATCGCCGCAGCTTTAAGCGTCCGGACTATTTCAGAAAGATACGTAGCAGTGGTTCTCGTGGCAACTAGTTCTGGATCCGAAGGATTGCCGGCAACATATACATTAGTTACTCCGAACTCTTTAGCCACCCTTTTTAGATCTAATTCAGTAGAAACCTGATAGATCTGCGTGGTAATGGCCGCAACCGAGGCGTCACCGTACTCCACCACATCGGCTTCCTGCAGGGCAGTTAAAACATCCCTGATCACATCAGGGGTTCCAGCTTTTTCGTTATCGGTATAAGATAGTCCGATTATCATGCCGGGGTTTTCAGAAGCTACAACTTGGGCCGCTCCGACACAAAGGTCGAATTCGTTTTCGGCATTGGGGGCATAATTGAAGGTATTTTCTTTCTCTGAATCTATCAACTTCCGGTCTGATCCGGCTACTATAAGATGCCTGTACCTAGGGGCTAAGGAGGGATCCCTTAGGCACTGGACGGCGTATCTTGTACGGTCCAGGTTAGCCTGCCTGGCGGCACCTAAGCAAATAACGGCGTCATAATTACCCACTAACGGCGTTTCTATACTCTGCGGATTGCCTTCAGGGCCCAATCTAACCATTCTCATCGCCTCGGCGGTTTTCGTGATTACATCCTTCGTATCCTGCGGCCATTTTTTTTCGTCTTTTTCCAAATCCTGGCGCGTCAGGTTACGCTTACCTTGATAGCGTGGATCAAGCTGTTTTATTGATTCAATAAATTCCTGGGGAGATTCAATGGGATCAGTTTCTAATCCAAAATGCGACAATAAAGGCTGCCCTCTTTCTAATACTTCTTGAGGTGAGAGCTGGGTTTCGGCAGGATTAACTGATTTTTCGTGCATGGTCTATATATTAGCATATTTTTGCTAATTTTGCAATAAAGGGTAGGTTATTCAACGAATTTGATGAGGTCGAAGGCAGGGTCGATTGCCCATGCCCTGGCCGCGATTTGATCAAATGCTAAAGAAAGGTAATAATCCCTGATTGGCTCAATGTCTGAAGTTTCTCGCTCTGTAGGGTGGGCCATATGGGCAGAAACATCCACTAGCCGCAGGGTAGCGTCCTTTTTTTCCATCGCCCTAACTTCTAAAATGCTTCTGACCGCTTGTACCACTTCTGTTTCTTCGGCCAGGAAACCTAAAATTGCTTCTCTTGCGACTGGCTCTTCCGCGACTCTTTCTCGATTAGCTGAGTCCTGCAGAGTACTCGGTTCTTCGCCTATCTCATAAGCGATCACAGATTCTATGATGCCGGGGAGGCTATTGGTGTTGTGGATTACAAATTCGCAGCCATTCAACTCTATAGGCTTTATCCCAAAGTCCGTCACAAACCGTGGGTCGTAGCGCTGTTCCGGCTCATGCTCCCTAGGCATAACTTCGCCGTAGCTGGCCATAAAAAGATACCCTCCAAATGTTGTTATCTAATCCGTCACAAGAGAGTTGCGGAGATTACGATATGGCTAAATTATATCAATCCGCTTAGGGCTTTGCCTATAGACCACTTGAACACTTCGAGATTATCGCTGTCGTTATTGATGAATATGTCGGCTTTGGCTTTGACGCCCGAAAGGTTCAGGGTAGTTTCGTCGCCCTGGTGGCGCATTTGGGCCTGTTCTTCGGCCTTAAATTCTTTAAAAGTGACCTGGTCTTCGGTGCCTTTATTCCTTTTCACCGCCCTCTGATAGCGGATTTTGAGAGGAGCGTCCAGCCAAATTACTTGACCGCCGAGTTCGTGTATTCTGTCCGCTTCGCCAGGGTTACGCAAGCTAGCCAAGACCAGGCCACTGTGTTTGCGCGGCTGTTTATTGAATTCAGTAATCGCTTTATCGACTAAAACGCCTAGGCCTGACCCAGTCCGCCATTCGGCGCTTATATGCTTAAGTGTGCCGCGCGATAGCGGCATTCCCCTCTTGCGGGCTTCGTTTCTCAATAAATCGGTGACTGAGATAAAAAGCCAGCCATATTCATCCTGCAAAAATTGACCAAGTGAGTCCTTCCCCGAACCATCCGTGCCGCCAATACCGATGAGCTTCATATTGCCCGGCTATTATCGAATAGTTCCTTTATGGCAAGTTTACCGTCTTCCCTAACACGAGATGAAGTGCTGGTTATTTTAATCTTCCTGTAAATTTTCCGAAGGTCATCCTTCACTGTTCCTTCCCCTATCCCCATGGCTTTAGCTATATCCCTGTTTGACTTACCCCGTAACAAAAGGTGGCTAACTATTGTTTGGCGTTCTGTGAAGTTTTCTAGTTTTTGGATTTTATAGAAATGGAGCATTTCTTCTAGGTCATTGCCGGGTAGTGTTATGAAATTATCATCATCCTTGGTCACATCCCGTAAGCCAGGTACCTCCCTAAGTTCGCTCAAGGCTTTTGCTTCAATTTTCTTCACAGTGTCGCGAGGGATTCCGAGCTTTTTACTAACTTGGGCAATGGTCATTGGCGCTTGCTCTTCCTGGGCTTCATGGTTTATGCCATAGCGAAGCCTTAGAACTTTGGCCTGCGCCTTGCCTTCGGCGCCAGAACCTTCCATGTGCTGGAGTATTTCATGTATTAATTTACTCCTGTCTGCCTCATCAATTGTCTCTTCCCAGCCCGATGAACTCTCTGATTCATCTGGGAACATCTCCATGAGTTCTCCGTCATCATCGCCCTCACCCAGCTTTTTGTTGAGCGAGAGATTGGCCGAAGGGACACCTTGGTACTCTTCAATCCGTTTAGGCTCATAGTTGGTCAGTTCAGCAAGCTCATCAATGGTCGGCTCCCGGCCATTTTTCCTTTCAAAAGCTGCCGCAGTGCCATAGATTTTAGTTCGGCGCTCTTCTATGTGCACCGGGATGCGGATTGTCTCGACACCATTATAAATTGCCCTCTGGCAGGCCTGGCGTATCCACCAGGTGGCGTAAGTGCTGAATTTATAGCCCATGCGGTAATCGAACTTATCAACAGCCCTAGTGAGGCCTTCGGCCACGCCTTCTTGGACTAGCTCCAAAAGAGATAAGCCCCGGCCCATAAATTCTCGGGCGATGGATATGACCAGTTTATAGTTGTTATCCATCAGTTCCTGGCGTGCCGCCATATCGCCGCTTTCTATACGCTTGGCCAAAGCCACTTCTTCTGCAGCAGTGAGGATCCTATGCTGGGCCATTCGGTCTATGGCAAACCTTTCGCTATCGCTAACAGGCCGGCTAATTACTTCTCCAGCCACCACGCGTAACCCGTCTACCGCAACCCTTGGTTCTGTAACCGCCAATTCGCCAGAGGGCCCATCCTCCGGTAACCATTCCTGTGCACGCTCGACCATTTAATTAAATTGTACTTAAATGTTTGAGTTTATTGCAATTTTATCGCGGTTTTTTGAAAGCTGCTGCTGGTTCTACCCGGCCAGCCTAAGCGTTGGCGGCTCCTCATCCTCAAGGGATTTCCTGCCTGCTAGTTCTTCAAAATCGCCAACACTGTTAATACCGTCGCCTCTCAAGAATGACTCAAGCTCTTTAAGGGCATTTTTTTCTATCTGGCGGACACGCTCACGCGTGACTCCGTACCGGCGGCCCACTTCCTCAAGGGTTTCCGGCGGCTCCCCATCGAGCCCATACCGGCGGATTAGTATATCGCGGGATTTTTTTTCTCTTATCTTTGAGATCCCGTTTTTTATAATATCCACCTCGCCCTTCCCTATTGCGTGTCTCTCGGGGTCAATCGCATTTTCATCCTCGACAAAGTCTCCTAGCACACTATAGTCATTGCCAACTGGAGTATCGAGGCTGGCATGATCCGCCGCTAACTCCATTAGCCGTAGTACTCTGCCCGGGGTGGAGTCCATCTTGGCCGCGATCTCTTCCGGCGTGGGATCGATGATTTGTTCCTGTTCCAATTTGCGGCGGGCATTGACCATTTTTCTCACTTCTTCGTGTACATGAATCGGCAGGCGGACGTTACGCCCCTTCTCGGCAACCGCCCGGGCAATTGATTGCTTAATCCACCAGGTGGCGTAAGTTGTGACACGGTAGCCCATTTTGTAGTCAAATTTTTCAATCGCCCGGATGAGCCCCAAATTACCTTCTTGGATCAAGTCCATCATTGGCAAGTACCTGCTTTGGTGGCGTCTGGCTATGGAAATTACCAGGCGTAGGTTGTGTTCTATTAGGGCAGTTTTGGCGGCCTGATCACCTTCGTCTTTCAGTCGGGCCAGTCGTTTCTCTTCATAGCTGGTCAGCAAACTATTTGGCACCTGCCGGACGTATATTTTAAGCGGGTCTGCCTGCCGGACGGATTCTTCCACCAATTCCATTTGTGAAGAAGCTTTCCGCTCAACCGCGAATTCCTCAAAATCAGCTATGAGCCTGGGGTCTTTATCCATTCTGGCCAGCTCGATGTCGTACTCAGACATAGGTGGCTGATATTCATCAGAGTTTGAGTTAATCGCGGGTGTGAATTCGTGCTTGTTGGGAAGTGCCATAGTGTGGAGATTAAATTACGCTATAGGTTTATTGCAGGTATTCGTGGAGACGGCGGGTGTCTTTGTGCTTGCGCAGTTTAGCCAGGGCCTTGGCCTCGATTTGCCTGATTCGTTCACGTGTCACTGAAAATTCCTGGCCAACTTCTTCTAGAGTGTGGCTCTTGCCGTCTTCCAGCCCGAACCTTAGCTTAAGGATCTTTTGCTCGCGCTCGGTAAGGGTGCCTAAAATTTGCTTGACTTGCTCCTTGAGCAGCTGTTCGCTGGCCGATTCAGTCGGTGTTTTGGCGTCCTCATCTTCTATGAAATCACCTAGCACGCTGTCTTCCTCGTCGTCGCGCACGCTAGCGTCCAGACTGGAAATGTCCTGCTTGATTTTCATGATGTGCTCGACTTTATCAACATCCATTTCCATGGCGGCGGCGATTTCCTCATTGGTCGGCTCGCGGTTGAGCTCCTGGGTCAGCCGGCGCTGGGTTCGCAGCAGCTTGTTAATGGTTTCGACCATGTGTACAGGGATGCGGATGGTGCGGGCCTGGTCGGCGATGGCCCGGGTAATGGCCTGGCGGATCCACCAGGTGGCGTAGGTGCTGAATTTAAAACCGCTGTCGGGGTCGAACTTTTCGACCGCCCGCAGCAGGCCGGTGTTGCCTTCCTGGATAAGGTCCAAAAGATCCAGGCCGCGCCCGACGTAGCGCTTAGCGATACTGACTACCAGGCGCATATTGGCTTCGGCCATGGCGTCCTTGGCCCGCTTGTCGCCGGACTTGACTTTTTTGGCCAGCTTAAGCTCCTCTTCGGCGGTCAGCAGCGGGATTTTGCCGATTTCACGCAGATAAAGCCGCACGCTGTCGTCGGCGATATCGTCCATATAAGCGGTGTCTTCAGGCGGCGCCTCGTTGTCTTCGGTGTCGGCCTCCCACTCGCTTTCGTCTTTGATTTCCTCGTCGCTTGGCGCCTCGGCTAAAATCAGGTCTATGTCTTCGTCGGCCAGGTCGGCGTACAGACGCTCCAGTACGTCGATATTCCCGGGCGTGTCGGGAATCAGTTCAAAAATCTCATGCTGCTCAAGTTTGCCTTCTTTGCGGCCTCGCTCCAGCAGCTGCTGGATTTCTTTCTCATAAGTCTTGCTGGATTGGCGGCGGCCTCTCTTGGCTGCCACTTCAGTCTTTTTTCGCGCCATAAGCTAATGGTACTCCCTTCGGTTAAAAATTTTACGGGGTTGTCTGTTTGATCAAACGGTTGAGTTTATCGACTTTCCCAAGCAGTTTCTGGATGTCTTTTTCGGATTTGGCCTGTTCCATGGACTCGGCCAGCTGGTGTTTTTGGATTTTGACATACCGGTCTATCAGCCGGCGTTTGAGGCTCACGGCCTGTTCTTCCAGGTCATTCAGGGGTAAGTCCTGATAAATTTCCTCAAACTGTAACATTAGAATTTTAACATATTCTCCATAAGGTTGCAACTGTTCGGCCACCTTAGGATCGCCCTTAAAGTCTGGCTGTTGCTGCATGAACTCAAAAACTTTCCGTCGCGGGTCGTCGCTGAAAAATTCCGGCTGGCAGTCCTTGATATACATGCGCAATTTGGGCTGCATCAGGGCGATGGCCAGCAGGTGGTCCTGCAGGCGTTGATATTCGACCGTGGTTTTATCAAACGCCGTGGTAACGTTTTTGGGACGCCGCAACACGACTTGCGGCGCTGGCTGGTTAGCGAATTTGGTTTGTATGGCTTCCAGGCTGGTATCCGTTAATTTGGCGATTTCCTTTAGGTAATGCTCCTGCTCGACCGGATCGCGCAGCCGGCGGATAGTTGTCAGGAGCGCGTCAGTAAAAGTTTTTTTACCGGCAGCGGATTTTAAATCGACTTCGTCTTTATAGCGGTCCATCAGCCAGTCCGGGGCATATTGGGCTTGTTCGATGGCCTGGTTCCAAAAATGCACGTCTTTTCTAATTAGCTCATCGGGGTCTTTGGCGTCTGGGTCTTTGATAGAGATTATTTTAAGGGCCACACCGGCTTTTTGGGCCAGTGGGATGATGCGTTCAGTGGCATCGATGCCGGCCCTGTCGGCGTCAAAGCATAGCCTGATATCACCAGTAAAACGTTTCAACTCCTTTAGGTGCTGCTCCGTCATCGCGGTTCCGGCGCTGGCCACCACATTGGTGGCGCCGGCCTGCCAGCTGGAAATCACATCCAGGTTGCCTTCCACTACGACCACAAAGCCGGTTTTGCGAATGGCTTCTTTGGCGAGGTGCAGGCCGAAGACCTGCCGGCTTTTGTCGTAAGTGACAGTCTGAGGCGTGTTGATATATTTGGGCGCGTTAGGCTCATCTTCCAGCAGCCGGGCTGTAAAGCCGACAATCTGGCCGCGGCTGTCGGCCAGCGGAATCATAATACGGCCGCGGAACATATCGCTGGTGTGGCCAGTCCGCTGGATTACGACCCCGGCCCGTTTCATTTCATCTGTTGTGAAGCCTTGTTTAGTCAGAAAGTTAGTAAGCGCAAAACCAGTGTTAGGCGCGTAACCAAGCCGCCACTCTAAAATCGTAGTTTTAGTGAAGCCGCGCTGTTTGGCCAAATACTCATAGGCCGGTTTATTAACTGTCAGCTGCTTTTGGTAGAACTTAGCGGCCAGCTCCAGCACTTCCAGCGCCCGGTTCTTGAGTTTGGCACTGGTGCCGGGCTTAGTACTGCGGAACTGGTCCAGATCAACCCCAGCCTTGCGGGCCAGATGTTCTAGCGCGCCCTTAAAATCCAGCCCTTCCATTTCCATAACAAAGGTGAACATATCGCCGCCCTTACCGCTGGAAAAGTCGTGCCATATCTGTTTTTCAGGGCTGACAATAAAACTGGGAGTTTTTTCATTAGTCCACGGGCTCAAACCCTTAAAGTTCCGGCCAGTCCGCTTCAATTGAACATACTCGGATATCACATCCTCAATATTCAACCGGCTTTTAACCTCCGCTACCGCATCCATCCCGTTAGACTCCACTTAACTTTCGCACCTTTAATAACGTCCGGAGCTCGGTGCTTACTTCGACGAACACGAAACTTTCAAAACCTCCTTGGAGTCTAACGGGATCCATACTTACTAGTTTAAGGCTCCGGGCCCAAAGCCAAAAGCTTAAGCGACCTGTTTTGCTATGATGAGTTCATGAACCGGCCGGGAGTTGGTGTTGGTGTATTTATTTTTAAAAGCGGTAAATTCTTAATGCTCGAACGTCAGGGAGCCCATGGTGCCGGTAGTTGGTCTGTGCCCGGCGGCTGGATGGAATACGGTGAATCATTCGAAGAAACCGCCCGTCGCGAAGTCATGGAAGAAGTCGGTTTGAAGATTAAGAACATACGCTTTGGCGCGGTTACCAACAATGTCTTCCCCGAAGACAATATCCACTCCGTCACGATTTGGATTTTGAGCGATTATGAAAGCGGCGAGCCTAAAGTAGGCGTGCCGGATAAAATCAGCGATTTAAAATGGTGTGATTTCGATTCCCTGCCCCAGTCATTGTTCAAACCGTGGGACGAGCTGCTGAGCTCCCAGTTTATCGACAAAATCAAAGAATCAGCATAAGTGGTTTGTGATATATTTAGCTTAAGTTTAACCAAAGGAAAAATTCATGAAGAGTGGGCAAAAAGGTTTCACAATTGTAGAAACACTACTGTTATTGATTTTATTAGCGATTTTAGGGTTCACGGGCTATTACGTCTATCACAGCCAAAAACAAACCGACAAAACATTAAAGACTGCATCAAATGAGCAACTAGCAACTCCAGCCAAAAAATCCAGCACAAACAAGCCAGACACTGCCGCAGCAGAAAAAGAAGTTAATGATTTTTACGCTGCTTACCTCAAGGCTACACAAACTGATGACCAGAACCAATCAAACTCGGGAGCTACAAATGTTGTTGCACAATATGGTACTCAGAATTTCATAAATAACTATCCTAAGATCCAAAATCGGGGCTATGATCCTGTTTTTTGTGCGCAAAATATAGTTGAATCAATTTCAGTTTTAGACTCCAGCGTTAATCCGTCAGGCAGTGTAACGGTTAATATTTCACGACAAGGCTACGGAGATACAAGTACTAAGCATCCTTCAGTAACTATAGTAGGTAGTAAAATCGACTCTATTTCATGCCCTACACCTTAGTTCCTGACCCTTCTCCTATATAATTGTGCTTATGCCTCCCAAGAGTCCGAATCCGGATTTCGATTTTATGCTTAAAGACCAGCCGCCAGCCCGGCGCGGCCTGCCGCTGCCTAGCCTTAACCTGCCCCGGCCCCTAAAAATAGTTTTGTGGGCAGTAGGCGGTATAGTCCTGCTGATTATCATCGTTTCTGCTTTCTCGGGACGCAGTAGCGGCAGCACAACTGCTATCGCAGGTGCGCTGGCGCGCGGCCAGGAAACGCTCAGAGTGACCGCTCTGGTGCAGCAGCTCCAGCTGCAAGACCCCCAGACCCAAGGTTTAGCAGCCACGGTAAGCAATTCTTTGACCAGCGACCAGATCCAGCTCAAAAATTATTTGGCACGCAATCACGATAAGGTCAGCCCAGCCCAACTGGCGGCCGACACAGATAGCACCACGGACGCCAGCATGCAGTCAGCTTCACAGAACAACGGCTTAGATGACGCTTATGTCAGTTATTTGCGCTCCAGCCTTGGCAAGTACGAACAGGATCTGCAAAACGCCTACAAACTAGCCGGGCCGAACGGCAAGAGACTGCTTAGCGCCGATTTTGACAGCGCCCAGACACTTTTATCGTCACCCCCGATTAAGTCTTAGCCACTAGGTCGTAGCTGTGCTTGATTAAGTCTTTGACCTCGTCCCAGCCCAACTGGCCGGTCAGGACAATTGTGTTCCAGTTCTTTTTATTCAAATGATATCCGGGCATGACGGACTCATACTTTTGGCGTAATGTTTCCGCCAACAATGGCTCGCACTTTAGGCTGATTTGCACCGGCATTTTTTTCTCTGTCACTAGGGCGAACATTTTGTCTTTAACTTTATAAACCGCGGTGTTTTCACCAAAAGGATAATCCAGCCTGGCATTTGGCATACTTAGAAGATATTCCTCGACCTTTTTGTGAGTCATTTCTTAGCTTTATCTTTTGGGTCGAAGCCTAGCGCGGCGGAGTTTATGCAAAAGCGCATGCCGGTCGGCTGGTCGGGCGCGTCGTTGAAGACATGGCCCAGGTGGCTACCGCAGTTGGCGCACTGCACTTCAACCCGGTGCATACCGCCGCTTTTATCTTCAATCAGTCTGGCAGCGTCGCTTTTAGCCACTTCGTAAAAGCTAGGCCAGCCGCTGCCGCTTTCAAATTTAGTGTCGCTGCTGAACAGCTCTGCGCCGCAGACGGCGCAGGTGTACATGCCGTTTTCGTGATGGTTAAGGAATTTTCCGGTGAATGGCTGCTCGGTTCCCTTCTCGCGCAGAATATGATACTGCTCGGGCGTCAGTTTCTTTTTTAATTCTTCGTCGGTGTATTGCTTGGCCATTTTAAATCCTTTCCGGGGCTTCTATATTTAAGATTGCAAGGCCGCTCTTAAGCACTTGGCTGTAATATTTGACGAGATTTAGACGTTGCGCTTGGCGCCCGTCGCCAATGACCCGGTTCTTTTCATAAAAGCTATTAAAGGCTTGGGCCAGCTCATAAAGATAGGTGCAGATGTGGTGCGGCATCAGCTCGTTAACTGATTTTTCAACCACTTCCGGGTATTCGCTGATTTTTCGCGCCAGGCTGCGCTCGCCTTCACTTAGATCAGTTACTTCACTGGCAGTATCGCCGGCTTTAGCCAAAATACTGCAGGCCCGGGCATGGGCATACTGCAAGTATGGCCCGCTGTTACCTTCTAAACTGATCGATTCAGCGACGTCGTAAACGATATCCGAACCGAGCCGGTGCTTTAAAAACCCGTATTTTATAGCGGCATTACGAACACTGTCGGAATCCTGGCTAAATAGCTTTTCCACCGCCTGCCCGACATCATTTATAAGGTTAAGTGCGCTATAAACCTCACCAGTCCGGCTGCTCATTTTGCCGGTGCTCAATGAAACAAAGCCATGATAAAGATGGGTGGTTTTTTCAGCTAGAGGTTTATTGATTTCCGCCAACGCGGCCAGCATAACTTTGAAATACTCTGCCTGCTCGTGGGCCGTGACGATGATGGACTGGGCGGCATTAGGATAATCTTTGTTTTTCAGCTCGGCCAGCCCCAGGTCCTTGGTTTCGTAAGTTGGTAATCCTTGCGAAGTTAAAAACACCCTGGTGTGCAAGCCAGCTTTTTCGCCTTCATAAACCACCGCGCCTTCGCTCTCTTTGAAAACCGTGCCGATATTTTGTTTAACAATTTCTGTCCCCTGCTCCGCCGACTGGCTTTCGAAGTATTGCTTTTCTGGGGAAATACTTAACATGTTAAGTATTTTATCGAAATGCTCGAAGCTGATTTGCTTTCCCTGCTCATAAAGCCCGTTGATTCCAGTGTCGTCTTTTTTGTAAACATGTCCGTTGATGGCATTTATTTCTTGCTTGGCCTGCTCGTCCGCTTCGTAAGCTTTAGCGCCGTGGGCGTAAGCGGCGCTGACATCGTCCGTGCCGATTTTTTGCATTCCCCAGATAGCCTTGGCCACATGCAAGCCGACATCACCGTGGTAGCTAAGGCGCTGGACCTTGGCGCCCCTAGCCTCCAGCAGGCTTGAGATGGCATCACCAGTGACGTAGCTGTAAACGTGGCCGACATGCATCTCTTTGAAGGGGTTGGGGTCGCCGAACTCGACTAAAAACTCTTGGCCCTGACGGGTTTTTGGCAGGTCGGCGGCCGACATCGCGGCTCGGGCCAGCACCTCGTCTTTAAGCCGGAAGTTTATAAAGCCCGGCCCGGCGACCTGCACTTCCTGGAGTTCTGATAAGTTCCTTAACTCATTTGCCAGCTGTTGGGCTAATTCGCGCGGATTCTTGCTTTGCTCTTTAGCCAGCTGTAAGGCTGCGCTCGTGGCGTAATCGCCAAATTTTTCATCAGGCCGGGTCAGTCCCGGCTCGACGTCAGCATCAAATAACCTTCTGCAGGCGTCTTTAAGCGCCCGCTTTAACTCCTGCATTCTCTAATAATAACACCTTACGGCATAGGTTTTAGCCGTAAAAGATGAGCCATTGGGGACTAGAGATTAGCGACTGCATCCTAAAATCAACGTCCTTGAGCATCTGGGTCCGTTCCTCGGGCGACGCCGACCATAAATTAAGCGCCATGTAGGGTTCGTGGACATTGAAGCCGCAGGCCGCCAGAGTGCCGTGGTTAAGCGCGTACAAGACTTGGGTCGGCGTCGCCCGGTAGCGGCCATCGACCTTGAAATAATCAACCGGGTTGCCGGCCGCCGCGACCACCATGGCCTGTTTGCCCCGCAGCATACCGTTTTCGAAAATCTTGTCCTTGTCCCAGGCCACGCCCATGGCCAGGACCCGGTCGAACCAGCCCTTTAAAATCGCTGGCACGCTCAGCCACCACAAAGGAGTGATGAACAGCACGATGTCGGCGTTCTTCAGTTTTTGGATTTCGCCCAGAATATCCGGCGAAAATGACATTTCCAGGTTGGCGGCGTGCCTTTGTTCGAGGCTGTAATTGAAGTGGCTGCCGCTGATGGTCACGAAATCCCACTTTTGGGCGACAGCCGAAAAACCTTGCCCATATAAGTCGCTGACGACCACAGAGTGGCCTTGCGCTTCCAGCACCTGGGTGGCCACATTTTTCATGGCCGAGGTGAAACTGGCCGGCTCGTGATGCGCGTAAACTATTAGGACATTCAAGGTAGGGCCCAACGCTTCATGAGCCTATTTTAGCTTAAGCTGGTTGAAAAATCTTTAGGCAGCGGCGGGCAAACCGATTGGCCTTACAGCCTGGTCCTGCAAGCGGAAAATCATCTGGCTGATTTTCCAGCTGCCGGTGCTGGTCTTGACCAAGATGTAATCGATGGTTCCGCGAACCGTCCACACGTAGCGGTCGCCGCGGTCGGCCACATAGTGCAGGTGCTCCACTGATGTGCTGACCTTAGCCCGCCGTGAGCTGACCATCCGTACCGCTGTTTTACGTATAAAGTGCCGTGTCGCGTAAAAGTAGCTGCCGATTTCGCGACGCCAGCCGTCAATCAGCCGTTTTTTGGGAATGACCGCCGGCATTTCGCCGCTTAAAGCTTTGTTATCAACATAGGGTTTTTTGACAAAATAATCTTCCAGGCGCTCCCACTGCTTGAGGTCCTGTAGCTGGGCCACGCTGCTTACGATTTCTTTTATGACTTCTTTGTCGCTTAGGTTGTCGTTCATTTTAAGTTCTCCTTCTTCTGGATTTTGGTTTGTAAAAACAGTTTGTCAGGCCTTCCTGAAAATTAGCTAAGAAAGTTGGCCGGCGCGGTAAGAATTGTCACAGCGTTTATGTTTTCTTAGCCGCTACAGCCATTATACAACCGGCCTTGAACGCCTGAATGTTAAAATAACGTCTGTTGCGGAGGGGTCGCCTAGTTGGTCTATGGCGCCGCCTTGGAAAGGCGGTTTACCCGCAAGGGTATCCAGGGTTCGAATCCCTGTCCCTCCGCCATTTTTGTAGCGGATTTTGCAATCTTTTTTTCTTGTAGAAATTGTTACTTAAAGAGTAAACTATAGATATAGAGACTTAGGTCCCGAGGGGTACAAAAACAAAAGAGGGGGTATCGCCTCTTTTTTAATATTTAAAATTCACTAACATAACTGCGGAGCAGCTTAGGCAAACATGGCGCTGATTGAGATTGCGGAAACATCCAAGCTATACGGCTTCGGCGACGCCACCACTTTGGCATTAGACGAAGTCACTTTATCTGTCGAAAAGGGCGAATTCGTGGCGGTCATGGGGCCGAGCGGCAGCGGCAAGACAACTCTGCTTAACCTCATCGGCCTGCTGGACCAGCCGACCCACGGCGATTATAAACTGGACGGCCGGCTGGTCTCGCGCTTGAGCTCCAATCAGCAGGCCAAATTGCGGCGCGATTACATCGGTTTCGTGTTCCAGTCCTTCAACCTTTTGTCCCGGCTCAGCGTGATTGATAACGTGTCCCTGCCCCTTGCCTACAAAGGCATGCCGCCGGTGCGGCGGGCCAAGCGGGCCAGCGACATTCTGGAGTTGGTTGGCATGCGGGACCGCGAGTACTTCATGCCGCACCAGTTGTCCAGCGGCCAGGCCCAGAGGGCAGCCATCGCCAGGGCGCTTATCAATAAGCCGCGTATCATTATCGCCGATGAGCCAACCGGCAACCTGGACAGCCACGACAGCAAAGTCGTGATGGAACTGTTCGCCGAAATCCACCGCCAAGGGAACACAATCATGCTGGTGACCCATAATCCCGAACTGACCCGCTACGCCAATCGGGTGCTCTATATGTACGACGGCATGATTGTCGGCGACGAACGGACACCGATTGGTTACATGGCCAAACACGCCCGTAGGATTTACTTCAAAAAGTTGCGTACAACAGATGACGACATCGCCGCGGGGGTGTCTGCCCTGCTTAAGGATGTACCAGGCCAAGAAATCACCACCAAGGGCCAGAAGCGCAAGCCGCAGGGCCGTAAACGCGGCCTTAAGCAAAAAGTCAGCCGGAGTAAGCGCTAATGTGGAGTGGTAATCTCAGAAATGCCCTATCAAGCCTGCGCCAAAGCCGCTGGCGCACCACCTTCACAATGTTAGGTATCATCATCGGGGTTGTTTCGGTGGTGACAATAGTCAGCCTGGGCGATGGGCTTAAACGCCAAGTGTCTGGCCAGATAAACCAGCTCGGCAAAAATGTCCTGACGGTCAGGCCGGGCACAATCGACGGCAAACATAAGAGTATTAGCAATCTCAATCTTTATAGCTACCTGGCGCCCAGTACGCTCAGCCTGCAAGACGTCGCCTCAATCCAAAACCTGCCATCGATACAGGCGGCTGCGCCGATTGACTTTGTATCGGCTTCGGCCACCGGCGATGACGGTCAATTCGGTGATGTGTTCGTGGCCGGCACCAGCCCGGGGCTGTGGGATATCCTGCATGAACGGGCTGCCTACGGTTCGCTTTTTGCCGACGATTCCTCCACCGACCAGCAGAATAACATCGCGGTGATTGGCAGCGATATCGCCACTAAGCTATACAGCGCCCTTAATCCAGTGGGCAACAGTATCAAAATCAACGGGCAGTCTTTCACGATTTACGGCGTATTGCCCGCCTCTGCCGGCAGCCTGCTTTCTGTGACCGGGGCCGACCTCAACTCCTCTGTTTTCATACCCGAATCAGCTGCCCAAAACCTTACCAACAACCACTCCAATATCTTGCAGATCTTCGCCCAAACCAAACCCGGCGCTAACCTTGATAGTTCGGTAAAGGCCATCCAGCAGGCGGTTTCCACCAGCCACAACGGCGTTAACGATTTCACCGTCTTAAAACAGAATGAGCTGCTGGCGGTTTCCGACCAGCTGGTTGGCACGGTCACCAGCTTTATGTCCGGCATCGCGGCCATCGCCCTGGTCGTCGGCGGTATCGGCATCATGAATATCTTGCTGGTCTCTGTCAGCGAGCGGACCCGCGAGATTGGCATCCGCAAAGCCATCGGCGCCACCAACCGCCAAATACTCAACCAGTTCCTGGTTGAAGGCCTAGTCCTGACAGTCGGCGGGAGTGTCATTGGCATCGGCCTGGCGATGCTTATAAACCTGCTGCTGAGGCTCTACAGCAGCTGGCGGCCGGTTGTGTCTTTGCCGATTATAATTCTGACCGTGGGCATCTCGCTTGCCGCTGGCGTATTGTTTAGCATCGCCCCGGCGCTCAAAGCCGCCCGCAAAAACCCTATTGACGCCCTCCGCGGCGAATAGCTGACTTAGCCAAGTTGTTTTTTGAATTTTTCGACCAGATCCACGGGGCCGGGATCGACGCCGTTGAGCAGCGCCAGGTAAATCGTCACGAAATCGCCGAAATTAATCGTCCAAAGCAGCTGCTGCAGCAAAGTTTTACCTTGGGCCTGGACAACGTGGGCCGCCGGCCGGCGGCCGCTGAGCAGTTTATCCGACAGCTCGAAACGCTTCTGCACCCTTTCATTTTCCAGATTTGAACGCAAATCAACCACGCCGTAGAGTTTTTCGACCGGGTGGCTGCTCCAACCAATGAACTCGTTATGGTTAAACTCCGGGTACTGCCCCCACCAAGCCACGTTTTTGGCGTTTTCATTAAAGCTGATTTTCCATTTATAGGCGGCTGGCGCCAGCAGCGGCCCGGCGTAAACTACCCCTGATTTACCAACTAGTTCCATGGCTAATTGCTTAGCGGGGTTCTGCTTTTCCGGCACAGTTGGCAGCCAGCTTAGGACGGCTGCCTGTAGAAAAGCCGCGGTCTTGGTCAGTTCAGCGTCAATTTCCGGCACCGTGACCTGCCCGGTGGCCTCCAGAATCGTTAACAGCGCTTTGAAATTATAAAAAACCGAATAACGCGGCTGGGCGGCTTTGGGCAGCAGCAGGAACGGATAGCCTTTTTCTTTGGCGATTTCCTGCAATTTACCGCCACCGGCCAGCACCACAACTTGAGCGCCCTTTTGGTCAGCTTCCTCTAAAGCCGCTAACGTCTCCTCGGTGTTACCGGAGGAGCTGGCGGCGATAAATAAGGTCTTGTTGGACACATAGGCCGGAACCTGGTACTGGCGGCAAACTTCAAATGGCATTTTGTAACCGGGCCAGCTTTGGCTGATAAGCGCCGCCAGAGCCGAGCCCCCCATGCCGGCGTAAACAACGTCGGAAACAAGCTGCAAGCCTGAAAAAACCGACGCGTCAAATTGGTATCCCAGCTGTTGGTATTGTTTTTCAGCGATGCCAAGCGCGTCCTGGCTGTCCCGCTGGTGTATATATTTCAAGTCATCTAGCATAAGCTTATTTGATTTAGCCAACTCCCCATGACTATAATTGTAAATGATTAAGTTTAAATTGAGATTGAAAAATAAACGGGGGGTGGTATGTTCGGCACAAACAGTGATGATACTCAATCAGCCGGAGCACCAAGCTCAGATCCGGCTATAATGCCGGATAATCCGTTTGCCGATAGCCAGGCGCCGCCCGCTTCGGAGCCTGCTGCACCGGCAATGGCGCCCAGTCCTGCACCCTCTACTGATCCGGAGCCGGCTGCTGCCAAGCCGCCGGCTCCGGCAGATGACAGCCTTATGAGCCTCAAACAGTCGGCTCTGCAGAGTCTTCAGCCACTGGTCAGCCATCTGGACCAAACCCCAGAGGAAAAATTCAAAACCACTATGATGATGATCCAGGCCACCGATAATCCTTCACTGGTCAAAGAGGCTTATGAGGCCGCCAATCAAATAACAGACGAAAAAGCCCGCGCCCAGGCCCTGTTAGACGTGGTTAACGAGATAAACTACTTCACGCACAAAGACGAAAAATAAAAAAAGGGAGTAGGCAATAGAAGAAAAGGGGAAACTATTGCCTATTGTCTATTGCCTTGTTAGAGCGTCGAAGCTGTACTATGTAATGCAATGCACCGGCCGCGAAGCTAGCCACTGCGAACACGCCGATAACATTTCCCGGCCCGTTATTCGGCAAGGTGGTGCTTTTACCGGCTTCAGTTTTGTTGCGGGGCGGGTTATTTTCAGTGCCGCCAGGCAATGATATTGAACTGCCGTTATGAGAGCCACTGCCAGACGTGACTGATAAGCCGCCTTTACCTGCGGCCTTATTTTGGGATTGGGAGGTGGATGGCGGATGGGTGCCGCTAGTATGCTTGGTGGCGTGGTAAATCCAGCGCGCTAAAAACACTAAGCCTACAATCAGGCCGGCGGCTACGAGTATAAGCGCAGCGTGAAGCGGCCAATTGGAGTGGCTGCCACTGGTGTCACGGCTTGCAGCCCGCGGTTCGGCATCATCCGGCTCATCAGTTTTTACGGCCTCCGGGTCGTCCGGCTCAATCAGCTTTTCCATCCCTCTCCTTTAAGATTCAAATTATAACATAAAAGCACCGCTTAAGCTAATAAAAACCCCACTACAAGGATAGCGGGGTTCGGAATTTAATGCTTCGAAATTTTTTACATGCCCATGTCCATGCCGCCGCCCATCGGAGGCATCGGAGGGGTCTTTTCGGGCACATCCACCACTAAAGCACCCATAGTCATGCTGGTGCCGGCGATAGAAACAGCGTTTTGGACGGCTTCTTTAGTGACGCGCGCGGGGTCAACGATACCGGCAGCCTTGAGATCTGTCAGCTTGCCGGGATTGTTGACGTCCACGCCCATGCCGCCCTTGCCTTTCTTGACTTGGGGCAGCCACTCATCCGGGTTGAGCCCGGAGTTGGCCAGCAGGATTCGGAAGGGCTGTTCTAGGGCGTCTTTGAGCAGCTTGGCGCCGGCGGTGGTGGAACCGCTACCTTCAGTGTTAATGCCTTTAGAAGCATCAATCAGTGTCACGCCGCCGCCGGCCACGATTCCTTCGTCGAGCGCGGCTTTGACGGCTGCTACGGCGTCGTCCACACGGAATTTCTTTTCTTCAATCTCAGTTTCGGTGGCGCCCCCGACTTTAATCACGGCCACCTTGCCGCTCAAAGCCGCGCGCCGCTTCTCCAGGTTTTCTTTGTCATACTCGCTGGTGGCGGCATCGACTTGCTGGTTGATTTGGTCGATCCGGGCTTTGACGGCTGCGGCCGTACCGGTGCCTTCAATAATGGTCGTCTCGTCTTTGGTGGCGATCACTTTCCGGGCGCTGCCGACCACTGATAGGTCAGCGTTCTCAAAAGTCGTACCGGTGTCCTCGCTGATGACCTCGCCGCCGGTCAGGGTAGCGATATCCTGCAAAATATCCTTACGGCGATCACCAAAGGCTGGCGCCTTAACCGCCACAGTGTTAAACACGCCTTTCAGACGGTTAAGCACCAGTGTGCCCAGGGCTTCGCCTTCCACGTCTTCGGCGATCAACACCAGGTCTTTCTTGCCGGTCTGGGCCAGCTTTTCCAGCATCGGCAAAAAGTCCTGGATAGAGCTGATTTTCTGGTCGGTGATGACGATAGCCGGCTTGTCATAGACGGCTTCCATTCGGGCGGTGTCGGTAACCATATAGGGGCTGACGTAGCCGCGGTCCATGGTAAAGCCTTCTACCACTTCGCTCTCCAGCGCCAGGCCCTGCCCTTCTTCAACCGTCACGACGCCGTCTTTACCGACTTTTTCCATGACTTCAGCGATCAGGTTGCCGATCTCGGCGTCGCCGGCACTGATGGTCGCCACCTCGGCCACCCGGTTTTTCTTGTTCTGGATATTTTCACTATGAGAGCTTAGTTGCTTGATGACAGCTTGGGAGGCTTTTTCCAGTCCTTTGCGCAGCTGTATCGGATTATGCCCGGCAGCTATTAATTTATTGGCTTCGTTTAGGATGTGGTAGGTCAGCACTGTCACCGTTGTGGTGCCGTCGCCGGCCACATCATTCATCTTGCTGGCGGCTTGTTTAATCAGTTCGGCGCCGATTTTATAGCCCAGGGTCTCGTCGTCAACGTCCTCGATTTCCACGCCCTTGGCAACAGTCACGCCGTCGTGGGTGACCGTCGGGTTCCCGTAACTCTTGCTAATCACCGCGTTGCGGCCTTTGGGGCCCATGGTCGTCTTTACGGCGTCATATAAGATCTGCGCGCCGCCCAGCACCCGCCGGCGAGCGTCATCGTCATAAAATACTTTTTTAGCCACTTAAATACCTCCTTAAATTAGACTTTGAAGTAAACTTCTTCTTCTTTCATGTAGACATACTCGACATTGTCGATTTTGACCGGCGAGCTGTAATTGGAATAAAATACCTTGTCGCCTTTTTTGACTTCCTTGACATCCTTGCCTACGGCAACGACTTCGGCAAATTTCACGTCTTCTTTGGCCGCCTCGGGCAGATAAAAGCCGGATGTGGTCTTATTGTCGGCCTCCAGTTTTTTGGCCACGATTTTATCACCAAAAGCGGTAATCGCTTTCGCCATATAACCTCCTTGTTCTGGCACTCATGATATATGAGTGCTAAATCGCCTGTCAACCCCTGCCAAATAAAAACCGCCCATCCGGCGGTGTGCGGGTGATGGGCAGGCGGTTTAGGGCCGCCTGCCCATCTATCGATTAGGTCCATGTGGAGTCGAGCTAGGCCGCGTGTTCTTCCGCAAAGGGAAACCTGGCGGCGAACTCTTGCCGGTCGAGCGCATCTTGGTCGCGTCGGCTCTGGACGGCGGCGCGTACCAGGCCGGCTCCGGTGCTGTAAGGCTGGAAGTCTCGACCACTGGGTGCGACGAGTGGCCGCGGATCAAGACGCTTCACCCTCTTAGCCACAGCTCGCCGGACTACGGTCCCTTTCTCGCGCGAGGTGTCACGCATTCTGTGGAACCGCCTGCGATTTTCCCGCTTCTTGTGGTTTCTCAAACTCTGTTCGAGATCGACGCACATTGGCCGGGTCCTCTCTTAGTTGTGTTTTTGCGAACGAACGTCAGTCCCTTATTAGGACCTAATCGATTGTTCAAATCGTACCACTATGGTAACCTCTGTCAAGCTTATACCGACTATTTCTGGAGGCAAACGCTCATCCGCCACGCGGCCTATTCATAAATTTAAGAGGGGTGATGACGGCTAACCGTCATCACCCCTTGGTCTGTCCCCCGGCGATTCCCTTCGTTCGTCTTCCGAACGCCTTGCCGCAAGCTCCTCGAAGACTCGTTCGAGGTCTTGCGGCGTGAATCCGCCGAGGTCATGGTGCTCTGGAACGCCGTCCGGGAAGATCCGGGCGAGCTGGTTGGCGCATTGGCTGCACCTTTCGGCGTCACGCCGGGCCTGCCTCAGCAGGCCCGGGTTGTCGATCATCACCAGCCTCACCCAACTGTCACCATCGATGGCCAGCAGCCGGTCGATGATGTGTCCTCTCGACGGCGGGTTCGCGGTCGCCAAGAGCCTTCCTTTCCTCGCGGAATGAGCCCGAATATAATAACATAATTATAACTAAAAGTAAACTACTGTAGCTGGTCTAACTCGGTCAGAAGCTCGTCAATTTTTTGCCCATAGCGCGCGGCCCGCACTTCAAAGTTTTCGCCCACCGCGGTGTCGGCTGCCGGGCTGAGCTCCCTGACCCGATACTCATGCAGGCCATATTCTTCAGGCCGGCTGTATGAAGCCTGCTGCAGATCCCCCGCCGTTCGGCCAACTGAATCAACGCTTTTCACCTGAATATCCAGCCTTTTTGCGCCTTGCAGGCAGACTATATCCACGTTCCTTAAATCTTCGGCTGCCGACGCCCAACGCACCTCGACGCCATGTTCTTTTCCAAGCTCCGCTAGGCAGTTCTTAGTACCTACCTCAACCGCGAGACCCCGTTCCAAAGCCGCCACTTCTTCGCTTTCTTGCGGCAGCCCGTAAGTCGCGCCGATTATGGCGCGGAGGTGGCGCCGGCCAAATCCCATATTTTTACCGAATTCGCTGTCCGCCAGTTCGGTAAAGTTATGGTTCATTTGAATCAGCCGTTCTTTATTTTCCCTAGACGCACCCGCTCTGTCGCGCCGCAGTTGGAGTTCAACCAACCTGCCGAATATCCCATCACAAGCCATATCAATAACCAACGCCCTTTTTTGGCTGTCCGCCAATATTTCGGGATAATTACCAGTTGCAATGGTGCTTTCAATGTGGCTTCTCAACTGGGGTGAATAAATAATCGCGTCAGCCGCCCTCAATTGGCTATCGCTAAATCCAAGCTGGGATTCTGCCACCGCCAAACCATGCCGGATCAAACCAACGACGTCACCATATGCAGCGCAGAAATTATCAGCACTGTACTCAGCCTCTTGCTGTTCCGCCAGTATCCGCGGAGAGGGTTCTAAGAGGGTTTCCGAAGGCATCTTGGACTTCTTTATCTAATCTGTTCGTGGTTTTTGCGGTATTCGGCCCAGAGTTCCCACTCATCGTAATGTTGGTCATCAGGATGATACGGCTCTGGATTAGTTGTTCGACCGTGGCCGCTGGGCACAGCGCTTAACGCGTCCTTGGTTTCCCTGACGGCATGCTTAGCCAGCAATAATCCGCGGCGGTCTTCCCAGTCGTCACGACGGGCGCCGCGCTCCGACTCGAAATCGTCACGGGTGGCGTTGCTGACATCGTGTTCGATTGTCCGGGCGTGTTCTTGGCCGCTTGGTGATAGTACTGACATTTTTTATTTTTTTGTTTTTGGTAAACTAGTTAGATAGTACCACAAAACCCCAAAAATTGCAACCTTAAGCTTATTACCGTTATTTGGCAAGTTTTTTGAGGAGGGTGCGGGCGGTTTGGACTTCGCTGTAGGGGCGGTCGACGACGCGGCGGGGGTCATTATCGTCTTGCTGTAAGTGGCGCAGCTCGGCCGCCTTGGGCCCGGGGCTTAAAATGCCCTTTTCGTGGCCTTTGCCAAGCAGCAGTACCACGTCGCCCTTTTTGGCCCGGCGGAAAGCCGCCTCAATGGCTTCTTCCCGCTTATGGATCAAAAACAGGTCTTGGCCGCGGGTTTTGCCGGCTTTTTCGGCGCCGGCGGCGATTTGTTCCATAATCTCTGTTCCGTCAATATCGCGGTCGTCTTCCTCGGTAATAAACACTATATCGGCGTACTGGCCGGCTAAAGCGCCCTGCACCGGCCGTTTTTTTTCATCCCGCCGCCCGGCCGAGCCGAAAACCACGATTAGCTTTCCCTTGACTAGCGGCGTGATATCCTTAAACAGTTTCTCGAAACTGTCCGGCGTATGGGCGTAATCGACGATGACTTCAAAAGCCTGGCCCTCGTTAATGTTCACCATCCGCCCCTCAACGCTTTTTAAGGCCGCTATACCCTGTTCTATCTGCTTTTTTGATAGTCCCAGCGCCCGGCCAACGCCAGCCGCCGCCAGGGCGTTATAAACGTTAAAACTGCCCGGCAAATGACAGGCGATGTCGTAGCTATCTTTATCAATTTGGGCTTTGAACTGGCTGCCGGAGGCGCTCAGCTTTAAGCTACTGGCCCTAAGCTCGCCCTTGTCGATGCCATAAGTTATGGGGTTAGTGATATCACCGGCGAATAGTCTGGCACTGGGATCATCGGCGTTTATTACGCCTGTCCGTAACCCCTTTTTGTTTGAATTAGCCAGCTTAAACAGCCGCCGCTTGGCGTCGCGGTAACGCTCAAATGATCCATGGTAATCCAAGTGCTCCTCAGTCACATTGGTCATCACCGCTAAATGGAACGGCACGCCCCAGACACGGTGTTGGGCCAGCGCGTGGCTGGTCACTTCTATCACTAGCCACTCTGACCCCTGTTCACCCAGTTCTTTTAGGCGTTTTATCATCTTGCCGGCTGGCAGTGTAGTCATGTGTTCGGCCTGGGGCTTTATAGCATCGCCTACCCCGTAGCCGACAGTGGTCATAAGCCCCGCCTTGAAGCCGGCCTCATGCAGCATGCGGTGAATCAAAAAACAGGTAGTGGTTTTGCCGTTAGTACCGGTAACGCCGATGACTTTCATCTTGCGGGCTGGTGAGCCGCCCTTTAAGGTGTTCATCAGCACCGCTTCCCCCAAATGCCCGATAGGCTCAAGCTTGCGGAAGGCGCTCTTAGGAATAACCTTCTTGACCACTGTTCTAGGATTCATGCCCTTAGTATACTGTAGAACAGATGAGGATTTTAGGGATTGAAACCAGCTGCGACGAAACAGCCGCCGCCGTGATTGAAGACGGACATAAAATGCTGAGCAACGTAATCAGCAGCAGCGTTGATTTACACGCCGCCTACGGCGGCGTGGTGCCCGAAATCGCCGCCCGCAGCCACGTAGAGGTTATTATCCCTGTTATTAAGCAAGCCCTGGTGGACGCTGGAGCGGATTGGGGCAAAATAGACGCCATTGCCGTCACCAACCGGCCA
>JAICWR010000006.1 GCA_025934715.1 Candidatus Saccharimonadota bacterium
CCCCGAGGCCCGCCGCCCTCGCCCTCCCCTCCGGGGGGTTCTTAACCTCCTCTTTCCCACACACCTCGGGTGCGCGGGTCTCGCCGCCCCCCCCACGTCACCCTTCACTGCTCTGTCCTTAACCGGAAAGCTCAAACATTTTGAACTTTGCGGCTAAGAATTTAAGAACTAAATCTGTCATTGGCTGTCTAGGAGGCAGGTTGCACTGGGGTCGGGTCGTGAGGTCACATTCCCAAAAAGTGGGTCCAGCGTAGTGCAGCCCGAGTCGGCTGACCTGCGGGCGGCAGGCGGCCCGGCGCGTAACGCACACTTTTTGGGAATGTGCCGAGCGGCTTGTGTTTAGCGTCCTACTTCAATAACTCGGCGACTTCGATACGTTCGGATTTGGTGGCTTTTTCGGTGACGATGAATCCGAGGTATTTGCCCAGTGCCAAGCGGGTTTGGGAATAAAGGGCGGCGCCGGCGCTGTAAATCAGAGTGGTTGGGATCAGATAAATCCACTGGATGACCATCCAGATGTTGCGGCGGCGCTTATAACGCAGCGGCTTGGGCGGCAAGCTGCGCATACTGAGGTAAAAAGACAGCACGATGCCAACCATGGCCACGCGCTGGAGGCCGCTGGCGTACTGCGGTAGTTCGTTGGCCAAAAAGCCGAAGGTCTGGTTGTTGGTATGGAAGAAAAACAGCGGATAAGCCGCCAGCAGCAGCAACAGCGGCGAGGTTGACCAGCTTAAATGCCCTTCCAAAAGCCGCCAGCCCTTGGCGATTTTTTTGTGCAGGGGAATATTGTTTATCTTGAAAAAGGACTGGTTGACGAAATACGGGATATCGCTGACCCCCCACGCCCAGCGCCGCACCTGGACGAACTGCATTTTGAGCGTCCGCCAGTACTTCTCCGTCAGTACAGCGTCCTGGTAAATCGGCACGAAAATCGGGTAAACGTGGTGGTTGCCATCGTAACGGAACCAGGTCCGCCAGTACTGGTGGCCGTCCTCGACGATGGTGCGCACAGACCAAAAATCTGTGTCTATCAGCGCTGCCATCGGCTGGGCATGGGCCGAGAAGTTGCGCAGCATATGCGGCCGCGTGGACAGCATAACATTCCAAAAAGAGTTGCCGGTGGCCACCACCCGCATCGGCGCCGGTGCGTCCCAGATGTTGTTAAGATACATCGTCACTGGCTGGTAGCTGGCGTATTTGGGATCCTCGGTTGAGCAGTAGGTATAGGTCAGCGCCGCGAAGTATTTTTTATCGGGACGGTTGTCGGAATCGAGCGTGGTCACCAATACATGCAGGGGGTCGATCTTTGCTTCCTCCAGGTATTTTTGCAGGCGGCGGCCGGCATAAGTGACATTGCCGCCTTTACCTATAACCTCACCGGGGATGCCAGCCGGATGCCTGACGGCTTCGGCGTGGTGGAATTTTTTGCCGTACTTTTTGATAAAGTCGTCGGCCATTTTTTCGACTTCGGCCCCTCCCCGCTCTTCGTATGCCAGCACTAGGATGATTTTCTTAGAGTTGTAATCAGAATCCAAAACTGATTGGACGGTCGGCTCAACGACGTCGCGGGTTTCGTTATAAAAAGCGATGATCACGGCGTGGTAAAGCTGGCTGGGTTTGATGCGCTGGTGTTCCGGGATGTATTTGGCCACCCGGGTGATGTTACGGGCGTGCCATTTGGGCGCGCTGGTGTGGCGCGGCTCGAGGATTTCCAAATCCTGGTTAAGGTTATCCCATGGCAGGGCTTTGTGGGATTTCATCAGCCGCCAGCCTTGGATGGAACGGATATCGATGCCAACTGCCCGCGCGAACCAGAGCAGCAGATAGGCGACTATGAAATAGGCGGCCCAGGTGGGAAGGTATAGTCCCAGAATCACCGGCAGCAGCAGGATGGTGTAGGTCAGGACCGCCGGCAGGATTTCAAAGACGCGGTATTTCCAATCGCGATCTTCCGGCTGTGGAATTTCGATAGATCGCATAAATTATTGGATTGATATTAGTGAGTTGGCGACAATCGTGGCAAGGATGAGCAAAAAAACGGTTGAACCCAGCATGAACAAGGCCGCCAGACGCTTAGCGTTATAGATCCGGGCGCTTATGGCCACGGCAGCAAAAGAAGTCACAATCATGAACACAGCCAGGCTATAGATGTCGATTGGCTTACCGCTTAAATACTGCGTGCCGGTGATATTTGGCCGGTATGCCACGATTGTAGTGGGATTGCGGCTGACATCAAACCGCAGCAACACCACGCTGACGCCAACGACGACCAGCACGACCATGACGGTTATAAGCAGTAAAACCAGCCGGTCGTGCAGAAATTTTTTGGGAATTTCCATTTAAATATAGTTTACAGGTTTTAAACGATAGCGAATAGCATGGTGCGAGTGACGGGAATTGAACCCGTTTCTCCAGCTTGGGAAGCTGGCATACTACCGGTGTACTACACTCGCCTGCGCCTTGGTCTCTTAAATTTTGCAAAAACACGCATTGCCGCAGGTTTTTGCAAAATTTAGAGGAACAAGCGAGCCGAGGCTGAAAGTAAGCGAGTTTACACGCTTACGGAAGCCGTTGCCTCGCTTGTGACGTGGAGCCACCTTGGGGACTCGAACCCCAGACCCCCGCTTTACGAAAGCGGTGCTCTAGCCAGCTGAGCTAAGGTGGCCTAACAGACACGAGTATAGCAAATAGAAGCTCTTTAAAGTTGGGCGGGATAACCTGGGAAGAAGTCGGTCTTAAGGCGGTCTTCGGGGACGCCCATATCCTGGAGCATCTTTTCAAAAGCTTCGATCATTGGTTCCGGGCCGGATAGGTAAATTATTTTGGTTTGGTCATCGGCATATGGTTTCAGGTCCTCGGCCTCGATGTGGCGGTCGCCGACGAATTTATGAATCTTAAAATTCGGATATTTGGCTTCCAGAGCCGCGAATTCGTCGCCGAACACGAAATTTTCGTCGCGGTTGGCGTACAACAGTTCGATATCGGGCATCTTGCCGTCGTGGTCGAATTGCAGCAGCATCGAATGGTACGGGGTGATGCCGATACCACCAGACACCAGCACATACTTTTTATCAAAATCATCGATTATGAATTTACCCTTGGGGCCATCAGCTTGGATGGTGTCGCCGGCTTTCAAGTTCTTTAAGGCTTTTTTGAAACTACTGCCCTTTTCATCCGTAAAACGGGTTGTGATGGTGATGTTTTTTTCATAAGGCGGCGCCGATATCGTGAACCAGCGTTCTTCGCCGCGGTTGTCTTCGTCTGGGTGCGGAAAAACGTAGTGCATATACTGGCCGGGCTGCCACTCAATGGGTTCTTCTGGCTCAAACACAAACGTTGTGACGTCTTGGAAAAGCGGCACACTCTTAGTAAGCGTTAACTTCATACCTTCCTCCTTTTGCTATATAAATATACCAAAGTCTAATCTTGGGCGCAGCTGCCTGTACCCACTTGGCCGTGGTTTTTGGCCTGATTGACTAGCGGCTGGACTTGGTTGATAAGAATAGCGTAGCCGACGTTTCCCTGGCTGACAGATTTGGCGAACACCACTCCAGCCACCTGGCCGTTGGGCGCCAGCAGCGGGCCGCCGGAATCGCCCTCCTGCACATTGGCCTGGACTTCGTAGATGTTGCGTTCCACTGTGCCCTGGTTATAAATATTCCGGCCGATGGCGGTGACGTGGTCGATGATGGCTGCGTTTTCGGCCACCAATGACCCGCCGCCCGGGAAGCCCAGGGTGGCCGCCGCGTCCCTGTCGGGCAAGATTTGGCCGTTAAGCTTCAGCGGCGAGTCCGGCAAGTTATCGACTTTCAGTATGGCAATGTCAAGATTGGGGTCGAACCAGACTGGTTTAGCGAAATAAGCGCCGGAGCTATCAATCACCTGGGGATGGGCTATACCGGCCACTACATGGGCGTTAGTGACCACCAAGCCCGGCCCGGCCACGAAACCAGAGCCGAAAGCGAGGCCGCCGCAGCCGGCGCCCCGGATTTTGACAACTGACGCTTCATCAGCAACCACGGCTTTATTATCAACATGGTTGGTTGGTGAGATGGTGGTGTGCTGGGGCTCCAGCCCCAAAAAAACATCCGGGAAGCCGCCCGGGCTGATGATTTTTTCTAGCTTAGCGAATATATCTGGGGATGCCGGCAATGCGGTGTCCAGTTGCCCGATAATATAAGACTGGTTGATGCTTTGGCCTATGCCGTAACTGCGGACGTTAGCTAGCAGTGAGGCCGCCAGCCAGATGACAATAACTGTGAATATTAACTCCAGGGCGGAGCCGGCCGAGTCGTTCACGCCGCCTAGCTTCCAGCGTATAGCGTGCGGTTTTATGCGCCGGGCGATCTGCCGGCCAACTTCGGTCATCGCCAATGCGAAAGCCAACTCGACCAGCGACACAGTCACCGCTTTGGTGAGCTGGTTGGAGAAGTGCGGCGCCACCTGGGCCACTAACCATGATCCCAGCACCAACCCGGCGATAAACCCGGCAAAGGTCAGCGCCAATTCAATCAGCCCGGCATGCCATCCCCTGATGACAGCCGTTATCATCATAAAGATAATAACTGCGTCCACCCAGTTCACGCTCTTAGCATAGCAAAAGCCGCCGGTTGGGCGGCGCCGGATTTAAGCAGCCGCTTCCGAATCAGGCACTGCTCTAAGCCTGATCCCGCCACTCAGTTTTTCGGTTATTTTAGAGCTGCTTTTGTCGGTTTCAACGTCATCTTTTTTAATAAATACTCTGGTGTATCCAGCTTTATTAACCTTGATTTGCTTTTTCCTCTCCATTTTTTGGAGGAGGTTTGAGACTGTCTCGCGGGTAAGGTTCACCAAATTGCCCAGTTCCTGGTGGGTCAGGCGGAATTTAATCGTGGAGTAGCCGTCGCCTTCTTCGCCGTAATGCCTGGCCAAAAACTGGAAGGCCAGCTCTATTTTCTCCGCTGCTGAGTCGCTGGCCAGGACTTCCATTTGTTCCATCATCCGTTCCATCAGCTTGACGCCGGATTGCCGGGCAACTTCCATGTATTCGCCGTACTCTAAAAATCTCTCCACTATCACTTCGTATGAACCATAAGCCGCCTCGACATCGGTCAAGGCGTCGTAAAAATAGGCCGCGTGGTCCGACTGGATCAGAGGGATCGATTCCCCGGGCCCCAATATAGCCAGGGTCCGTTCATTGCCCTTTGATGTGATGTTATACATCCTGACGTACCCTGAAATCAGGTAATAAATACGGTCAATCTTATCGCCCTGGTAAACGATCATCTGCCTATGCGAAAAATGCCTATACGGCAGGTCATTAAATAGATCGGCGATAGATTTAGCAGGAGGATTCTGGACGATGTCTGTGCCAGGTTGCTGTTTGCCCATTGCTTTAATTCTAGTGTCCGTGAATGCTATGGTTCTGTAATAAATTCTACACCCGTCACTTTATATAGCATTTTGGCGGGCCCGACCGGATTTGAACCGGCGATCTCCTCCGTGACAGGGAGGCGTGTTAGGCCGCTACACTACGAGCCCTCGAGCCTAAAACAGGGTGTATTGTAACAAGAACAGGGGTAGAAATAAAGATGACCCAGTCGGACCTGCCATCAAGCTTATGCTTGCATATAATTTAATGTTAACTAGTCTTAATTTATGGAAAATGAGCGAAAGTACACTCCGATAAATTGGCAGAACTTTGGCCGCAGGCTCACCCAAGAAGAATTCGATGAGATCCGTAGCAGGGTCGCCGGTCTGCACTTTGCCAAAGAGACGTTGGGTGACAACCCGAGGTTAATGCAAGCTTTATATGCCGCAGAAGCGCTCCAACGCGAAGTTGAAGTGCTTTCTAAAGATAGCCCGTTCCCTGCGGAAGAAGATTGACAGGGGTGCCGTAAGCGGCAACCTCGTTCACGATATTGCTTAAATGAATATTTAATGTTATAGTATTCAGATGAGCACCTATGGTTTTTCCAGCTCCGAACTCGGCCTTACCCTTCATTCTCGGAAGAGGTACGTTCATAGTACCTTTGTTCCGGAAACTCTTCATGATGCAGCGCCGGGTGAATCCGAGCTTGAGAAGAAATATGGAATTAACCTGGAGCAACTAAAAAAATATGTACGTGAACACCTTCTAAGCGATGTGGAGAAAACGATTATAAAAGGTGGCTTCACTGAGGCTGAAATAGGGCGCATGTACCAATATTGTCAAGAGGAAACAGATTTCATCGAAAGCCTAACCGCCGAAACTATCACTGAGGACATCTTGATATGGTTAATTCAAAAGTCCAATAGCTACAGCGAGGAGCTACATGATATAGAACATGGAAATGCTTATAGCTCCTCAAAGCCAGACGACCTGGCAGTCATCCAAAGAGTCCGACTATATACCGAGCCTCAAGACAAATAAAGCAAACTCCTTCTACTTATTTGGTGAGACATATCTAACAGTCCGTTGAGCCCCTGAAGTGGTAGTTTTATATCTGTTATGGCCAAGAGAGTTAAGACATTGGACGAGGTGCCGGTGGATCCGGTGGAAGCCGTCAAACGCGGCCTGATGCGCCGCGGCCTGTTCGCAGTGCCCCGGCAACGAAACAGCCCTGCAAAGAGCCACAAATCAGAAGAGAAAAAAGATCACGAAAGAGGCAAAGGCCAGGAAGTCAGCCGCAGTACAGATGAACAAGAACCAGGTGAAGTCCATGAAAAGCTGATTGAAATAACCGAGAAAGCACATGATATTTTATTCACTGCCGACACGGTTTTCTTATTCACACTCATACCCGACACCATCACATTAGACCGTGAAAAACTGACTGTGATCGACCGCTATTTTTATAAGGTGGCCAAGGTTACCACTGTGCCGATATCTTCAATGATTAGCGCTGACGTCAGTGTCGGCCCTTTTTTTGGCGCGGTCCATATGACCTCCAAATATTTCATTGATAATTCTCACACCGTGAAGTTCTTGTGGCGGAAAGACGCTGAAGAGATTCACCGCCTACTCCAGGGCTTTATTATTGCCCAAGAGAAAAAAATTGACGTTAGCGACGTGGAAAAAGAAGATTTGAAAGTCCTTTTGCACGACCTTGGTCATGGCACCGAATAACTGATCAGAAATGGACGTAAGTTTTGTAGGGGTGGGTTTTTTCGAGCTGTTTTATGAAGATTGATGGATCCTGGAGCTTGATAGTGATGTGCTGGGCGGTCACGCCGCTGCTTTTAACACCGGTGAGTTTGACGATTTGCAGAGTGGGCCCTTGCCCCGCCAGGACCGGACTGGCGATAATGACCCCAGCCACTTGCCCGGGCTTCATATTAAATAAGGCATCCACAACTTCTGGCGGAACATTCGGGTTAGTCCGGCTGATGATAAAGCCATAGTCCCCGCCGTTGTCCTTGGCAGAAGGGTCGTCTGAATATTTTTTAGCCAAATCGGCAAAGCTGGCTTTGGGGTTGTTAGACTGCGCCAGCGCGCTGGCGGCTTTTTGGGTGGCCGCGCTGTCCAGTTTGGCTGCGACCTTCTCGGCTAAAATCTCCTGCTTGAGGCTGCGTTTAAAGTCATTGACCGACCATCCCCAGTAATCGCGCAGGACGTCTTCGAAAACTTTATTGCTGCCGCCTAAGCGGTTTTGGTCGCGGACTTCATCCAAGCGGTTTTGGACTTCTTTATCAGATACGCTGACACCATTCTCGCGGGCCAGCTGTTTGATATAAGCGGCATTGATGACATCCTGGAGGGCCTGTTTGCGAAATCCTAACAGCTGGTTGCGGTCAGCACCGCCAAAGTTGCGCTGCTGCTGGCTTTCGTAATAATGCACGTAGTGGCGCAGTTCGAACAAATAATTTTCATAGTCCACATAGTGGCTGCCGGCTTTGGCCACCGGGAACGGTACGACCTGCGTGACCCGATATAAGAACGAGTTGTACTGGTAATACTTATAAAGCGCCAGGCCGCAATAAACAAACAAGCCGATTAGCGCGCTGACGATGACCGTGACAGTAATATAAACGATGGTACGCTTGGAATGGCGCAGAGGATAGATGTACTTGCGGGCGCCGCTTAAGACCTGCTCCCGGTGCTCGCCGATGTTTTCGGTGGTGATTTGAGGCACGTTTTCGAGGCTGGGAGCCTGCGGCGCCTGGGGCAGCGGGCTTAGCTCGGCGGCTTTTTCGGTCACGGCCGGCACGAGTTCGTTCCTGACCTCCTTAGCCCGTTTTTTAAGCAACCGTGCGCGTTTGGGTTTCTTGGCCATAAATAAGCTTTAAGCGGTTTCCTCTCTCTGCGTCGGCCGGGTTGTGTGGTGGATTCCCAAATCCCGCAAAATATGCACCATCTTGCCCTGTACCCGGTCCGGATGGTGTACTTGTTTTATCACCAAATCGCCAACGTAAGTTTGCACCACTATTGTACCAAACCGCAGGACGGTTTCCTCGAGGCCGGCGACCTGGTAATTAATCATTTGGATCTGGTCGAGCCCGATGTCGACCACATTAACCTGCAGCAGACTGCGGGTTTGCTGGATGAAGCGCTTGTTGGTCATGATGTACACGCTGAAGTACCAGCGCACCCACCACGGGAAAATAAGCACGCAAGCCAGGATGAAACTAGCCAGTAGGCTCAAAAAGAAAAAGGTTAAGCTTGGCGGGTTGTTTTTATCGACAGAAGTCAGGACGAGCGTGTAGAGAGGTCCAACCAGCATGCCGAACGACGCTAATATCAAACCCTTACGCATGATGATAGGGTGCTTGCGGAAAACCAGCAGGGCTTCTTCGTCTTCGAACTGTTCTTTGAAGTTTTTTTTGCGGGGCTTAGGCTGCTCCTTCGCCCTCTTTTCGCTCATGCCTACATTATAAAGAAGTTATGCGTTCCCCGCGAGCCTTGAGGATAAGGCTAGCGGAAAGGAGTGGCACGCGAGACCCCGCCTCGGTTTTGGCCACTTGATTGCCAAGATTGAGGCGGGGTTGAAGTTAGCTAGGACGTGGTGCCCCCGAGAGGATTCGAACCTCTAGCTTCTCCTTAGGACGGAGTTATTTTATCCATTGAACTACAGGGGCCCGTTTAAATATTACCTTAATTAATCTTGATCAGGCGCGCAGTTCGTCTGGGGCGAACCAGAGGTTGATTTCAAACTCGGCTTCGGTTTTATCACCCGAAGCGTGTACCAGGTTCATAATCGGCCGCTTTTCTTTGTTGGCCAGAGTGGGAGTGTCGTTAGAATAATCGCCGCGGATAGTGCCCGGGTAGGCTTTGGCCGGCACGGTGTGGCCGACTAGTTCCCTAACTTTTTTTATAGCATCCTGGCCCTCTAAGACAATAGCCATGACCGGGCCAGAAGTTATGAAATTGACCATCCACCCCTGTATTTTCAACCCCATTTCATGCGGGTCGTCGGTGCCGAGCTCGGCTTTGGCGTCCAAGCCGGCTTCGGCATAAGTTTCCAGGCTTTTTTGGCCCATGCCTTCTATGAACTCGCGCCTTTCAGTTGGATAGTGCTTATTGGCCAGATTTTCCGAAGGCGTGACCATCTTGGCAGCCAGCATCTTTAGCCCGGCTTTTTCAAACCGGCTGATAATCTCTCCAACTAGCCCGCGCTGGACGGCGTCGGGCTTGAGCAGTACTAAGGTTTTCTCCATTTTCATCCGCCTAAACTTTTTTAAGTGTATTAGATAACATTTTATTAATGTGGTTTCTGCCCCATCCTGTTTTAAGCCACTTCTCTCTCAGATACGCATCATACTTATTGGTGAAGGCTTCATAAAATATTAAGTCATATGGACCAGAATCACTAGTCCATTTCACTCTGCGAGAATTATGTTCCTTAAGCCGTTTTTGCAAATTATTGGTGCATCCAGTATAAAACTTGCCGTCAAGTCTGCTTTTCAATATATAGACATAATACATAAAAAAGTTTGGCGGACTAAGTATAACAGATGAGAATCTGAGCAACAACACTGCTCAAGTAGGCATTAGGGAGTAGGCAACAGGCATTAGTTTTTGAGCTTACTTATTAACGCGTAGAGCATTTTCTGAACCTCGCTGAGCAATTCCTCCGCTCTACGTGTTTCTATATGCGGGTACTCTTGCTTAATAATTACCACTTGCGTATCAAGTTCGGCTGCCGAGCCAAAGGCCATGGATAAGAATCGTATGTAGTCGCCTGTACTTCTTCTGGCGTAGCCCTCTGAAATATTTGAAGGGATGGAAACAGCAGATCTTTGAGCCTGACTTACAAGCCCGAACTGTTCACTTTTAGGAAGCTTTTTGGACAAGGCATAGGTTTCGCTAACCAAAGCAATGCTACGTTTCCATACTTCTAAATCCTTATACGAACGCGGCTTAACTATTGCCTATATCCTATTGCCTATTCCCTAAAAAGAAAATTGCTAGAGCTTGATATTGTACGACGCCTGCCATTACACTAGTGCTTATGGATTATGAAGAAGCCGTCGGCCAATTCCTGGAATATTTGGAGCTGGAGCAAAACCGCTCCTTGAAGACCATCCAAAATTACAGCCATTACCTGACCCGTTTAAGCGATTACGCCGGCGAGATAAAACTCAAAGATATCGACGCCGAACTGGTCCGCAAATGGCGGATGTGGCTCAACCGCCTGCCCACGGCCACCAGCGACGAACTTAGCAAAATCACCCAAAATTACCACTTAATCGCCCTGCGGTCTTTTTTGCGCTTCTGCGCCAAGCGCGATTGGGAAACTATGCAGCCCGATAAAATCGAGCTGGCCAAGACCAGCCGGCCACAAGTGACTTTTTTGGCGCCGGATGAGCTGGAGCGGCTTACGTCACAACCGGACACCTCCAAGCAAAACGGCCTGCGCGACCGGGCTATATTGGAGTTGCTTTTTTCCAGTGGGCTGCGCGTCAGCGAACTGGTCGGGCTGGACCGCGACCACATCAACCTAAAACGGCGTGAATTCACCGTCCGCGGCAAGAGCCAAAAGGACCGGCCGGTGTTCATAAGCGATGAAGCCGCCGCCTGGATTGAACAATACCTGGCCAAGCGCGCCGATAACACCAAGCCGTTATTCATCCGCTACAGCGGCAGTAAAAAGGTCGATAACAGTGGTAATTTCACCCGCTTAACCGCCCGCAGCGTGCAGCGGATGGTCGCCCGTTACGCCAAAATGGCCGGCATAACCAAACATGTGTCGCCCCATACTTTGCGCCACAGTTTTGCCACAGACTTGCTGATGAACGGCGCCGATTTACGCAGCGTGCAGGCCATGCTGGGCCATTCCAACATCGCCACCACCCAAATTTACACCCACGTCACCGACCCGCACCTAAAAGAAATCCACTCCAAATTCCACGCTAAGAAACAATAGCGTTAGTGCGGACCAAAACCGCTAGGTATTCCTGTGGTGGTGGTGCCGCCAGTACTTGGGATCGAATCACACACTCCGTTTTGATCAATGTTAGCGCTTATGTTCGAATCAGAAGTGGATGGGCCGTAAGTCCCGGGGCTGGTCACGCTGACATCAAAGCCTTTGCAAATGCTTTCCATCGATTGAACACCGTAGAGAGGTGTCTGGAAATTATTGCCGATGTCAATTCGGGCCCTTATCCGCTGGAGCACATCAGTCCCCTGGCCGGTGACGTCGACAATCGCCTGGGCATTAGGAATCTGGGTCAAGCTTTGTCCGCCGTTAGTCGCCGCTTGTACAGTCACGTCAATTGGGTTATAACGGGCTGTAATTCTGACGTAAAAATTGGTTGGGCTTAAATTGATGCCAGAAATGAAGCTGTTACACATCTGTGGGTTTGCGCTGGACCCACCGACCTTAAAAGTATTCCCAATCTTACAGTTACCTGGCACAAAGCCGCCCTTGCCGATACTACCGCTACCGCAGTTACTGCCGCTATAACTAACACAGCCAGGAGTGCCAGAGCCGCCATTAGGGTACATATAATAAGTGCGAGATAGACTGCTAAGCGTCGCGTTCGTATCACTTGAACCTGGAAAGCCATTCGGAATTGGGTAAAGGTTAACTTCTAATAATCCTCCGGTTTGGGAAGTAATGCTGGACTCTTGCGGCAGGCTACCTAGAGACCCGAGTGGTGTAAAGCTCGAGGGTGTCTGGTCATTTTGCCAACTAAAATACATACGGCCCATGTTTGGCTTGGATATTTGGAACGTCACCGATTGGTCCTTGCCAAGCTGGTAAACAAGGTTGTCGGGCTGGGTGTCTATGGTCACACACGAATACTTGGCGATGCCGCTGCTTCCTGACAGGTCTGAAGTGAAATACTGGCCAAGGCTCGGCGGGCTGTTGCATTTGTCAAAACCGGTCCCGCCGGCGCCCAGGTACGCCCTGGCGTCGTCCAGCCCGGCCAAAGCCGAATAAAAGGCCTGGGCTGACAGCTCCCGGTCCAATGATTGGCGCAGTTCCCTATCCATCAGCTTAGAAAAGCCGACCGCGACCAAACCCAGCACGACAGCCAGGATCGCCACCACGATTAAAGATACCAACCCCGACTGGTCCGTTTTTGGCTTTTTGGTCTTCCTTAGCATAAACATATTTAACATCGCCTTAAATCGTTTGTAAAACCGTCCGGTCAAAATCAGCGGTGACGCAGAACTGGGAGCTGGTTAGCGCGCCGGTGCACTGGGCGTCGGGCGCCTGCCAGGGATTACTCCCAAAACCACCGGTGCCGCTGAAAAACAGGCCGTTAGGGCTGCCGCCGTAAAAAACCACGTACAGCCTTACCAGGCATACCGTCCCGTTGCCGTTTTGGCAGTCAACTTTTATGTGGTTAAGTTGCATACCGTTGCTTAGGAGCTGCTGGGCCGAGCTTGGTGTCACGCCTTGTTGAGTCAGCGTCTTACAGCCGGCGGGCATATCTTCGCGGTATACACCCTGAAGGCCGGCGCCTGCCGTGACTTGGGTACCCAAAACATAGGCATAACGATGGTCGCCGACACAAAAACTGTCCTGGTGGGACGAACCGGTGTTGCCATATGTATCATCTATAAGTTCAGGGTGGTTGGAGCCGAACTGTATATCGTCTTGTATATCTTGCACTATGGTCCGGGTGGCGTTTTGGGTGTTAGCCATGTTCACACCTTTATAATAAATGCGGCTAATCTGTACAAATGAGGCCAAAACCACCACCAGCACCACCGAAAAGACCGCCGAAGCGATTAAAAGCTCAATAATAGTGAAGCCGGAATGTTTTGTCCCGCGCTGGGGTTTTCTTAACGGTGTGATTATCGGCGAAGTCATTTTTATCCCTAGCAGGGCGGTATATTATTGGCTTTTACTTCACTGCCGGATGGCTTTTGAATCGGACTTGGCGGCGACGTCCAGGTGGAGCCATCTGTTAACGTGACTGTCAGGACAACTGTAAATGTCTTTACGCAAGGTGGAGGGATAAATGGATCAGGGGGTACGGAATTTGAGTATGGCAAATAGACAAAGAGGTGGGAAATTGGATCTTGGTTCTGGCAGGCCGTGTTTGTCGTTTTTGTCCCGTCACCCCAGTTCCAGGTGCAACCGGCTACTTCACTCGGCGGGTTTGTAGAGGTGTTAGTAAAACTGCCTCTATAGCTGTAAGTAAGCGGGCCGGGAGATGGTGCTCCATTATCAATATTAAAACCAGCATTGCCGTTTAGCGCCAAGCTGTTATTTGGCAAGCCAAGGGTTGCCGAGGGGTCGTAATTGAGCTTATAAAATAGGCTGGCTTTGTTGGTGCCGCCACCTAGCCTGGCCCAGCGCACCGTGATGGTATAAAGAGTTGGATTGGTGGTAGAGTCTGTTCCGCCACTGGTGGTGATATTAGCTAAATAAACAGCCCCTTCGCCCGTCCTCTGCTGTTGGCAGCCGGTACTATATGCAGAAGCAGTAGTTCCGTTGCTATTAGTGATCGCCTGGTTTTGGTTAAACCAGCCAGTGGCAGTGGATACTTTGGCGCTATCGCTAAGGCAGAAGTTGCTTTTGCCCGCAAAATTAGACGTGAAGTCAGTGTCTTTTTGAAACCGCAGCCTTAAATCAGCTACCTGGTTTTCTAGTATATTGAGGGCCTCGTTATGCTCGCGGGCGGATATAGCTTGGTCGAGGCTGCGCTCAGCTGTAGCGTAACTGATGCCGACGGCAAAGGCGGCGATAGCGATGGCGATCAAAACTTCGACGATCGTGTCGCCTTGTTGTTTTAGCTTTGCGCTGGTTTTTTTTACGCGGAGTTCCATAGCCTCTAGCTTTTCACTTATACTTTAGCAGTTTACATACTGTAAGTTAACACTTGCGCCCAGGCCCAGGCTGCTATCGATAGTTATCTGGGCGAAGCTCTTACCATCCGTTAGGCAGATTTTCATCTGTTTAAGTTTAGTCGGGAGGCAGCTGCCGGTCATCTCCACACAGGGGACCACAGCATTGCCGGATTGGTCGGCGGCAAACGGCGGGGAGCCGTTAAAGTTATCGTACTGGTAGGCGTTCACGTCGCTCTCACCGTTAGACGCTGTTGAGCCCTCGGTGTTGATACTGGTGAAAAAACCGGCCAGATGGCTGGCGGTGTAGGATGAGCCAACCCCAGAACTCGTGACACTTTTCACATAAAGCGGCAGCAAGCTGAATGACTGGGTCAAATCAACGCCCGCCTGACCGACGGCCGGCTCTGGATTGGAAGCCTGCAGAGTGGTGGGAAGGATACCGTTGTTATCACGCACCCCAAAAACCGGATAGGCATAGATTGTGCTCCCCTGGGTGTTATCCGGCGGAAACTGGAAGACTTTACCCAGGAACACGCAAGCCGGCGTATAACCGGGCCCAGGCAAGTTTGGTTGCAATACAGGACGCTGAACGCCGCTTATAAGCTGTGTTGAACAGCTATCCTTGTTAGGGTCGGCGCCAGTGAAGCCGGCTGAAACCTCGTTAATCCAAGCCTGGAGCTGCGACTGGGTGTCCCTTACACTTTGGTTAAAATCGGTTTGGGTTTGCCGGTTATCTATCAATTTAAAGGCCGAGACCATTATCAAGGCGGAAACCGCCAAAAAAATCATAACCTCTATAATGGTGTATCCAGCCGACACACGCCGCATAGCCAACAGTATAGCATAAGGGGAAACCAAGGGGTCAAAACGCTAGCAATTTACCGTTGACAGTTTACCGTTTACAATGCGTTTACTATGAACCGTGAACCGTTTACTATGGGCAACCGGACCATTAGCTTTAGCGCCAATATTATTAACTTCTGTAAAAATGAAAAAATGACTCCAATAACTAAGCCTTTGATTGAACACTTAGTAAGGTCGGCTACATCTATCGGGGCCAACTATGCAGAAGCCAACAATGCGGCTTCAAAAGCTGATTTTCGAAGTAAAATTTATATTGCAAAGAAAGAAGCCGCTGAAACCAAGTACTGGCTAGCCCTGATGCTTAATTTAGCGGCGGATAGGAAGACATGCACAGAGCTTCTGAATGAGAGCCATTATCTGTTAATGACCTTCCAAAAGATTATTAGTACCTTGAAGAATGGTAAACAGAAAGCAGTTAACGCAAGGTAAACAGTGAATGGTAAACTGTAAACGTTTTTAGAGGCCGAATAGGTTTTTATACCAAGTTATTAGGCTGTCGCCAAAGACTACGAAAATGCCGGTGGCGGCTATTAAAAACGGGCCGTAGGGTGTTTTGCTGGCCATGGTCTTTTTGTTAGTTATAAGATGCGGCAGCACAAAAAGCGTCCCAAGCAGCGAGGAAACAAATATCATCCCTAAGCTTTTATAGGGGTCGGACAGCAGGGTCCCGGTGACCAAACCAAGCCGGACGTCGCCAAAACCTATCCACTTGCCCTGCGAAAATGTATACAAGATATAGAAAATGCCGCTGGCAATGGCCACGGATAAGGCCCATAGCCAGACCGCATGGCCGGGGCGCCCCTGGAATACGCCTATATAAACCGCGCGTCCGGCGGCCGCCACCGCTAAGGTGGGATAAATGATTTTATTCGGCAATATCATCCAGCGGATGTCATATACAGCCAATCCCATAAGGCCCACAGACGCCGTCAGCCAGGTGGCCAGCAGCAGCCACTGGCCGTTAAAGTGCGGCGCTGCTGGCCAAAATATGTAGCTTAGCGCGAAAATAAAGCCCATGGCCAGTTCTACAGCTGGATATTGCTTAGAAATCGTCTTGCCGCAGTGACGGCAGTGGCCTTTTAGCAAAATCCAGCTTATGACCGGCACTAAATCCAGGGCGGACAGCTGGTGGCGGCAGTTGGGGCACATGCTACGGCCTTTTAGTATGGAAAGGTCGCCATGATTTAGATTTCTTTTGCCTGTTGCCTGTTGCCTTTTGCCTATTCCCTGTTCATGCAGGCGCCAAACAAGGGCGTTAACAAAGCTGCCCAGCCCAAGGCCCAGAATGAATAGGATGATAGAAATTAGAAGCATTAGGATAATCGTAGCATAAAAAAAGCGGCCTTTTCAGGCCGCTTTTTGTTTTAAACTTATGACCTTAACTTGATAGGCATTGCTTAACGTTAGCTCCACCGCTCTCGACTACAAAATACACAGCGACAGAACGAGTGTTGGCTGTAAACGGTGGTACGTTTGCCCCGTTACAATCGAAGCCAACATCAACTGCAATGGCATTTAAGCCCGGAGTTGCTGGGGTTGCCGCAGAAACACTCGAGCAAGTTGTTGATGGTTGAACCGATACACTATTGGCTTGTGCGTTTGCAGCGGTATTACTGATAGTAGCGGATCCATTTGCGACACCACATCCACCGGAGGTTGCCGGCAACTGACCGTTATTGTTTGATTCAAATGTCTGCACAGCCGACAGTATATCCGCGGCATCGTGTTTAATGGCGTTGTTACGTGAGTTGCGGTTCAAAGCCGGTACGGCCAAGAACACAATTAGAAAGATTAAAGCGGCGATGGCCAACACGATTAGAACTTCGATTATCGTGAATCCCTGTTCCCGCTTTTGTTTATATACGTTTTTCATGGTTTTAAGCAAATGCCCCCTTTGCTTGAGCGTTTAGTGTTTATGCTTATAAGGAGATGATAATCTGTTGCCAGTAAAAAAGCAATAGCTATTAACGGACATTTAAGTGGCTGTTATTTTGTTAGCTAAGCCGTAGATTGGCAACAATATGGCGGCCACGATTATCAAAGCCATCACGCCCAGCAGAATCATCAGCACCGGCTCAATGATGGTCGATATCGCGGCAATTTCGTTATCGACCTCTTTTTCATAATAATCGGCGGTCTTACCCAGCATAGTTTCCAGCGAGCCGGATTGTTCGCCGATTTTAATCATATCTGGGACTAATTCTAAGAAGTTAGGGTCGCCTTCGAGCGCTTCGGACAAGGCTTTGCCGCCTTTGACTTTTTCGGCGGCTTTATGGACCGAATCCGCTATATGCACATTATTGACTGCGTCGGCCACGATGTTCATGACCTGCAGCAGCGGCACGCCGCTGGCCACCAAGGTTTGCCCGGTGCGGCTAAATCTAGCCATGTACATTTTCATGAATAAATGCCCAATCGGCCACATCCGCATCTTGGCCTTATCCACAATCTCCTTGCCGGGGCCGGAGCGGGCCCAGCGGGTGGTGAAAAAGGCGGCCACGCCCAGCAGGATGATTATCAGCCACCAAAAATGGCTTATTAGCCGTGACAGGCCTAATAGGGCGCGGGTCACAAACGGCAACGTGGCGCCGGGTATGGTGGTGTAGACTTCCTGGACATGGGGCAGCACCACCACGACCATGAACGTCACCACGGCAATCATCACAACTATGACAATGAGTGGGTAAATTAAGGCGCCGCGGACTTTGGAGATGATTTCAGCGTCTTTTTCCTGCTGGTTGGCCAGGCGCTCCAGCGCTTTATCCAGTGTTCCGGAGGCCTCGCCGGCCTCGACCAAACTGACATAAACATTGTTAAAAACCCCGGGGTAGCGGGCCAGGGCTTCGTGGAATGAGGAGCCGGCTTCGATGTCGGCCAGGACTTTTTCAATGATAAGCTTTAGGGGTTTGCTGGCAGTCTGCCCTTCCACGTTCCGTAGAGCCTGGGCCAGCGGCAAGCCGGCATTTATAAGCGTGGCGAGCTGGCGCGAAAAAATGACTTTGTCTTTGGTCTTAATCCGGTTGCGGAATCCGGTCAGGCTTTTTTCGCTGTTTGCAAGGTTAATTTCCAGGGGCGAGTAGCCCTGGCCTTTAATCGCCTTGGCGGCCGCTTTTTCATTTTCGGCCTGGACTTCGGACTCAATCCGTTTGCCGGAGGCCGGGTCGCGCGCGACGAATGTGTATGTCAGCATCAGCTAGCCTCTCATCAGGCGGTCTAGTTCTTCGAGGTCCACCGCGTAGTTGCGAGCTTCATCGTAGCTGATAACACCGGTATGGATTAAGTTGACAAGCGTGCGGTCCATGCTTTGCATGCCGAATTCAGCGCCGGTTTGGATGACGGCTTCTAGCTGGTAGCTCTTGCCTTCGCGGACGATATTGCGTACGGCTGGCGTGGCGACCAGGATTTCAGCCGCCGCCACCCGGCCGCCGCCTAGTTTAGGAATCAGCCGCTGCGAGGCGATCGCCATCAGGATGTTGCCCAGCTGGGCGCGGACCTGGGGTTGCTGGTGGGGCGGAAAGACGTCAATCATACGGTCGACGCTCTGGCTGGCGCTGTTGGTGTGCAAGGTCGCCAGCACCAGGTGGCCGGTCTCGGCGATGGTGATGGCCGCGGCGATGGTTTCTAAGTCGCGCATCTCGCCAATCAGCACCACGTCCGGGTCCTCGCGCAGGGCTGAGCGCAGGGCCGCCGAGAAACTAAAGGTGTCATAGTGCACTTCCCTCTGGACCAGCAGGGATTTTTGGGATTTATGGGTGTATTCGATAGGATCTTCAATCGTGATGATGTGGCGGGCCTGTTCACGGTTGATTTTATCGACCATCGCCGCCAACGTGGTGGATTTGCCGGAACCGGTCGGACCGGTCACCAGCACTAGGCCGCGCGGGTATTCAGTGAATTTATTGACCACCTGGGGCAAGCCCAAATCCTCCACGGTACGAATCACATTGGGAATCAAGCGCATGGCCGCCGCCACATTACCGCGCTCGTGGAAAGCGTTTACACGGAAGCGCCCCAAGTCGCCAAAGGCAAAGCTGAAGTCGAACTCCTTGTCCCGCAACAGGATTTGCTTTTGGTCCGGGTCCATCAGGCTGAAGACCAGTTCCTCCAGCGTTTTATCATCCAATAACGCGGCTCCGTGCACCGGTGTTAAAGCGCCGTCTATGCGCAGCATAGGCGGCATGCCCACCTGCAGGTGCAGGTCGGAAGCGTCTTTTTTGACCACTTCTTCTAATAAAATTTCAATTTTGAGGTTACTTCCGGCCGGCGCTGGCGCCGGAGCCGTAGCAACTGGTGGCATTTGTGGTTTTGGTGGTGTTTGTGGTGTTTGCTGTTGCACTGTTTTCCCCTTAATCGGTGCCCTTTTTAAGCCTCGCTGGCGGCTACCCGGTCAACCTCTAATAAGCTCGTCAATCCGGCTAGAGCCTTAAGGTACCCGTCCTGGCGCATTATGACCATGCCTTCGTCCTGGGCGGCCTTTTGGATGGCGGAACTGGTGGAATGCTTGAGGATATGGTCCTGGATTTTTTCAGTTACCTCAAAAACTTCGTACAGCCCCATGCGCCCGGAGTAGCCGGTCGGGTTGTCGGGGGTTATTTTACCCTTGACCAAAGTATAAGCGTTTTGGGTGGCCAGAGGCAAGCTCTTATAGCCCAGGTCGCTGGCGACCTTGGCCATCTCTTCATTATTCTTGGGCAAAAGGCTGCCGACCACGCTGTGTATCCCCTCGGTTTCGGCCGGGCTGGATTTATACGATTCGCCGCCGGCCACGCTGCGGCGCACCAGGCGCTGGCCGATGACGGTATGGACTGTGCTAGCGATAAGGAAAGGCTCCAGCCCCATGTCCAAAAGCCGCGGCAGGATGCCAGCGGCGCTATTGGTGTGCAGCGTGGAAAACACCAAGTGGCCGGTCAGGGCCGCCTGGATGGCCAGGTTAGCGGTTTCTTTATCGCGTATCTCGCCGACCATAACCACATCGGGGTCCTGGCGCAAAACGCTGCGCAGGCCCGTGGCGAAAGTCAGGCCCACGTCGGCGTTGATTTGAATCTGATTGACGCCATCTATCTTGTACTCAACGGGGTCTTCCAGCGTGACTATATTAATAGTGTCGTTCTTGATCTCCTGCAGCATGGCGTACATGCTGGTGCTTTTACCCGAGCCGGTCGGACCGGACGTCAAAATCATGCCGTGGGGCTGTTTTAGGCCCTTACGGATGGTCCGTAGCGCCCGGCCGGTGTAGCCCATGTCTTCAAGCTTAAGGCTGGTGCCGGATTTATCCAGCAGGCGGATGACCACTTGCTCGCCCCAAACCACCGGGCTGATGGCTATACGCAGGTCGATTTCCAAATCTTCCACTTTGATGGTGAACTGGCCGTCCTGGGGCACTCGGTGCTCGTCAATTTTCAGGTTTGAGAGGATTTTGACCCGGCTGACAATCGCCGGCTCGGTGCTCTTGGGCAGCCTCATGACCTCGCGCAACACTCCGTCTATGCGGCAACGGATTTTGAGCTCGTTTTCCATCGGTTCTATGTGGATGTCACTGGCACGGTTCCTGGCGGCATATTCCATGATGGCGTTCAGGGCCTTGCTGATAGGCGAGTCTTCAACTATGACCTTCACTTTGGCTTTAGCGTTGGGCTTGACTTCTCCTTTGGGCTGGTCTTCGGCGGGCTGTTCGGCATTTTCGGCCTCTTCCACCCCGGCCAACATCGTGCTTATGCCCTTTTGGATATTCTTTTCGTACTGCTTGAGCATACGGCGGATGCCGGATTCGCTGGCGGCATAAACTTTTAGAGGCTTGCCGATCTTGTTGCTTAGAAAGTCCACTGCCTGGACATTGTTAGCGTCTAACATAGCCACCACCAGCCGGTCGCCCATCGTGCCCAGCGGCACGGCCATGTAGAAGTTGGCCGTGTCCTTGCTCAGCAAGTCGAGGACTTTTTGGGGTATCGGCGGCGATTCGGACAAGTTGACGTAGGGGATGTTATTGACCTTGGCGGTCGCCTGGGTCAGGTCCTCGTCTTTCACCACACCTTCTTTTATAAGCAAGCTGAACAGCGGCTGGTGGCTTTTTTCGGATTTGGCTTTGTAGAGTTCGAGTTCTTCTTTAGATAAGATACCGCTGTTTACAAGCTCGTCCTCAATCTGGTGCTGGGTTGATTCGGATAACAATACACTCATTTATCCCCTTAGAACGAAGTGCCGCCCCCCTGGAATGGAGACTGGTTATTGCTGTTGCCGATCTGGATAAGCTGGGTCGGGTCAAGCGCGTTGGTGTTTAAGAAACTGGTATAAGTGCTGTCGTGCTGCACGTCCGGGAAAGTCGGGCTGATTTTATCGACCACTGGTACTTTGATCGGCCGGCTTTGGGGCGTACCGAAAATCGCCCCCGACACCACTATCGAAATCATGGCGGCTATCAGCGCCACAAAGATTATCACGATCATATTTTGTCTTTTTTTCGTCATTTCACCACCTGTGTCGCTGTTAAATCTAAGCTCTTGGCCGGCTGGAAGTAGGTTGTCATATTGATGGTCAGTTTCATTGATTTGTCAGTGCCGTCGATTTCCAAAGTGTTCAAATCGAACGGCCGGATGGAGCGCTCAAAATCCTGCAAAAGCTGCTGGGCGGATTTGTAGTTGGCGCTGGCTTCAAACGAAAACGGAATTGCTTTTGACTGCGGCTGGGCTTGCGGCTGGTCGCTGTTGCCGGTCGGGTCGTCGGTTATATTTAGGTTGTTGAATGTCACACTGCGCCCGGCCAGGACTTTTTCAATGCTGCTGGCCAGCGCCGGCACGTCATATTTACTGGGCAGCGCGTCTAAGACGATGCGCGGGTTATCGCCGTCGCTGGGCCCGTTGGCTTTGGGGTCGGCGTTGCCGCCTATGGCATTGGGGTTCTGCTGGGCAAAGACATTGTACTGGGTCAGTAGCGTCTGGGCATTGTTGTAGTTATCTTTTAAGGTTGCGGCCACGTTCCGCTCGGCGTGCAGGGCCCGCCGCTGGTAAAGGCCTTTGGAGACCAAAGCTTTGGTGGCGAATAGGCCGAACACGCAGAAAGCCACGGCCACTGCCACCACCACCAGTATGGTCGACTGGCTTTTATCTATCTGTACGTGCTTGACGGACGTTTTCTTAGCTTCAGCCATTATTGTCCCCCTTGCTGGGCCGGTTTCTTACCAGTGTCGCCATTGAATATCGGGTTGACCGAAGCCGGCGCATTCAGCACTGAGCGCGTGGTCGTCTCCTGCGGAACCTTCAATGACACCGACTGGGTGGCATTGAACAGCGCCGGGTCGAAGCTCGTGTCGATCGTATAAGTGGCTTCTTTATCATTGCGGTCGATGCTGGTTAGCACCACGTTGCTGAACGCCTGGGTGCTATTGCTGTTTGTCGAGGTCGTGAAGGTAGTGAACTTAATGGTGTCGACGAATTTATTGACAGTTTCCACGCTATCGGCCGTGCCTACGAATTCCATGGTGTTGGCAGAAGTGTCCAAAGTCAGCTTGCCCAAATTGATTTTAGACGGGGTGAGTTCGGGCAAGTAATTGAACAGTCGTGAAACGATATGCTTGTTTTGGTGCAGGCTTGGCAAAGCCCCCAGTTGGTTCTGGATAGTCAATATTTTTTCGATATTAGGGATGCTCTTAAGTTTTTGGCTGTAATTGTTTATTTGGTTGTTGGCGTCATTAAGCAGTTTTTTCTGGAGCACATCAACCGACAGAAAACTGATTATGAATATCACTAGCACCACTAAGCAGGCCAGTGCCGACAGTCCGTAGACCACCCGTTTTTGGCGTTGGGCGCGGTTAAACTCCAGTTTCACATCCGGCAGCAGGTTAAACTGTACGACGCTCATGACCGCCTCTCAGCCAACCCGCAGGCCACACCTAAATGATTAGAAGCCGCCAGCAGTTCGTTCTGCCGGCTGGCCGGGAAAGAAACATTCCGCCAGGCGTTGCCGATTTCCACATTGACTCCGAACTTATTAGCCAGGTACAGCGGAAATTCCGGCAACGTGGAGGCGCCGCCGGTCACGATAATCCGCTCCAGTTTAGCCGTGGGGTACCGGTCCTGGAAGAATTTGATGGATTTTTCGATTTCTGAAACCAAGCCGTCCACCACGCCCACGATCGCTGAATACACCCTGCCCTCGAGCTTATCTTTATTCATACCGAACTTATAAACGAACTGTGTGGCCTGGGCAGTGTCCACGCCCAAACCTGTCACGGCCGAGCGGATTATGCCTTCGGTGCCTACGGGCATCGAGCGCGTCAGCCGCGGCGCGCCGTTAACGGCTATGACCAAGTCGGTCGTGCGGTCGCCTATATCTAAAACCATCTGCGGCTGGGTGGCATCGGGAGCCACCATGGCCCGCATCACCGCGAAGGTGTCAGGCTCAAATGCGATCACGTTAAAGCCTACGGCCTCCAGCATATCCAGCCGGCTCTCAACGTACGAATTCGGCACGCTGGAAAGCAGCACTTCGGATTTAGTTGGTTCTTTGGGCGAATCTCCCAGCAGGACCCAGTCAATCTTGGATTCGGCCAGCGGCGTTGGGATGAAAGAATCTGCCTGGTAGCGGATAGTTTTGGCCAGCTCGTCCTCGGACAGTTTTTCCATGTCCACCACTGTCGTGAAAACCCGGCTGGCCGGTACACCGACCGCCACGTTGCGGGTGGTGATGCCCATTTGTTTAATCAGCTCGGCAATGACACGCCCCAGCTTCTGCTGGTCGGCTTTGGAGTCACTGACGGCCAGGTTGCCGTCCACCGGCCCAGAACCATAGCGGTCGAGCGTTTTAATGGGGCCGGCGCCGCGCAGCTGCACAGCCCTGATGGACGATGTACCGATATCTAGTCCGAAAAAGTCCGATACCCCACTCAGTATGTCCATATTAATATTTGATTCTTATTTATTTATTACTTGCCTTGATTATAGCATAAGCTCTTAGGTGCAAAACACTTTGTCAAAAGACCGGCGCCAGGCTGAACGTTCCCCGGTTGGCGCCGAATTGGGACGGCAGTGCCGGAGCGCCAATCACCATAGAGGGGACAAAGTTGAAGATCTCCGCCGGATTGCCGGTTATACCGCCGGGGTCACTGGATGGCGCGTCCAGCGTCCCGTGCGACCTTAACAGCACCAACCTCTGGGCGACCACAGCGCCGTTCACTACAAGCTGGTTATTGCAATGGCTCCCCACTACGCAAGTATAGAAGTTGCCGCCGCTGGTGTAGTTTGGCGGCTGGGGTTGCGCCACATACAGCCCGTCCAGCTCAGATACACCACTGCTCAAAGTAATATTGCCGCGGGCAATTATCGCCAAATAGGGGATGTTGTTTTGGCTCGAGGGGTCAAAGTCCTTTCGGTAAAGAATGTCGGCGTTTATTGTCACATCGCCGTCAACAAACAAGGTGACTTGTTTGCCTTGTGGCACCTGTACAGTACTATTGATTATTACACTGGAGCCGGATTTAAATTGGCATCTGTCAGGACAGACAGTGTTTATCTCGCTGTTTAGGTCTGTGGTATAAGGCTGCACTTTGTCGGGGCCTTGTGTAATTTGGGTATCGGTGAAGTAATCCTTGACACATTGGTTGGGAGGGCCGCCGTTAAGGTGGCCACCCATGTTGGTAGATCCATAACCGGCGATGTTGTTGGCAAAGACTGGGCGCTTCCCGCTGGAGACATCGCCACTAAAGAAACCAAGCGGACCCGTAGGCTGGCCAGGAATCGTGCCCATGGCTATGGCGCCAAAGTCTGTCCGTGAACCTCTATTGCTTGACTGCTTGCCAAATCCCACGATACTGCCGCCATAGCCGCTGGCGCCGGCGCTGACATAGGGCGGGTCGCCGGAATTACCGCAGCTGAGCGGGGTGTTGGTAAACGGATTATTGTTAGGGCTGGCAAAACCGCCGCCGGCACTGGCATCCCCGTTCCACACCTGGAAGTAAGGCAACGCATTTGCTGTAAAAGGTGCTGAGCAGGAAATCACATGGGCGTTATAAGTTGCGGTAGCTGTCAGGGTACCGTTGGAATTTATAATAGCTGTAATAAATACCGGCTGAGTACGCGTACTCCCTGCAGCCACTACGCTGCTGCCCGGATTCGGCGCACTAACACTACTGAGGCTCCCTGCAGGAACGCCTTGGTCCGAGCTATAAGTGACCGTTGCGCTAGTTGGGGTCGTATTTACAGTTGTAAAGGTAAATATAAATTTGCCTGTCTGTCCAACTTCCGCAAGGCTGGGAGCAGCAGCAGAACAGGTTATCTTTACAGAGCCGCTAGTGCTACATTTGCCGTTTCCAAAGGGCACGGCTATGGCATCATTATTAATACTGTCATAGAGCGTGTACGTCTCCGTTGCGTCGGCTGGTCTGGTGAACGAATGGGTAGCCGAGCCGTTTACAACGAAGTCACTTGTGAAGCCACCGGTAGCATCTGTCGGCCAGGCTTCACGGTCTGGGGTTTGCCTTACCTGGAAACCCTTTCCAAATGGGTATGGACCCTTATTAGTAATAGTAACAAGCACTTTAGTATCGGTTGCGTCCATGGGGTCCGGCGTGGCAGTGCAGGTAAACGTAGCGCAGTTAAATGGTGTTAGATTATATTTGCCGCTAATTTGTGAGATGCCTCCGTCCATAGCAATGAATATGGTATTTCTTTTACCGACAGCTTGTATCAGCAACCGGTAGCGGTAGTGGTTGTCAAAGGGTTGGGTCGGGAATTGCCCGTTTTCATTTGCCTGCAGTTCACCGGTTGTGAATATATCATTATTACCACTACCGTCTTTCGCGGTTTGCCAATTTGATACGTTATTTCGAGCGTCCACCCAGGTCTCCCGCTGTATTATCATCCGGATATTGGGATTCCAGGCGCTATTATTTGCATCCATATCCCTGTACTCTATCGTTCCGGACCTTGTTTGCCGGTAGTTAGTACATGATTCGTCGACTCCAAAGACTATTTGCTGGGTGAAAATCTGGCCGTTAGATAAATTCCCGGTCCTGTAGCCATAGCCGGTTTGATCGGCGCCAGACCCAATCTCTGAGTCTTGCGAGGTATTGGAAATCTGCACACGGAAAGAATTTTCACCTTGAATTGTGCCATTTTGGTTGACGGACACCCTTAGATAAACAACTTTGATATAACCCGATCCGGACACGCCGTTGGAGTCTACACTCTGGCCCCCGACTGACAAAGAGTCTCCTCTCCACCAGTGAATTCCGGAAAAAGTAACGGTAGTCGAACAGGCGGCCTGCGAGCCAACTGTTTGCGGCCCCTGGAAAACTCCAAAAGTAGTACTCCACATACTAAAGGTAGACGCCGGGCCGGAATTTGTACTGTTTTGGCTATAATCGGGATATTTTAAGCCTGTGTTAGGGTCTGTAGTTTGACAGTCCGGGCTGGCATTGGTAACTGTTATGGTAATGATGTCCTGATTCCGAAGATAAATCGGGATATTGGCAGTTGGATGCTGGTATTGAGTATCATTACCTACGTCAAAAAATGGTTGGTGAGTGCCGGTGAAGGCTCCGCTGTTAGGCCATGTATTTGAGGGTGGGTTCTCGGCCACGCTGTTTGGCGCCGGCGCCTTCGAGCTTACAGTAGACCCGCTTGTCACGGGGGTAACGCAGCCGGCATCACCTGGTATACAAGCTGCGGATGCTTTTTTATACGGTATTGCTAAGGCTAAAAAGCATGCAAAAACAGTCAGCCCACTAAATAAAAGCCTTTTCTTCACTAGCCTGCCCCGAGCTGTTTAAGCATTTTCTTATAGACATCCACGATTCCAGACGGGGCTCCGCTATTGGGCTGCTGGGCCTTAATAATCGCTTTTTTTAAGCTGCTGATTTCCAGGCTTTTGTCGCCTTTGGCTTTTGCCACACCTACCAGGTCATCCCACAATTCCCACGGCACATTGTTGTCAGGAATCTTACTGGTTGCTTCTTTTAAAAGTGACTCTGCTTGGTTAAGGTTGCCGGCGGCTTCAGCCGCATTAACTGCTTCTATGTAATAATTAACAGCCGCCTTGTAGTTTTGAGAGCCAATGGCTTTCTGGGCGTTGCTGCTGTCGGTTGATGCAACCATGGCATTGCTTGGCCCCTTCGTGGAAAAGGAAGTAGGCTGTGAAGCTTTATGTTTGTTGTGTTCGGATAATCCGACTACTACAGCAATAACAATAATCGCTAGTATAGCTACGTATAAAATTCTTTTTTGGTTTAAGCGCCCGCCCATACTGAGCCTTCGCATAGTAAGCATTATAGGTATGAAAGCTAAAGCCTGCAATAAGTAAGAGAGAGTTTATATTTGTTTAGGCCCCGCGGTGTTAGCCGCGGGGCCTTGTTGCCGAACCGTTCTTCAGCCAGTCGTGGTAGTTGTGGGCGGTGTTCCCGGAAGGCACGCCTGAGCGGTTTGGACTGGCGCATGAGCGATCCTGACCCACCGCTTCTTGTGCCGGTACCTTCCCTGGGCCGTAACCTTGAAGCATTGACCAGGTTGTCCGCTGATCCAAAAGACTGCCCTGGGCAGGTTCCCCTCGCTGACGTTGACATTCTTCCACATTGGCACACCCTTAACGAAATGCCATTGCAGGTTCGTCTTGGGGATGCGCTTGTGATAGGTGCTCCGGTAGAAGGCGTCCGTGAAATGGGTCTTGTGGTCGCTGTCCTTCAGCAGTGTGACACCGCCCGACAAAAGCAGCTGCGACCACATAGCCGGAATGATGTCCTTCTTTCCTAGAACGTGATAGACCACCGATTCCCCGCCCCCGTAGTGAAAACCGATGACGTACTCGGCTTTGATTCCAGTTGAGGTAACTTCCTTCTTGATGGGACCGAATATGCCCCAGTTCTCCATCAGCTCTGGGTAATCCTTGGCCCAGTGCGTCTGGGCCAGCGTCCTAGTGCTAGCGGCGTTGGCGTTCATGGTTGCCGATGCTGTCGTGGCCGCGATGAACGCGGCGCAGATAGCGACAACGGTATGCATGCGGCGGGGAGGCCAAGTGTCCGCAATCGCCCCCCTGGCCAGCCTTACAGCCAGCCGTGTCATCTTGCGGCGCATTCGCGCCACCCCCTTTCAAGGGCCAGTTAGAGTAGGTTCGGTTGAAAAAGTGCTCCAAAGGCTCGGGGAGCCATGGATAATCTCAGTCTCAACCCAAACCCCTTGGTACTTATGTAATACCATCAACAGGGGTAGGAAATCAATTGCTTATGTTTTAAAAACATTCCCTGCCACTCTTCTTTATCCAGCAGGGAAAATACTTAACTTGTTAAGTATTCATTAGCGAAATTGCATTAGCCTGCCGGCAGTGCTATAACTTGAACCAGTATTTGGAGTGTGGTCCAAAAACAAGTTCTTCGACAAGTTGTCCAAAAGAAATACAGGCTAGTTAGATTAGCGCCCGTTCGATGGCTGCTTGATAGCAAGTTATCGGACTAGAAGCGCTCCAGGCAGCCCGGGAAAACTACAGCCAGGCGGCAGCCGCCCTTCCCCTTCGCGGTTGTCGCTAAAACTCCGCAGGTGGACGGCCAACGACCCCGGGCAGCGGCGGCGGTCACTTGTGCTTTATCGGCAAGTGGCCGCCACCGCAGTTAGCACTTTCTTCGCCCCGCCAGAAGAGACGCTTCGGGCGTCTCTCCTCCTCTCAGGGGCCCCCAGGGAGCGGCCGCACAGCACGGTCCCGAATCGCAAACGCGGCCGCTCCCCTTCCCAGTCCAAGTCGGCCTCCTCCGGCCACGGCAGAGGCTGCTTGCTGGCTGCCTGCTGTACAGTAGCCTCTGCCCCTTAAGCTTGCCTGCGACGATGTTGCGGTAGGTGGGAGACACCAACCGTTTTTGGCGCGGGCAGTGGCGACGGCGTTTTAATGCCCTCACGCTGTTGCCAGCGGCAGCCGGCGAATCGCGGCGCCGGCTGCCGCAAACTTCTTTTCGGACAACCAAACCACTACACGGCTTCGCCCCTCAGCCAAATGAGGGGCTTTTTATTTTTATTATTCCTCGGCCGCTGATTCTGTCTCAATTTCAGGCTGATTTAATTCAGATTCAATGCCATCAAGCCACACTAGGTAGGCATGTTGCCTTACGCTATGCAGGGATTTCACATGCTCGATTAATAGCCCCAGCGGTATCCCTTCTTCTTTTGACACGCGCTCAAGTATCTCCAGCCGGCAGTCGTGTGGATAGCCAGCCATGACCTTATTAAAAACATTTACAGCCATCCTGTCAGCTATGTCATGTCTCCGTTTTTCCTGGACTTCACGAATAATTTCAGATTCAGCTTCCAGATCAATATCAATTTCTCTAGCTCTTTTTAATACAGCCGGCCGGAGATCGCACACCCGGCCGCCCTCCGCAAGGTAGATCCTTTCGGCAAATCGGACGATTGCCGATTTTCCAATTATGTAAGATGTACGCCGGCCACGGGTCAAGTCAGTGTCGTCTAACAACATTTCAGTTTGCTGGGTGTCAACTTCTTCGGACGTATAGGCGACTGAGTTTATCATCGATATCCGCAGAGATTCTTCTATCGGCTTACCTCCGTAAAAGTCGGCGGGCCTGACTACTTTCACTAGGGGGGGCGTCAAGCTCCCTCCCCTCGAAACTTAACCCACCTCCAGCCGTAAGATAGCTATCGATGGCAACACTGTAGAGTTTTTCGTATTCAAGAACCGGCAAGCCTGCTTGATCGAATGACTCATGTAGGCTTTGTAGCATATCAGTTAGTTGATTCGCGGCCAGTTCAATTTCTGCCGGGTTATTTATCATTTTTCGAATTATTGCCTCAAGCCAGGCGGCTTTTTGGATATTACTTAGCTTCGGGTGTTCGATAACAGATTTCTCAAGATCTTTGAGTCTCTGCTCGGCTTCTTGTCTTAAGCTTTCGATATGCTCAGCATACCTATCAGCCGTAGATTCAGATTCCGTTACCTTACCGCGCGCAATATACAAAGCTTCTAAAGTAGGATACCTGGGGTCGTTTACATCCATTTGACTCCTTTGCAGATTAGTATCCCACCGCTATTGGCACCATTGCAAGCAATAGCAATTTACAGATTACAAAACCTAGTTGGGTTTAGTTGGCCCTGGCTTTAAGATGCGATGGATTCCGAGGGCTCTGGCGGGACTTGGCTTTCTAGTACTAAACTTGGCTCTGGTTGGTCTTGGTTCTCTAACACTGGCGAGTGGTCGTAAATCAGTTTTAGCGCTGTACTGCCCAAAATCTTAAAATCATATGTCATCGAGGCGTTTTCAAAATATTTCAAGTCCCGCTTCATCACTTCTTTCCAAACTTCTTTATTGAGATTTATGTATCGGCGGCGATATAACTGGCCGGGAGAAGTTAAGCCGTGCCTAAATTCTTGGTAACTTTCATACCATTCTTTGAATAACTCGGGCGAGGATTTGGACATATCATCAAGGGTCTCTTGTAGCATCGGCCTTAGGCCAACTAAGGACAGGTCGCCTTTGGCGACTTGCAAAAGCTGCGGCCATTCATCAATGCCAGATTGCCGTATAACCTGGCCAATAATACTGGCCCGTGGATCATGCGTGCCATAAGTTTCTAGGTCTGGGCCTTTGGCCCGTTCCCGAATAGTCCGGAACTTTCTCACTTTTAAAGAATCTTCGTCTGGGCCTATCCTATCCTGAGTGAAGATAGGGTTCCAGGACCGGTGATCTATATCAGAAGCCAATGCCGCAGATCCCGCCAATGGCAATAAGGCAGCTCCAATAATGAAACCACCCCAGGCATCCAGGCGCCTTTTGTCCTCGCTATGCAAATACTCTGCACCCCGCAGCTGCCTCACAATCATTACGAATAGTATCTCATATTATTTATAATATGTCAATATAAATAAGGAGTAGGGAGGAATTTATATCCCTCCCTACTCCGTACCTAGCTTTTATCTGATGTTTTTTTATTGGTTTTTAAGCCAGCATAGAACTCTTTTTGGGCCGCTGCGATATCCCAGCCAGCTGAGTTAGACAACTCGCCTTCGACATAGTGCTTAATCTGCGCCCACTGCACCGGGCTGAACAGCCGCAGCTTTTGGCTGTAGGTTTCGTTTTCGGTGTTGGGCTTTGGCCCGAATTTGGAAAATTCGATGTATTCTCTGCCCTCGCCGGTCTTACCGTGACGGGCGTAAAATTTATTGGCTGAATTTTTGTGCAGCGGGATTTCCAAGTAAACTTCCTCGCCCCACGGCAAAACTTTTACTGCTTGGGTTAGTGTTGATTGAGACATATTGAACTCCTTCCGCGCGCCCTGCGGGCGCCGGTTCTTTAAATTATATTGCTAAACAAAAAACCATCCTTCGACTGGCTCAGGATGGCCTAAATCACTTTTGCTCTCATCGTCCTCCTTCTCACGGCTCATTTAGGTGGCAGTCGTACCGTGACTTAAATTATGAGCTTATTTTATGCCCGCCTGAAAGCCAGCGCAACTCCCTAAAACCTTTATGCTTTTTTGACCGCTGTGGCGCATTGTAAATTCCACCATTAAAATTGCCAATAAGAAAATGAGTAAGTTAAAAAAATCAGAGCTGTTAATCCTAGGTTAGCTATAAAAGCCAGGATTATAAAAATTGCACTGAAACTCACACGACGTCGCATATCGAGCAATGAAAAAATAATACCCGCTATAGGAAATATTATTGGAGCCAGTATCAGCCAGTGGTTATTATCTATGTTTTTTACATATTCATTGACTACATCCATAGCAATGAAGCCTAAGGTAAAAAAAGCAACAGAAAAATACAATTTTTTTATAGGTCTTTTAGTGGGCATCCATTAAATGATAATCAACAAATCAACCTTGCGCATCTATTTTATTAGTTGATATAATTTGACTAATTGTCAATTTGGGTATTTTACATGCTTAAGTTTAAGAGTGGGCGAGTAGCCCTATGTTTATTTTCACTAACCTGTTTCGCGCTGGCCGGAGGATTAGTCCGTCTTGCGGCAGCTAATGATAGTTCCCCATGGTTGTCCTCCAACCTGTCCTTAAACAAGCTTGGAGTCGTGTCCGCTACAGATATCCCGTCAACACTTTTTGGCGGTGGCAATGTTAATTGTACTGTTGTCTACGACGGTAAGTGCTCAATAGACTCGCCTTACGGCGCAATCTGGAGTAGCTCGGTTTGGCTTGACGGTAAATGGCGGACAATCAAGGACTATGGCGGCAACAGCTCTAATTTTTTTGCAATCCCCAATTCTGACACCGCTATCACAACCTCGTCGCCGCCGGGTTTTGGTTCTTATTTATATTTTACCGATGATACATCTCTAGGTTTGACACCGAACTACGTTGTCGGTTCGCCCGATTTAGGCGCCGGCTTAAGCTACTTTCAGCTTAACCGGCCATACAACAGGAAATTGGCAGATAAAACAGGTAGCCGTTTGGCTGCTGATTTAAACTCTATGGCTTTTTCTGGCGACAGCCAGTGGATGGTTGTCACAAGTCCAAACGTCGCAAACCTACGGGTCAATATAATCACTGGAGAAGTTTTACCTTTCGGGAAGACATTAACTTATGGCTTTGGCCAAAATCCAGTGCCTAAAAACACCATCACTAGTGACGGCCGCTACGCATTGGAGGCCACCCGCGATGCTTCCACCTTTGCAATCTATGACTTATCCACCTGCGCGGCGGCGCCTGATTCAATTTCCCGCCCAGTTAGCTGCCAAAGCCGTGAACTACTAAATAGCGGCTATCTGGCCAGCCATATACCAGGCTACAGTGGCACAGCATATGCCCGTTTCATTTCCGATAGCACGTTGATGTTCTATGCCAGCTACACTGATGGATCCACTACAAAATATGGGCAATATATTTTAAGCACAGAGCCTGACAGTACCAGCCAGCAGCAGTACCTAGCCTTGGGAGATTCTTATATTTCAGGCGAGGGTACTTTTGATTATTTAAGCGGAACCGATACTGGTGCGAATAAATGCCATCTTTCGCCCTCATCTTATCCATTCCTAATCGGTCGTGATCTGAGTTATGACACTTATAATTCAGTGGCGTGCTCCGGAGCTACGACAGACGACATCATAAATTCAAGCGACAATTATGATGGCCAAACCAGCTACGGCCTTACCAGGGAAGAATTACAAAACACAGTCCAATTCGATAATTTTTTAAACTCTTTTTCGCCCGGTTGGATTAACCAGCTCGAGTTTGTTAAAAAGTATCAGCCCCAAGCAATAACAATCTCTATCGGCGGCAATGATATGGGATTTTCTAATATTCTTGAACAATGTGTAGCGTTTTGGAAAGCCAACACGTGCTACAGCACGTACGAAGACCGGCTCGAACTAGTGGGCTTAATCAATAACACGGTGTTCCCAAATCTGGTAAAGACCTACTCGCTGCTAAAACAGACTGGGCCGGCAAACATGCGCATCTATGCTATCGGCTATCCCCAAATTGCCCTGCCGGGCGGGGATTGTGCTGTTAATGTCCAGTTAAATAATGACGAGCTAGTCTTCTCGCAGCAGCTTATCAGCTATCTGGATAGCGTAGTTAAGGCAGCGGCTGACAGGGTTGGAGTCAGGTATGTTGAAGCACAGGATGCTTTGGAAGGACACCGTCTTTGTGAAGCCGGACCAGATTCAATCGCGATGAACGGTATAACTGCCGGCAATGACCGTCCCTCAATACTGGGCGGGCCACTTGGCGATGAAAGCTACCATCCGAATAA
>JAICWR010000009.1 GCA_025934715.1 Candidatus Saccharimonadota bacterium
CTGCGAAGTGATGGGTTAGGTGCGCTGGGCTGCTAGCCCAGCGCACGCTTGATGAGGTCGACTTCGTCGTTACAGCCAGCGGCAGTCGCTAGGGCGAGGACGTCGGTCATCTGGTTGGTGACGTCGTCCTGGCGCTGTCCAGCAGGCTCCAGAATCCTGATCGCTTGGTCGACACGTGGATCGATGCCGCTCGTCTCGATCCCCAGGATGCTGGACATCAGACAAGCGGCTGGTCGAGGCGGGCGTCGGGAACTTCCGAGCGAAACGGTTCGACCGTCGCTGCGGCCACCTCCTGCCCGAAGAAGTCACCGATCAACTCCTCAAGATCGTGAAGCTTGTGGTGTTCCGAGTCAGGCTCGTAGAAGCGAATGTAGAGGCCGTACTCGTAGAAGACGACCCCGAAGACGCCGCCGAGCTCGTTCAGCCGTAGCGTGAGGTTCTTGCCGGTCTCGCCGAGGTGGCCGAGGTGTTGCGCCTCGGCCGTGTTCGGGTAGGCGATCGGGAAGTAGATCATGCCGGGCGACAGCCCGCCTTCGTCGATGAGCCGGTGGCTCAGGTGGACGAAGAAGACGTCACCGAACTTCTTCTCGTAGATCCGGACTTTTAGCGGCGCAAGCGTGGCAGGCATCGCGCTCCTTTCTGCTCTGTCGAGATGCTCCCGCAGAGGGAGCAAGCTCAACCTCCGTAGGTTGAAGCTATTTTACCATAAATTGAATATTTCGTCTACCCTCACGTAAAAATAACACCTTGGGTGACGCGAGGGAGGGCCTCCCATCGGCGAAGGAATTCCTCGTTTCAGAGGAACTGACTGAGGCGATGGGATACCTGAGCGGCAGGACCCATGGGTTATTTTTGTAATGAACGATGCTCAGCTACATATCTCAAGTAAGCCTGCTTATCGAACCTCTTGAGTACCTCTGATGTGACTTTAGAGACATCGGTTGGTTTATAAAGCGGCTTCTGGGGCAGGGCCAGCAGCTGGTGGACAATTGTTCCCAAAACCTCTCTAGAGGCCGTATAAACGTCTTTGCGGTGGGAAAGGGCCAGCATTAGCTCTTTGAGCAATAAATCGGGTAAAAACGGCTGGTTTTGGCCGCTTTTGTCTACGGAGAGGGCAGATTCCAGCTCAACAGCCTCGTGAGTGGTAAAAACAGCTTGGCAAACCAGGCATTCCCGCCGCCGCCACACTCGGTTATTCCGTTTCTGTAGCCGGCTATTGGTGACTTTTGTTCCGCCGCCGCAATATACGCATACCATATCAATATATTGTCATAACGCTAACGGGAAATCTAGTGGATAAAACGCGAAACAGCGGGTATAATTTTCAGTTATGGATGACGAAATGCGAAAAGAAACCCTTGGAGAGGTTTTGTTTGATGAGCTCAAAGCTATTCGTGAATACGTCTCGGACATTCCAGCCATCAAAACCGACCTTGCTATCGTTAAAGATGGTGTAGAAATTCTAAAAACAGATATGTGTGCCGTAAAGTCTATGTTAAAGGCACATGATAAAGAGATTAAGCAGATTCAGGAAAAAGTCGGCATATGAAAACCGCCCCTGTTATGGGGCGGAATCTATATGCTTCTATATCTGTTAGGCGCTTACCGAGCTGAGCTGCCGGGCCCGGCGCACCCTGGTGTTAATCGGTTTAGTTTTTAATATTTCTTCGTAAAACAGCTCGAAATTCTCGAGCGCGCCCACCTTCTTTGGTTTACTCAAATTAACCTCACGAATTAACCGGACTAGGTTACCAACAAGCGGAATGGGAGTCAAACGCTCATGCTTATAGTCCACACTCCCTATCTGTTAAATGAGAGTGTAAAAAATACTGGCTGGCGCTTTGCTACAATTAATTGAATGTTCAAAGAGGTTAAAAAGCATAAAAGCGGCGCCCGTACAGGGCTGCTAAACACCCGTGCCGCCCCTGTTAAAACGCCTTTTTTCATGCCAGTGGCCACCCGCGGTGCGGTCAAGGGCCTGGAACCACCGGAGGTCGCCGATACCGGAGCCGAGGTACTGCTATCTAACACCTACCACATGCACCTAGCGCCGGGCGAAAAACAGGTTAAAAACCTTGGCGGCCTGCATGATTTTTGCCGCTGGCCGGGGCCGATTTTAACCGATAGCGGCGGCTTCCAGGTCTTCAGCTTGTCCAATATCCGTAAAATCACTGAAGAAGGCGTGGTTTTCAAAGACCCGGCCAGCGGCAGAGAAACCCTCATTACCCCTGAAAAATCAATACAGATCCAGCTGGATTTAAGCACGGATATCATAATGGCGTTCGATGACGTCACCGGCCTGGACCCCAATAAAGATAAGGTCAGGGAAGCCGAAGCTGTCGCGCGGACCCACCGGTGGCTGCTGCGCTGCATTGCCGAATTCAAAAAACAGACCAAAAACATGCCTAAAGCCAAACGGCCCCTGTTATTTGGTATCCAGCAGGGTGGTTTGGATAAGAAATTGAGGCAAAAATCGCTGGAATTTGTCCAGTCAACAGAGGTGGACGGCATCGCCGTCGGTGGCCTATCTGTTGGCGAGCCGCTCAAAGAAATGCACGCTATGCTGGAGTTTTTATCACCCCTGTATGACCCCTCTAGGCCCCACTATCTTATGGGAGTAGGTGAGCCGATTAACATGCACTTTGCTATTGAGCACGGTATCGACATGTTCGACTGCGTACTGCCGACCCGTAACGGGCGCCACGGCAGCGTCTGGATCAACGGCGATAAGAAACTGAACCTCAATAACAGCGGTCACACATCAGATAAGGGACCTATAGATAAGAAATGTGACTGTCACACCTGCCAGCAGGGCTACAGCCGGGCCTATCTGCGCCATCTGTTTAAGATGGCCGACCCCTTAGCCGGTAAGTTGGCCAGCATCCATAATCTCAGATACCTCCAGCGAATCTGCGAAGGATACCGTTAAGTATCCTCCAGCCAACTGTCGGTAATAAATTTCCCGGAACACTCAACTCCGAAGGTGTTTTTAATCGCGACATAACCCGCTTGGGCAGCTGCCAAAAGGCTATCCCGATTCTTCTCGATTCTGCCAACTGTTGGCGAGCCCACCTCTGGGGCAACAGCGTAGATGAAAGGCGGCTTCACCCCCGGACTGTCGCGCATTTCAATTAGTAACTTACTTCTCTTAACTCTATCTTCAAGTGTCATACTTTTTGCCGCTAAATCTGGATGTAGTTTACGAAGACGGTTTTTTGACACCCGTTCTAATACTTTAGTGGTGAGGTTAACAGGGGTCATTCCTGATTCTAGCGGCCGGGTCACCAACACCATAACGGCCTCAAATCCAGCTTCAACTGACGCATCTACAGGTACCGGTTCAGTCAGGGCAGCATCATAAAATAATTGATTTGCGATAGCTGTAGGTGGTCCTGCCACCCATGGCATAGTTGAACTTGCTCGCAACTGCTGCCGGAGTTCATCAGGTGATTCAGCCGGCTCGAATATATGGCGTTTGGCTGTATTTACATCTGTCGCCAATAGATACAGCTTCTTGGAATCCACCACTTTTTGAAAGTCTAGTGGTTTGTGTTCAACCATTACTTCATCTAAAACAAAATCTAAATTTACCAAAGGCAGTTTCCGGAGAGGCCGGCGCTTATCTATAAAAGGTCCATTATTCTCCCAGTAGATTGAGCTGCCCATGCGGCAGTTGCCAGATAAAAAATAGGCGCCATTGTAACCGCCTGCCGAAGAGGCATAAACTGCATCAAACACCTCTGGCGCGATGCTAATACTCTCCATTGCCGCCAACATACCAGCGGAAACTACACCTCTCATACTGCCGCCTTCAATAGCAAGCGCCAGCTTTAACTGGGGCGAAGCACCATCAACTCGTCTCCGTATTTCTTGCAAAACCGGATGTTTGTGCAGAGAGAGAGAGTTTTTACTGGTTTCTGTCATAAATTTGGTGGGTGCGGGGGGACTCGAACCCTCGACCTCTTCCATGTCAAGGAAGCGCTACTAGCCAACTGAGCTACGCACCCGGAATCTTATGCCTGAACCATTGAGCGATATCTAATTATACTATCTCAGATGGGGTATAGCCTAAGCCCTCATATATGATATAAAAATTATAAAATGAAACAACTGAAAAATCTAACAAAAAAGTACTAGCCAAATACGGCTAGTACATATATACTCCTAAGTAGGTTGAGTTTTGCCGAGTTGTTAACGCTCGACGGAATCTGGTTTTGATGGAAATTGCGAGATCTATCAAAACCAGTTTTCATTTTGTGGGCTATAAGGGTTATATTAGAGGTAATGGACGAGGCTAAGACCGATAATCAGATGCCGGATCACCGGCGGCTGGGCTACGATTTAGACCTGTTTGCCTTTAGCGACTTGGTCGGGCCGGGCTTACCCCTGTTTACGCCCCGCGGCACCATTTTAAGAGATGAATTACTGGGCTTCTCGGAGGAGTTACAGCTAAAAAACGGCTTTAAAAAAGTGGCCATACCGCATATCGCTAAAAACGACCTCTATAAAACCAGCGGCCACTGGGATAAATTCGGTCACGAGCAGTTTTTGGTCAAGAGCCAGGAAACCAAAGATGAAATGGTGCTTAAATCGATGAACTGCCCGCACCACATCCAGATATACGCCAGCCGGCCGAGGAGTTACCGCGAGCTGCCCATCCGCTATATGGAGAACACCATGCAGTACAGGGATGAGAAAAAGGGCGAACTGAACGGCCTGATGCGGGTACGCTCCATTTCTATAGACGACGGCCATATCTTTTGCCGCCTGGATGAGATCGAGCCGGAATTTCGCACCATCATGGAGATGATTAAGGAGATGTACGGGGTGTTTGGCATGGAATTCCGGGCCCGGCTAAGCTTCCGTGATGACTCCGAAGGCTATCTGGGCGAGCGGGAAAACTGGGATAAAGCCCAGGGCATAATCGAAGATGTCGCGAAAAGGCTGGAGTTAAAGTATGAAATCGCCGCCGGCGAAGCCGCATTTTACGGGCCGAAGATAGACATCATGGTAACTGATAGCCTGGGCCGGGAATGGCAGTGCGCCACTGAGCAGCTGGACTTTGTGATGCCAGAACGCTTCGGCCTGACCTATATAGATAAGGACGGCACCGAGAAACCAGTGGTGATGATACACAAAGCCCTGTTGGGATCATTTGAGCGGTTTTTGGCGGTTTACCTGGAGCACACCAACGGCCACTTGTCCCTTTGGCTGGCGCCCGAGCAGCTGAGGGTAGCGACTTTGAATGATGACGAGCCGATATTGGAGATGGCGAAAGAAGTCACAGGTAGGGCTAGAGAACAGGGGCTCAGGGCTGAAATAGATGACTCGAATGAATCCGTGGCCAAGAAAATCCGCGACGCCGAAGTTATGAAAGTGCCTTACACAGTGGTAATCGGCGGCAAAGAAGTCGAAAGCGGCCGTCTGAGCCCGCGCCACCGCAATGATTTGCCCGAAATCCCAGAACTATCCGTAGACGAACTCCTTCAGAGACTTTCCGATGACTCCAAAACCCGCAAATAAACAAACTATAGCCGTTGATATTGATGAGGTCCTTTTCCCGATGGTTGATGATCTCATAGCCTATGTAGATCGAGAGCATAAAGTTATATTGACACCCGAGCAATTTGAAACTTACAGACTTGAGGATATCTGGCCGACCGGCTCAGCGGAAGGCGCGATCGTCTTTGAAAACTACAAAAACCAAGTTACCACAGAAATAGCACCTGTAAGTGGTGCGGTAGAGGCGCTGGGCAACCTGTCAACTAAATATGATGTCATCATAATGACTTCGAGAGATATAACGGTTGAAAAAATCACCCGTGGATGGCTCAACCGGCAATTTCCAGATGTTTTTAAAGATGTCCATCTGCTTGGCAATAAATATGAAAGTGTTAAATATAGACCAAAGGCTGCGGTCTGCAAGGAGCTTGGTGTATTTTGCTTAATCGATGATTCGCTTAGGCCTATAAGGGAAACCGCTGCCGTGGGGATAAAGGCTTTATTATTCGGAGACTATCCGTGGAATCAGGCCAAAGAGCTGCCTGAGGGCGTGACTCGGGCCAAAAATTGGCAAGAGGTTCTGGAGTACTTTGATGCAGCCTGACAGGGAATTTAGGGAGCGGGTTTATGAGGTGGTGCAGCATATCCCAAAGGGGAGGGTGATGAGCTATGGCCAGATAGCGGCGCTATGCGGTAATCCAAGGGCGGCGCGCATCGTTGGTGGCGTCGCCCATTGGGGTGACCCCGACTTGCCATGGCAGCGGGTGGTAATGAGGGATGGCTCGTTGGCGCCGGGCTATCCGGGCGGCACGGCCGGCCACGCCGAAGCCCTCCGGTCCGAAGGGGTGGAAATCAACGACGATTTTAAGGTGGTAGATATGGCGCAGAGGCTATGGCATCCGGTTCATCCAGACCAGAACTCCTTGTTATAGTTGGCGAAACGGCTAGCGGCAAGTCTGATTTAGCCCTTAAAATCGCTAAAGCTTACAGGGGTGAGATTATTTCAGCCGATTCCTGGACGGTTTACCGCGGTTTTGACATCGGAACAGGCAAACCCACTACTACACAACAAAAAGCCGTAAAACACCACTTAATTGACGTCAGGGAGGCTACTGAGGGCTTCAACGCGCCTATGTTTAAAGAATTAGCCGAAAAAGCCATTAAAGATATCCAAAGACGGGGTAAATTACCCATGTTGGTGGGCGGCACAGGGCTTTACATCGACAGTGTGCTGTTTGATTTCGGTTTTTTGCCGAATGTGACATCTAAAGAACGGGCAAAACTAAACGCAGTGACTATTCCTGGGCTGATTGAGCTGGCCAGGGAACTTCAGATTGACCTATCAGGGATTGATACCCGTAATAAACGCCGGATTATCCGGGCGATTGAGGCTAAAGGTGAAAAGCCTACTAAAAAAGAGATGAAAACCGGCACACTGATAGTCGGGCTCCAGCCCGGCCGAGAAGAATTGCGGCGGCGCGTGGAAGAGCGGGCCATGCGTATGATTCATGCCGGGCTGGAGCGGGAAGTCAAAGACCTAGCGGGCAAATATGGCTGGGGAGTCGAGCCCATGAAAGGCATCGGCTATCGTGAATGGCAGCCTTATTTTGAGGGAAAACAAAGCTTGGAGCAAACCCAGGAGCGCATTGTGTCTTCTACAATGAATTTAGCCAAAAGACAGAGGACATGGTTCAAAAGGAACAAAGATATGGACTGGTTTAGTTCAACAGAGGAAGCCTACAATTTCATCAAGCTGCAACTGAACAATTGATTTGTGAGCCTATAAGTCTGTCTGTTACAATAGCTAACAGAGGGAGAGGCATGATCGAACAACTGTTTGGGTCCAAAACCAGAGTCAAGCTGCTGCAGCTGTTTTATTCCAACCCAAACCGTGCATTTTATGTGCGCGAAATCACCCGCAAAATTGGCGAGCAAATAAATTCGGTGCGGCGCGAACTATCAAATTTACTCAGTATCGGCATCATTACCAGCGATGCCACGCAGAACCGCCTTTATTACGAAGTCAACCAGAAGTACGAATACTATAAGCCGCTGGCTATGGTTTTCGGCGGCCTAAAAGAAGCCGACATCAAAACGAGTGGCAAAGCTGCCAAGACAGAGGACAAAAAGACTGCCAAACCAGATGAAGGACCGGTAGCGCCGGTAGTTGACGTATCGGCCGAGCACCCTATGGCCAAAAGCTTCCGGACGCTGGGCCGGGTGGATTTGGCGCTGCTGACCGGCCAGTTCACCCGGGATGAATCGGCCGGCATAGATTTGCTGATGGTTGGTAATGTCAGTGAAACTAAAGCCGATAAGTTCATAGCCGAGCTGGAAAAGACCGAAAATAAGGAGCTCCGCTACACGGTATTACCCCTCGATAATTATAAGTACCGCCTGACTATCAATGATCGTTTCATCAACGCTGTTTTAGCGGCGAAAAAACAGGTTATAATCAATACCCAAGACCTAAAGGTGTAAGGAGAGCGATTTGGAGCTGATGTTTTATGGTGCTAATTGTGTGCGGCTGGCCGGGCGAAAAGCCCAGATAGTGGTTGATGATAACTTGGAGAAACTTGGTTTAAAAAAGGTCATTAAACCGACAGATATCAGTTTGCGCACTAATAAAAACTTTCCTGAGCATCCCGGGTCGGCTTTCCGGGCGGAAATGCCGGGCGAGTACGAGATCGCCGGAGTGGTGATTCGCGGTATTGCCGCTAGGGCCCACGTGGACGAAGAAAGCGTCAAAACGGCTGTTATTTACACCATTCAGGCTGACGACACCAAAGTGGCGGTGCTGGGCCACATTTACCCCGAGCTCAACGAAGACCAGTTAGAAGCCATCGGCCTAGTCGATGTGGCAATCGTTCCAGTTGGCGGAAATGGCTATACCCTGGATGGCGCCGGCGCCTTGAACGTCATCAAACAGATTGAGCCGAAAGTTGTCATACCGACCCACTACAGCGACAAAGCCATCCGCTATGAAGTGCCGCAGGCCGAACTGGCGGAGGCTGTCAAAAATATGGGTATGGAAATCAGCGAAAAAATGCCCAAGTATAAGATAAAACCGGCCGAATTATCAGATACGACCCGGCTCATCGTCCTGGAAAGACAATAGACTAAATTAGGCCCTTTTTCTTGAGGCTCCGCAGAGCTGAAGTACTTATTTTGACCTTAACCTTTTTACCGTCGATCGTCAGGGTTTTGGCCTGCAGGTTAGGCTTCCACACCTTTTTAGTGTGGCGTTGGGAAAAGCTGACATTACTGCCGTGCTGCTTGCCTTTGGTGTCGAATTCTAAGCGCTTCATGATTCAGGTGCCTATTTTACAGATGTGAACGCCTAAAATCAAGGCTGGGTTATACTGGTAACGATGAACGTGTCTTTGCAGAACATCGCCATTTTCTTGGTTGTGCTGCTGTTTAGTATGTCGATCCACGAAATGATGCACGCTTTTGCCTCAAACTGGCTGGGAGATGACACGGCGTTCAGGCAAGGCCGGCTGACGTTTAATCCGTTGGCCCACATCGACCCTTATTTTACAGTGCTTTTGCCGATAGTGTCTTTCGTGGTGTTTGGCGCTTTTTTCGCCATCGCCAAACCCGTCCAGGTGAATTTTGCCCGCTTGCGCTACGGAGAGTTTGGGGGCGCGATTGTGGGGATGGTCGGCCCGCTGACGAATCTGGTGATTGCCGTCGTATTTTCGGTTTTATTTAACTCCCTGGACCCCGCCAGTGGTAGTTTGGCTTATGGCTTCTTGAGTATCGCCGTCAGTTTTAACATCTTGCTGTTTGTGTTTAATTCAATCCCTTGGCCGCCGCTGGACGGTTCCCGGCTGCTGTATGCCTTCGCGCCGAGGCCTCTACAGGAGTTTATGGAAAGTATCGAGGCCGCCGGCTATACCAGCATCTTTATTTTGATCATTTTGGTTTATTCGTTTAACGGGCCGATAGTGTCGATCGTAGATAAGCTCATTCATCTGTTGGCCCCGGGTCTTATAACTTAAGTCTCTAGGCCAGGAGTATAATAAGGATAGGCCTATTCGAGGCGCAATAATATTTTCTCAATACAATTTACAAGGGAGCCCAACCATGCCGCTCGGGCCGTGGCCCTTCGGTGAGGGCACCCACCTGTCGTAAAACGATAGAGGTAAATTGAGCGCCCGGAGCAGGCCTAGCAAAAAGCCCGTTTTAACCGACGGGCTTTTTGCATGGTCGGGGTGACAGGACTTGAACCTGCGACCTCACGGCCCCCAGCCGTACGCGCTACCAGCTGCGCCACACCCCGTCGTCGGAGTCGAGGCGCCGGCTTTCGTGAGCACGCTTACGCTTACTCACTGCCAGCCTCGGCTCGCCTCCTCCTCTCAATTTCACGTACGGTGGCTAGCGCCCCGCTACGCAAAATTGTTAAAAGCTACAGGATTATTATATCTGATAAGATAGGGACATGTGGCAGGAGAAGGATGGCCAGCTTTATAGAAAGTTTGAATTCAAGGACTTTATGGAAGCCTTTGGGTTTATGTCGCAGGTCGCCGAGGCGGCCGATGGCCAGGACCACCATCCAACCTGGACCAACACTTATAATAAAGTCGAAATCTGGCTCAGCACTCACAGCGCCGGCGACAAAATAACAGACAAGGACAGGAAATTATCGAAATCCATCGACGCTATTTATGAGAACTATCAAAAATGAAAACGCTTAAATTTGAGCACAAATTTGCCCAAATGATCCTAAAAGGGGAGAAGACATCCACCTGGAGGCTATATGACGATAAAGATTTATCCGTGGACGACCGGATCAAAATTATAGATAAGGCTAATCCTGATGATGACACCAGTTGGGAAGTCATTGGCCAGGCCAAGGTGAATGAGGTGATTGAAAAACGGCTTGGGGACGTGACAGATAAGGATATGAAAGGCCACGAAGATTTTGACTCTAAGGATCAAATGCTGGCCACCTATCGCGGTTATTACGGCGAACGCGTTAATTGGGAAACACCGATTAAAATTATCAATTTTGATTTCACGCCAACAGCCGGCGAGACGGCCAGCCAAGCGATGCTGCTGGAGGAAGCCAAAATGTATACGGATGGCGGCTCGAGGAACAATCCGGGCGACTCTGCCTGTGCGTTTGTCATCTGTGATTTGGCGGATAACGTTGTAGAAAAGTCAGGCTACTATATGGGCATCGCCACCAACAACCAAGCCGAGTATTACGGCCAAATCAAAGGCCTGGAACGCTGCCGGGACCTCGGCATAGACAAGGTCCGGTTGTTCAGTGACAGCCAGCTGGTCGTCAACCAAATGAACGGCTTTTATAAGGTCAAAAACCAAGAACTGGCGCCGCTGCACCAGCAGCTTAAAGAACTGGCTGATTCATTCGAGAAAGTGACGTTTGAATATGTGCCGCGGGCGCTGAACGCCGAGTCTGACAGGGAAGTCAACCGTATCCTGGACGACCACCAACACAAAAAAAGAAAGCACTAAACATATCTCCGCCAACGAACCGCTCACGCGCGGACGGTGGAAATTAAAAACTCCTCAGTCGAGGAGTTTTTAGGTGGCCAGAAAATCTGTAAGCCGGGTTCTGTTTTAGCTAATCATCTATCTAGGCTTGGCGTTGCCGCCAGGCTCGAGCGGTTTAACTGATGCGCCGCGGACAGAACTACCCATATGCGACATATCACCTTGCAGCAGGCAGGGTTTACCTCTCAGCCGCGTCACCGCGGATGACTGTGGGCTCTTACCCCACTCGTTTCACCATTTCCGCTTCCTTTAGGGAAACGGTTGTGTCGTTTCTGTGGCACTTTCCCTGGGGTCGCCCCCGGTTGCCGTTAGCAACTGCCTTTGTCCTTATGCTGCCCGGACTTTCCTCGTGCTTTTTAGGGCACGCGATTAGCCGAAAATCTGGCCGCTTGTTAATATAGCACAAACTTGAGCTTTTTGAAAGGGGTAAAGTATAGACAAAAATAAGTAAAAGCAGTATAATAGGCTAGTCCGATTCACTTTTGGGTGGGTTGGGCGAACTTTAACCTAGCTTGCTCACAACCTCCTGCGGCAGGGAGGCAAGAAATGCTTGACCGTTACTGGATGGACTGCGAGGTTTGCGAACTCCCTAGTCTTTTGACTCGGGATGAGGTACTTGCTCAACTGGGCGAGGATAAGCTGCGCGTCTTCGGGCGCGACAGGATTCTCACTCCTCCGCCGAAGTTGCCGCAAGAATTCTGCCAACACTGCAACCCAAAGGCCGCCCAGCGGCCGAGAAGGAGAAGCATGGTAGTAGAGGATGTATATGAAGATGGCGAGGCGGTGGCAGTTGAGTTCGACGACGGCCATAAGGCAATATTCGTCCCATACAGACACGGCTGGGGCTACCAGGTCGAAGGACTACGACACTTCTTCCTCTACCGGGGTGAAGGAGAGGTCGCAGCCTACGACAGCCGGCTGCACCGCGCTGCCCCGCTGGAGGACGAACACCGCCTCGTCCATGCTACCGACGGATATACGCCCCAGCGCATCGCCGAGTACTGGGCTGCGGCCAGAAGCTACCTCCAGGAGGAATACTTCAACAAGCCTTTCGAGGATGGCAGAGAGAAGCCGGAAGAGCTCTGGTACGCCTGGAGGGTCGTAGCCGCCGAGGGTGGCATGGATCTAGAACGGCTTCAGCGGGGCCAAACCGCGCCAATCGCGCAGTGAGGCCCAGAGGGGCGGGCTACGCCCGCCCCTCGCTAAAACTTCGTGTCAGATTAGTGGAATAGGTTATTCTACAGATGTGGTTCGAAGGATGTTTTCTTCGTCCACGGACCTACAAACTCAGCCTACAGGGGAGATGAGTGTCGATGACGGATACTCCAACGGCCGAAGACTGGGCGCTAGCCCAGGCTCTCAAGCTCAAAGACTGCGCTCTAGAAGAGCTGGACTTTGCGCGTAAGACGTATATAGCCCTTGCGCGGAACGGCCTCCGGACCATCGGCGACTTGGTCGTTAAGACCGAAGAGGAGCTGATGGAATTGCCCGGCATCCACCGCGCTGCTATCGCCGACATCAAAGAGGTGCTCAGCTGGGACGGCCTGACCATTAGTGTGGACCTGCCCGACGAACCGGCCTGACGGCCAGGAAGGAGAGGTATGATCGCCATCAGTATGGAGTGGGCACTGCTGGCTGGTGCTGCCGCGGTCGTTGTGTCTGCCGTAGCAGCTAGTTGTATAGTCATGGCACTCGGCATGGGGACATTCCACCTATACCGCCGGGCGACCATGAAGGTGGGCTTCAAGAAGGGGAGGCGCGCGGATGAGTGATCTGCAGCGTCTCCCCGATACAAAAAAGACCCGAAACGGGTCTCTTTTTATATCGTTATCAGATTATTTACTTGACTTTGGCGGCTTTAAGGACTGCTTCGAAGGCTTTGGGCTCGTTGACGGCCAGCTCGGCCAGGACTTTGCGGTCGAGGTTGATCTGGGCTTTCTTAAGGCCGGCAATCACTCGACTGTAAGTGGTGCCGTGCTGGCGGGCAGCGGCGTTGATACGGGCGTTCCATAGCTGGCGGAAGGTCCTTTTTTTATTACGGCGGTCACGGTAGGCATAAACCAGGCTGCGAGTCACGGCCTGCTTACCGCGCTTATAGCTGGTGCGGTTGGCGGCGCTATAGCCCTTAGTGGCCCGGCGGATCTTCTTGTGGCGTTTGTGGGCGGCCACGCCTCCTTTAACCCTCATAGCTAAGCTCCCAACCGCCGTTTAATATTTTTGGCCTGCTGGCCGTGCAGGGTGTCAGTCCGGCTCAGGCGTCGTTTACGGGATGCGCTTTTCTTTTGCAAGAAGTGATTCAGGCGGGCGTGGCGGTGCACCAGCTTACCGTTTTTGGTCAGCCGCACGCGCTTCTTGGTCCCACTATGGGTCTTTAACTTAGGCATAATAATTGATTAAGGCTACTTTTTTCTAACGACGAAACCCAGCATGCGGCCGGCGAAGGTCGGTTCCTGCTCGGTCACGATATCTTCGCCGAGCATTCCCTGGATGCGCTCGGCCAGCTGATAACCCAACTCTCTATGGGCTAATTCTCGTCCCCGATAGATTACCGTAATTCTCACCTTATGTCCAGCTGCGAGGAATTCGTTGACCTTGCGCAGCTTGACCCCCAAATCGTGCTCGCTGATCTTAAGTCCAACCCTCATTTGTTTCAGCTCGCTGGCCTTGCTTTTGCTGCGGGCTTTTTGGGCCTGCTTGGTCTTTTGGTAGTTGTACTTGCCCCAGTCGACGATGCGGGCGACCGGCGGGTCGGCGTTGGGGGAGACCTCCACCAGGTCCAGGCCGGCTTGCTCGGCAGCCGCTAGGGCCTCTGAGCGCGAAAGGACGCCCAACTGGCGTCCGTCCTCACCAATGACTCTCAGATTGTTCGCGCGAATCTGCTGATTGACACGGGATTCTTTAGCGATTGCTCAACTCCATATAGGTGTGGATATCATACCAAAACAGGGGCGGAGCGCACAAGACATTTCTTTAATAGGCATACTGGATCGATGCTGGCTGAGAACGGTACTGCAGAGCTTCGCTGATGTGGACAGGCAGGATTTCAGCTGACTGGTCGAGATCGGCGATAGTGCGGGCGACTTTTACCGAGCGGACATAAGCCCGGGCGGAAATATCCAACTTTTCGGCGGCGTTATCGAGCAGCGTTTTGGCGGCCGGGCACAATTTGGCTAGCTGCCGGATTTCGCGGTTGGACATCGATGAATTGAACCGCGGCCGGCCGCCAAAACGGTCTTTCTGGATCTGGTAAGCTCGCTCTATCTGCTGCTTTATCGCCGGGCTTTCAGCCGGTTTTTCATTCTTGGAAATCAGCTTGGCGTGCTCAACATCATGAACCGGCAGGTGCAGGTCGATGCGGTCTAAGATAGGGCCGGATAACTTCTTTTGATAATGGGCAACGGCGGCGGCAGTACAAACGCAGTTCTTATGGGTGCCGTAATAGCCACAGGGGCACGGATTGGCGGTGGCGATTAGGATGAAATCGGCTGCATAGGTGGCCGTGTCTTTGACCCGGGCGATGCTGACGGATCCATCTTCTAGGGGCTGTCTGAGGGCTTCCAGGGCGTCTTGGCGGAATTCGGGCAGTTCATCCAAAAACAGCACGCCGCGGTGGGCCAGGGTGGCCTCGCCGGGCTTAGGGTTGGAGCCGCCGCCGATGATAGCCACCGAGCTGGCGGTGTGGTGCGGCGCCCTAAATGGCCTCGAATAAACGATTTTTTCATAACCGCTGTTACCCAAGCTATGCAGGTGCGTGACCTCTAATACTTCATCATGTGATAGGTCGGGCAGGATGCCGCAGACGGCCTTAGCCAGCATCGTTTTGCCGGTGCCGGGCGGCCCGTGCAGCAAAATATTGTGGTGCCCGGCGGCGGCGATTTGCAATGCCCGCTTAGCAATCGGCTGGCCGGCTATCTCGGAAAAATCAATATCGGCCGGCTGAGCAGGGCGGGCCGCCAATTGGCTGCCGCTCTTCATAGCTTTCAGCGCCACCGTCCCGGCCAGGTCTAAATAAACATCCCGCAAGCTGGCAGCCGCTTTTAGCTCAATACCAGGCACTAATTTAGCCTGCTCCAGGTTGCCAAGCGGCAAGTAAAATTGCTTATAGCCAAGTTTTTTAGCCGCCAGCAGACGTCCAATGATTCCCTTTATAGGGTTGAGCTTACCATCAAGGCCGATCTCACCAAAAAACAGATTGCCCTTAAGGTTTTCGGCTTGAATTTGGCCGCTTTGGGCCAGAACAGCTACGGCCATTGCCAAGTCCAGGCTAGTAGAGTCTTTCCGGACATCACCAGGCGATAGGTTAAGGGTTATCCGCTTTTTAGGAAATTGCAGGCTGCAGTTAGCAAAGCTGGCCCGCAGGCGTTCCTTGGCTTCATCGACCGCCTTGGCGGCATAGCCAATTATTACCACAGCCGGCAGGCCGTTAGTAATGTGGCATTCGACGCTGACCAGCAGGGCATCGCTGCCTGAATAGTCAACGATACTTTTAACCGCATTTCCCATTTAAGGCCATTATCAAACATTGGCCGCTAAAACAAAATTGCTAGCGCCTAAAAAACGAGAAAGGCCCGGTTTGGGGCCGGGCCTTTGACTTAGGGTTTGGAGGTTTTGGGGTCGGCGGCGGGGGTTGAACCCGCCGCCCATTTTGTTTGTGAACGTTTTTGTTATAAAGACCTTTTTGACGGAACAACGGCTTGCGAGAAGCCGTTGTTACCGAGTCTTTTTGTTTTTGAGCACTAATTTTATTCAGTGCTAATTAACATCTTATAAATAGGTAAAATTCTTGTCAACAAGATTTTTATGCTTTTTTCAGAAAACCTGTGCATAACTTGCTCACTACAAAACCTTCAACCAGGCCGCTCACGCGCGGACAGTCGCCTGTCTGAGCTGCAAAAAGACATTATCGCATCTCCACAGCCGACCGGCCCGGCTCCGCTGGAGCATGTAGAGTCTGGTTGAAGGTTTTGTAGCTCGCTTGATATCTTTTCGGAGTTCCACTAAACCGAAAAAATCAAAAACCATCGCCGGAGCCTGAAGTCGAACAGCTTGGGATTTGTCCGAGGTCCCTTAGCGGCGTGGATGGCTCAAGCCGGAGGATCTTAGGACGATTTATAGCAAGAGCAAAAACTTAGCCATTAGATGGATAACCAGCTGGTAGCGGCTGACGCCAATTCCAGGACCCTGAACGACAAGCCGGGGTTCAACGGTCACGTGATTGCGGTGTTTGATTTTGATGACAAAAATGGTTCGTTTCGGGTCCATGATCCAGGCCTACCGGCACACCAGAATTGGCGGGTTTCATATGCTAATTTAGACGCCGTTTTCAATTATGTGGGGCCTCAAAACGCCGTCCTCACGGCCATTAAATCCTAGAGTGAAATCATTGCCAAGCAGAGCCCCAATTACTATCTGTGACAGGTATTTGTTCATAAATTGTACGTTGTTTTATATATCTTTGCGTAAAAACCGCAACAATAATAACAACGTTAATTAATCTGTATTAGTGTGTAAAATACAACTAGTGATTATTGACTTTATAGTCTATCTGTAGTATGTTGGTGTTGTAAGTTCGAAAAACAAAAACTTACAAACTCTCTTTGCCGGGAGGCCGTCGCTCGAACCCGCCAAAAGCGGGCCAGAGCGGTCAGTCACACGCCAAAAGGCGGTAAGCGCTAAATAGTAATTTACATGAGCGCATTTACCGCCTTCGGCTTATTTTCGTATTCACGAAATTTTCCGCTGGTCTTAGAACCCGCGGATTTTTTTAGTAAAATCCAAGTGAGGCAAACACATGCTCAAACGAAAACTAAGACTATCCGGAATAGCAGCAGCCCTAAGCTTAATCGCACTTGCCGTTTTAATGACGACCACCAGCCCGGTCGATAACATCATCTATGCCGCTGTTTTTTTCGGATTGGCGTTAGTGTTTTTGCTGAGTGTTGGCTACTTCATGGTGCGACTGCAAACGGGCGAGGTGAGCCCTAAGAACAAGTACCGTATCGTGGCCCTCAGCCTGGTGCTGATAATATTGCTGATGTTCAGAAGCGCCCAGAGCCTGAGCTGGGTTGATGGGGTCATCCTCATTCTAATCGGCTTCGGGCTGGCTTTTTATATATCACGGCGCTCCTAGCACCCTATCTGTTAATCGTATGTTAAAGCGTTAGCCATAAAGCGGGCCGGGCGGGTATAATAAAGCCATGAATCCGAATAGGGGAGAAGCGCCGGCTGATTTTAAGCTGCCGGGAGAACATCAGCCGCAGCCGCCTTCGCCCGAAGATGAAGCCAAGCAGGAACGGGCGGTGGAAACGCCGGCGGCGCGGCCGGAGACCAGCGGCAATAAACCGCTGCAGCCGGCTTTGCCAGTGATCCCCGATGACATCCCTATGGCTGACCAGCCGGTCATCGCCGCGCCGCCGCAAGATGTCACCATACCACCGGCCGATGCTGCCCATAATGTCGCTGATAACCCCGACCATATAGAAAGGGAGTGGATCGACAAAGTTAAAAATGTGGTCGCCAGCACAAGGGATGACCCCCATCTGCAGAAAGACCAGATGAGTAAAGTCAAAGCCGAATACATCAGAAAGCGGTTTAACAAACAAATTAAGACAGACGAAGCCGCGGCATGACAATCCTGGTAATTTTTCTCTTGCTGCTTATGGTTCTAGCCGGCGGCGCGGGTTTCGCTTACTTTTATCTGCGGAGCATCTGGCGCGACCAGAAAAATTACGAGCGCGGCCTCAAGATGATCCCGGTGTTGATACATCTGCCGCCGCTTAGCGACGACACCGATGCCGGCGGCCGCGATGCCCGCGATGTCATCAATGAAAACATCAGCCGGGCCCAGACATTATATGGCATCCTGTCCAGCACTTTTCAAAAGGGCTTTAAGCACCGGCTGTACGGCCAGCGGCATATCGGCCTGGAGATCATCGCTAAAAAAGGCGCCATCAATTATTACGCGGCCGTGCCGGTGCCCCTGTTGGGCGTTGTAGAGCAGGCGATCGTCAGCGCATACCCGACCGCCCGCCTGGAAGAGGTCGCCGAGCACAATATTTTCAGCCAGGTCGGCCGGATCACTGGCACAGTAGGCGGGGAACTAGCTCTTAAAGAGAACTTTGTGTACCCGATAGCGACTTATGAAGAGATTAAGCGCGATACCATGCAGCCGCTGCTAAACGCTTTATCCACGCTGACCGACGAGGACGGGGCCGGCGTCCAGATCTTGCTTAGGCCGGCCGACCCCGGCTGGCGCAAGGCCTCCAAAACCGAGGCTGACAAAAAACGTGGCAAGAAAAATGGCGGGGGCATAGAGGGCGCCATAGGCATGCTGGGCGACGTGGCCACGGCTATCGTCAAACCGCCGGACACCGATGAAAAAAAGGACGAGCCCAAGGAACTGTCCGGCCTCGACCAGGCAGCTATCCAAGCTATCGAAGACAAGACCAAACAGCCGGGCTTCGAAGCGATGATCAGGGTGGTGGCCAGCAGTAACATCAGCCACCGGGCCCAGACCATCCTGAACAATATAGTTGCGACCTTTTCGTTATATGACGCGCCGGGCAAGAACGGCTTCAAGTTTGTGCCGGCCCGCGATTTGGACAGCTTCATCACCGCTTATATCCTGAGGTTCTTCCCACAGGACAGGACAAAAAATATCCTCAATGCCATTGAGCTGGCCACGTTATTCCATTTCCCCGACCAAAGCAACATCCCGACCAGCCAGCTGGAGCGCCAGGCTTCCAAGCAGGTGGACGGCCCGCGTAACGTGCCGGAGCACGGCATGTTGATGGGATACAACCTCTTCCGCGGCGCTAAAAAGGAAATCCGCTTGGCCGAAAGCGACCGGGCGCGGCATATGTACGTGGTCGGCCAGACCGGCACCGGTAAATCAACTTATCTGGAAAACCTGGCTTTGCAAGATATGCTCGAGGGTCGCGGCTTCGCTTTTGTCGACCCGCACGGCGACACCGCCGAAAAACTGCTGGCCATGGTGCCCAAAGAGCGCACCGAAGACGTCATTTACTTCAGCCCGGCCGATATGGACTATCCGCTGGGGCTGAATATGTTCGAGTACCAGAACGAAGACCAAAAAGATTTCCTTATCCAGGAATCGATCAATATGCTTTATAAGCTTTACGACCCGGGGCACACCGGCATCATCGGCCCGCGCTACGAACACTTGTTCCGTAACGCCGCGCTGGCGGTGATGGCCGACCCGGCTGGCGGGACGTTCATTGATATCCCCAAGCTGTTCCGCGACCCCGTCTTTGTCGAACAAAAGCTCCAACACGTCAAAGACCAGCAAGTCATTGACTTTTGGCGTAAAGAGATGCCAGCCAGCCAGCGCTCCAGTGAGTTCGGCGAAGTCACCAGCTGGTTCGTGTCTAAGTTCGGGGCTTTTTTAAGCAACGAGATGATGCGTAACATCATCGGCCAGCCTAAGAGCGCATTCAACCTTCGGCAAATCATGGACGATGGAAAGATTCTGCTAGTCAACTTAAGCCGCGGCCGCACCGGTGACCTCAACTCCAAATTGCTGGGTATGATTTTCGTGATGAAATTCGAGGCCGCGGCCATGAGCCGGGCCGACGTGCCGGAAGAGTACCGGCGGGACTTTTGCCTGTACGTCGATGAGTTCCAAAACTTCAGCACCGATTCCTTCGCTGATATCCTAAGCCAGGCCCGTAAATATCACCTCAACTTGATCGTCGCCAACCAGTTCACCACCCAGCTGTCTGACGAAATCCGCGACGCTGTCTTTGGCAACGTCGGCTCGGTAGTGGCTTTCCGTGTCGGAACGACCGACGCCGAGTTCCTCGCCAAGCAGTTCGCTCCGGTGTTCGACCTGGACGACTTACAGTTTTTGCCCAATTACAACACCGCGGTGCGGATGATGATCGGCGGCGTGCCGGTCCAGCCGTTTTCGATGGCCACCTTGCCGCCACTAGGCAACCCTAACCCGCACCTGGCCGACGCGCTCAAACAGCTGAGCGCCGCCAAATACGGCCGCCCGAAATCACAAGTAGAGGCCGAGATTAACAGGCGGCTGGAGACCAAGGTGTTGCCGCGGCCGTCCAATCCATTCGCGGCCTCTTTGCCGCCGCCCTCGCCGTTTGACCGCCCGGGTCTGCCACCGGCGCGACCGGCGGCTGCCGCGCCTAAACCATCCCCAAGCGGCTCTTCATTCCTGGACGAGTGGTTGGCTAAGCGCCAGGCCAGCGCCAATGTCGTCAAGCCGACCTCCCAGCCCAGACCAAAGCCAAAGCCCGAACAACCCAAACTGCCGCCTAAACCCCAAGACAAAAAACCCAAAGGCGCGCCGCCTAAACTGGAAGCCGCCATTGACCAAAAGGCCGGCCAACAACCGGATGGCGGCGAGTTCGTCATTGATCGTGAAATCGACCCGACCAAGCACCAAAGCCAGGTAGTTCATATTGATAAACAGGGCAATTTACACTTCAGCGACTAACCGCTCGCCACAAGCCTTCACGCAAACCGCTCACGCGCGGACGGTAGGCTAACTGAGCTGGTAGCGAATTGTACCATCTCCTTAGCCTACCGGCCCGGCTCCGCTGGGGCATGTAGAGTTTGCATGAAGGATTGTGGCTCGCTTAATAAAATCATCCGTTTTCTCAGTTTTGCCGTTTGAAGGGGCTCGCTTACCAATTTAAAAGCGCCCCTATGGGGCGCTAAGGCGGAAGTCATTAGTGCTTCCGCCCTTGGGGAGGTGGCTCTACCTTCTTTTTCTCCGGGTTAGCTGGGGCGGTAAACCGGCAACTGCGATGGCAATTGCGGCCAGCGCACACGCCAGCCCGCTGAAGACGAAGCCTTTGGCGAAGTCATTAGCTTGGAAGCGGTCGACCGCAACAGCGGTGAGCGCCATGCTGACGAAGGAATAGAGGATGGACATCTCATGCTCCTTTCGGGTCAGGTATTGGAGAGGGGCATATTTGATGCTAGGAGGCCACATCGACTACACTTCCAGTGTCCATGCAGTCTGTCGTCAACAAAGTTCCATGTATGCATACCTAGCTTACATAAAACTTTACTAATCATTTTTCCTCCGAAAGTTGGAAAGGGCGAGCCTTGGCGCTCGCCCAGATGACAAGCCCAAAACATTACAGATATTTAATAATAAAACCCGTAGTTCATCAATCCTTTGTTGCAGCGATGCAAGCATTGGGATGCAGTACAAGGAAGCGCCGAGCAACGGACCGAGCTGTATTTAACATACTGTGAAGGAGTAGCACAGGCGCTGACGCAGTAGTGCGCCCAAAGCCATTACCGGGTTTCGGCTTTGCCGAAAGCAGGTGATGGCGGTGCTTGCATCGCTGGCGGAAAGCTTGTTTTGCAAGGCTATTTTTGCTAAAATAATAACAGAGTGGTAACAGATAAAGAACCTACGAGAGGGTATATATAGTTTTGAGCGCTGAAAAAAATCCTATAGGCCATAGTTATGACGCCAGCCAGATCCAGGTATTGGAGGGGTTGGAGCCGGTCCGCAAGCGGCCCGGCATGTATATAGGCTCAACCGGTGAGGAGGGCCTGCATCATCTTATTAAAGAAATCGCCGACAATGGCATCGATGAGGTAATTGCCGGCTTCGCTGATGAACTTTCCGTCACGCTGCACGAAGACGGCAGCGTGACAGTGACTGATAACGGCCGAGGCATACCAGTCGAAATCCATCCCAAGACCAAAAAGAGCACTCTGGAAACTGTCATGACCACCCTGCACGCCGGCGGCAAATTCGGCTCCGGCGGCTACAAGGTCAGTTCCGGCCTGCATGGCGTTGGCTCCAGCGTGGTCAACGCCTTGTCGACCAAGCTGGTGGCTACCGTTAGGCGTGATGGCTTCAGCTGGACCCAGGAATACAAGCAGGGTAAGCCTGTCAAAAAGGTGGAGAAGGGGCAGGCCACCAAAGAGACCGGCACAACCATCACCTTTTATCCGGATCCGGCTATCTTCAGTTCTACCGAGTTCGATTACCGCTGGGTAGTAGATTACCTGCGGCACCAAGCCTACCTGACCAAAGGTGTTAAAGCCAGCGTGACTGATGAGCGCACCGGCGACGCTTACGCGTTTTACTTCGAGGGCGGTATCGAAAGCTATGTTCGCCATCTGAACGCCGGCAAGGAACCGCTGGACGAGGATATCTTTTATATCGAGAAGCAGGTCGAGGACGGTATCGTCGAAATCGCCCTGCAGTACACAGACGCCTTTTCCGAGACGGTTATGGCTTTTGCCAATAATGTTTACAATATGGACGGTGGAAGCCATTTAACGGGCTTTAGAACGGCCCTGACGCGGGTTATTAACGATTACTCCCGCAAATCCGGCTTGCTCAAGGAAAAAGAAGAGGCGCTGACCGGCGATGATGTGCGCGAAGGCCTGACCGCCGTGGTACTGGTTAAAATCCCCGACCCGCAGTTCGAAGGGCAGACCAAGAATAAGCTAGGCAACCCCGAAGTCCGTGGCTACGTCGAGCGGGTGATGAACGAGTGGCTGGCTTATTACTTTGAGGAACATCCTGGCATTGCCCGTAAGGTCGTCAACAAGGGCCTGCTGGCCGCCCGAGCCCGCAAGGCCGCCCGCGCCGCCCGTGATAATATCATCCGAAAAGGCGTGCTGGAAGGCCCCAGTTTGCCGGGCAAACTGGCCGACTGTGCCACCAAGGACCGCTCCCAGGCCGAGTTGTTCATCGTCGAAGGCCAGTCAGCCGGCGGCTCCGCCAAAGACGGCCGCAACAGCTTCTACCAAGCGATTCTGCCGCTGCGCGGCAAAGTTCTCAACGTCGAGCGGGCCCGGCTGGATAAGATGCTAGCCAATCAGGAGATACTCAACCTCATCAAGGCCTTAGGGGTTGGCATCGAAGAACAATTTGACATTAACGGTTTGCGCTATGAACGTATCATCATCATGACCGACGCCGACGTCGACGGCAGCCACATCCGCACCCTGCTGATGACACTCTTCTTCCGCCACTTACGACCGGTACTAGAAGGCGGCCACATCTATGCCGCCCAACCACCACTGTTTGCGATTTCTGTCGGTAAGCAAAAGCACTATGCTTACACTGACGAAGAACGCGATGAAGTTATAGACAAATTGATTGAGGAGCGCAAAGCCAAAGGCTCCAAAGTTGATAAGAACGACGACCGTATCAAACAGGCCGGCGCTTCCATCCAGCGCTATAAAGGCCTTGGTGAGATGGACGCCGACCAGCTATGGGAAACCACCATGGATCCGTCCAACCGGGTCTTGGTGCAGGTCAAGGTAGAGGACGCCGAAAAGGCTGATTCCATCTTCAGCAAGCTGATGGGGACAGAGGTGGAAATGCGCAAAAACTTTATTCAAAGCCGCGCCAAGTTTGTGAAAGAGCTGGACATCTAAAGTGGCCAGAGAACCTGAAAAACAATTAATTCCCTCGGCTGACAACCACTCCCGTCTCGTTCTTGACCGTACTGTCGAGGACGAGATGGAGACAAGCTACCTCCAGTATTCCATGAGCGTGATCGTGGCCCGGGCCCTGCCGGATGTCCGCGACGGGCTCAAACCGGTCCACCGGCGCATCCTCTATGTGATGGACAAGGCCAATCTGGGGCCGCAAAGTAAGCACACCAAGAGCGCCCAAATCGTCGGCGAGGTTATGGGTAAATTCCATCCGCACGGCGACGTGGCGATTTACGACGCCATGGTCCGCCTGGCCCAGCCGTTCAACACCCGCTATCCGCTAGTGGACGGGCAGGGTAACTTTGGCTCTATGGACGGCGACCCGCCGGCCGCCTACCGCTACACCGAGGCCCGCATGACCCGCGCCAGCCAGGCGCTGGTAGAAGATCTAGAAAAAGAAACGGTCAACTTCGTTGATAACTTCGACGGCAGCCAGCAGCAGCCCGAAGTCATGCCGGCCAAACTGCCCAACCTGCTGCTCAACGGCCAGGTCGGCATCGCCGTGGGAATGGCCACCAATATACCGCCGCACAACTTAAATGAGATAGTCGATGCCACCATCGAACAAATCGATAATCCTGAAGCCACGCTCGACGATCTGATGAAGCATGTGAAAGGTCCTGATTTCCCAACCGGCGCGGTGGTTTATGGCAAGGAATCGATCCGCAGTGCTTTCGCCACCGGCCGCGGCGGCGTGGTGGTCCGCGGCGTGGCTGACATAGAAGAAGGGGCCAAAGGCCGCCACCGCATCATCATCACGGAAATTCCTTACGCTGTTAATAAAGCCGGATTGGTCGAGAAAATCGCCGAACTGGTGCAGACCAAACGCATCGGCGGTATAAATGATATCCGCGACGAAAGCTCGCGCGGCAACGTCCGGGTTGTTGTAGATCTTAAAAAAGATGCCTATCCTAAGAAGTTATTGAACCAGCTTTATAAACTGACGCCGCTGCAAAGTACTTTTCACTACAACATGCTGGCGTTGGTCGACGGGATCCAGCCGCGGGTGCTGGGTCTGCAGGACATCCTCCAGGAGTACATCAAGCACCGCCAATCTGTGGTCCGCCGGCGGACTGAGTATGAACTGCGCAAAGCCCAGGAGCGGGCCCACATCCTCGAAGGCCTCAAGACCGCCCTTGACCATATTGATGAAGTTATCGCAACAATCCGGGCGTCCCAAACTACGGAAGAAGCCCAGGCCAACCTGGAGAAAAAATTTAAACTAACCGAAATCCAGGCCCGGGCGATCCTGGCCATGCAGCTGCGGACGCTGGCTGGCCTGGAACGCAAGAAAATTGAGGACGAACTAGCCGATTTGCTCAAAGTTATTGCTCAGCTGCAGGCCGTTTTGGCGGACGAAAAAAAGATACTCAAAATTATCAAAGACGAACTGGCGGACATGAAGAAGCAGTTTGGCGATGAGCGCAAGACCAAAATCGTGGCTGCCGAGCTAGGCCGGCTGAGCGACGAGGACCTGGTTCCGGACGAGCAGGTTGTAGTGACACTTACATCAGCAAATTACATAAAGCGGACTTCGATCGCTGATTACAAGAGGCAGGGGCGTGGCGGTAAAGGCCGGCGCGGTATGGCCACCCGCGAAGAAGACGTCATTGAACACGTTGTAAATGCCTCTACACATGACTTCCTATTATTTTTCACAAACAAAGGCCGGGTGTTCAGGATCAAGACTTATGAAGTGCCGGCGGTCGGGCTGAACGCTAAGGGCGTGGCTTTAGTAAACCTGCTGCAGCTGCAACCGGAAGAAACTGTTAGCTCGGTAATCAACGTTAGTAAAACTGATGGCGAAACCGGCAACCTGCTAATGTGCACCATCAAGGGTACTGTTAAAAAAACGCCGTTCGAACAATATAAAAACGTCCGCAGCAGCGGCCTGATAGCCATCAATCTCGATGAAGGGGATGAACTGAAATGGATCCGTATGACCACTGGCAGCGATGAAGTGATTATCAGTACAGCCCAGGGGCAGGCAATTCGGTTCAGCGAAAAAGACGCCCGGCCGATGGGACGCGTCAGCCGCGGCGTCCGCGGCATCCGCTTACGAACCGGTGACCAGGTCATCGGTATGGACATCGTCGAGGAAAACACCTCAATGTTCGTCATCAGTGAGTTCGGCTATGGCAAGCGCACCAAGGTCGAACAGTTCACGCCCCATAAACGCGGCGGTGTCGGCATCCGCTCAGCGGTGGTCAATAAAAAGACCGGACCGCTGATCGGCGTGGCGGCGCTTGGCAACTTGGACCAGGAAATTATCATCATCTCCGCCCATGGGCAGACTATCCGGCTGGGAATGCGCGATATACCCAGCCTCGGCCGGGCCACCCAAGGGGTGCGTATTATGCGCCTAAATGATGGCGACAGGGTCGTTTCCTTGGCGCTGGTCGATAAAGACGAAGAAGAACCCGAAGAAACAGATGAAAAGCCAACACCAAAAGCCGCCGCTAACCCCAAAAAATAGCTTTTGGCCGGCCAGCGGCTACCCAATCGCTATTGCCCACCGCGGCGGCGCCGGTATGCTAAGTTTTGAGAGGCATCGCCGAGAGAACACCTTGGAAGTATTCAAGACGGCAGTTGAGCTGGGATACGAGCATCTTGAATTGGATGTCACCAACACTGCCGATGGGCAGGTTATAGTCCTGCATGTGACAGCCGACAATGTGGAAAAGCTGTTTCACAAGCCCAGCGCTCCCAACGCCCAAAAACTGCAGCAATACAAATATGCGGAACTCAAAAAACGGTTAGACAGACAAATCCCGACCCTAGAGGAGGTTTTAAAAGCCCTGCCTAAGACCAAATTCCTGATCGATGCCAAGACTGATGAGGTGTTGAAGCCGCTGGCTAATGTAATCAAAAAAACCAAGTCCAAAAACAGAGTTTACCTCAATTCATTTTTCATCCACCGGGTTATAGAACTGCAAACCTTATTAGGCGAAGATTTAAACTGCGGGGTCATTATAAGCCGCCACCCAAGGATATATAACCGGCACATCAGAGCTCTTTACAGAGGGGATTATTTCGGCAAGGGTTTCTCAGCCATCGCTACTTCTCGGCGCTTTTTAACCAAACGCATGGTTAATCTTATCCATCAGCGCGGCCTTAAAGTGATGGTATGGAGAGTCAGTACCCCAAAGCAGATTGAGTGGGCTATAAAAATGGGCGTGGATGGTATTATGACCGACGACCCCCAAACACTGCTAGATGTTTTAAAAAGAAGCAAGCACCCTAGGCAGCGCGGATAAACCGCGCGCCTAGGGTGCTTTTGAGGCCGAATTACGAAACCGGCTGCAAGATGCCCTGGGCGTACAGAGACGCGAGTGTGCACACTTTGGTCCCGATGTAGTGGACGTGCTCAAGCTCCAATACATCTTCTGCTTGCCGTTGGCGCCGCAGGACGGCCCTATCTCCCCATTCCAGGTGCTCCAGCATCACGCGATGCTGGCCGTCGATGCTGTGCCGCATGGACTTCAGCCGGAAACGGAGGACCGGATGGATGTGGTCGCCGTCATCGGCGAAAGTCATCATCTGGCCGCGTTCTGCCATCTTCTCGATCGCTCTGCGTAAACGACTGGCGGTATCTTTCACAACTCCTCCTCACTGGACGATTGAACATTGATGCCTATCAGCCCCTTAAACAACAAAATCTCGGCCAAGCCAAAGGCCTTTAGCCGAATTTCAGAGTATACTTTACCATATTTAATTGACTATTACAAGCGTTTATGGTAAAATAATAACACTTAATCACCTCTGGTGGTTGGGTGGACATTTACAGATTGAAGCCTTGTTTCTCTGGCGATTAGCTGATTATTTTTAGTCATCTGCTCGCCAGAGAAAACTACAAACCCCAGGAGGAAACTGTAGTGATGTATCTCCAGAACAACAGCGCCAACTGGCCAGTCATCAACGGCCTTTACCAGTTCATGTTCAGGAACATGGTGTTTGGCGTGACGCTGGACGCCCATCAGCTCCGGTTTCACCACCTGAAAGGTGAGAGCTTGCTCTCGTCGCTGGTGGCCTACCTGGAACAGGACCGCGAGCTCGGTGAGCTGGACGCTGTAACACGACATGTCTACTCCGACGTGATCGGCAGCATCCGCAACAACCGTTCGCTGGTGCTCGTACGAGAAGCTGATGACCACATCGTGATTCTCTCAGACGAGGCCGAGAATGCCTATGACGAGCTGGCCGAGGCCGTGAAGGCTCTCTCGAGTGCTACCAGGAACTTCACCAGCACCTACAGCCTGTTCGTCACCGACCATCACGAGGAGCTCGACAGAGAGCTGCTGATGGGTGATGGACCGCTCGGAATCGGACGCTAGCGGCCGGGAAGGAGAAGCATGACCACAGCAGAACTGACCTTCGACGATTACAAGAAGGCGAAGAAGGATCTCGACCAACTCTGCCTGAATCTGGGCATCTGGGCGAGCAGTGTCCCGGTCGGCGCCATCGAGCACGCCAACGCGGCAGTGGAGATTCTCGGAGATTGTCCTGATGAAGGTGGCGAGGACAACATCCCGATCAAGGGTGTGCTTCAAAGCGCTCGGAACCATCTCCTGATCGTCCGCGAGCTCTTCGCCGAGACGTACAGCTCGCTTCCGGCGCCCGACAGACTCATTCGGCTCTGCGACAGCGCTCTCAAAGGCACGCCTGGTGAGGGCGAGCAGGCGCAGCGTCCGTACGAGTAAGCTTCAAGACATAGAGGGGCGGGCAACGCCCGCCCCTCGCTTAACACTTTCGAATCAGATCAGTGGAATAGCAATTCTATAAATGTGACCCGAAAGAACAAAAGATAAGCCGTTTATCGTTGTGATAAAAAGCACAGTTAAGGTGTTGCCAAGCGCTTCGCGGTTGTCTATTATATAAGGAGCTTATAGGGTGCCTTGCTTTGAGTGTCCCCAGTTTGGGACATTAGAAAACGAGAAGAATCCGCCGAAAAGTGGGTTTTAGCCTTAAAGCATCCGCACAAATTTCGCCCGCAAAGGGGAAATTTAGGCGGAGAAGCTTGAAAACTGAGTAGTGCAATACAACGTCAGTTCGGTCTGCCCTTAGGGGCGGACGAAAAAATCTGAGTTTTTAAACTTAAGATGGCGAGTTTTAGCTCGGGTTTGTGAAGAGTTTGATGCTGGCTCTGGATGATCGCTGGCGGCGTGCCTAA
>JAICWR010000022.1 GCA_025934715.1 Candidatus Saccharimonadota bacterium
AGATATTCCTGGGCTGGTTTTGCGCCTCTTTCCATACCTTGTTTAACTCCTTGTGATACCGCCCCCATGGCCATACCTCCCCACTTGAACGTCTGCGGCAGGAAAAAATACGGCCCAAAAAAGGCGCCTATTATTATAGCCAAATCAGCGAAATTACTGAACGAAGCTATATAAGGCACGGTCAGTGGACCCAGGTGAGCGACCGCCAAATGTATATTGAACATCACGGCAGAGTTACCGGCAGTTATATCTGCGAAAATCCGCCCGGCGGCAATGACCGCCATAATCAGCGGGAACATAGCTATTAGCTTTAGAAAGTTATCCCACCACATCTTCCAGTAGCGCTCGGTGCCTGGTAGGATCCACAGTATCAAAGCTACCGGCGATAATATTACCAGCAAAATTATCAGCAACTTTCTGAATAACAGAACGACGAACGCGGTTAGCAGCGCTAAAACCACATAAAGGGCAAGCATTGCTAAGCCTGGAATGCTTAAAGCGACACCCCCCACAACTCCAGCTGCCAGTGCCGAGAAGAAAACTACATTGTTCGCCGCCGCGCTACTTGAACTAAGATCCACGCTGATCATACTCTTAAGGTTAAGGTGGTCTATACCCCCGAATGGCGCCTCCATAAGAGCCGCCACGCTCTTCCCAATATCGTTGGATAGATCGATTGCGAACCTAAGCATTATCCAGGAAATCTGCATCAGAATAACTGCCGCCACCAACCTTGGCAGCATCTTACGGGCCGTATAAGCGTCGACCGGTCCGCCGCCGATAGCTTGCGAGAACACAACTATCAGCATGATTATCACCAGCAGGGCCGAAGCAATGTTCTTAAATATAGTCCAGGCGTGGTGGACGTTGTTGTCGAGGTTATTATTCCCCTTACAAACTATGCTACTGCCTGTGCTGCTGGTTGATTGGTTAGTAGTCTTAAAACATAATTGGTCTTCAACGAATCCATTGAATGCGCCAGCTGCGCTGTCCGCCAAGGTGAGCGAAGGGCAGATTATCCAGGCTAGTGGTGAATTAAAGTTAGAATCGCATGATGGAGCGGTCTGTCCAGCAGGGTGCGCATTGGTATAGGCGCTGTTGTCTATCGGTATGGTGATACCGGATTGCGTTATGGACTTTTGGGCATTATCGCTGGCATAGCAAACCTTAACTGTGCCTGTTTTATCTGAGAACGAAGACAGTGATATACCGAATGAAGGGTCGCCTCCGGAAGTTGGGAGTATAGTATTCGAGCACCATGAAGCTACAACAACGCCGCCATATTTGCCGGGGACCTTTGGTTTGAAGTTAATAGTGCTATCCCCGGGGTTGTTGTCAGTGAGGTTCAAAACAGTCCCGTCGCTGAAAGTGACTTTAAGCTGCGCTCCAGTGCTATCCAGAACACCCTTGGCCCCTTTCCAATTGATTGGTTTTGAAGCGGCGGTTCCGTCTCCGCCCCCGCCGGTGCCGCTGCCGCCGTTAGTGCTGGGCGCAATTGTAAGGTTGCCGGTGTAAGCCGTCCCCTGGCTTGGCGATGTGCAGGCGCTTCCGTTGGCCATATACCTGAAGTTAGTGGCTTTGCCAGTGATTGTCTTCTTCCCAAGGTTATTAGGATTTATATTGGTTATTTCCGAGCCCTCACATATAGGCCCGTTTGATGAGATACTGAAAGTCCAAGGGTTGCTGGCCGGCGCTGAGTCCAGCTCAAAAATAAAACTATTACCTTTATAACTGCCGCCTATTTGGTTATTAGAGCTTATGTAACCCAAGTTAAAAGGGTCGGCGGCATACGTTTTGCCATAACCAACAGACATGACGACAACTAAGACTAAGCTCGCCAATATAGCGCCCAAGCTTATTTTTTTGATGTTTTTCATTTTGCGAGGTTCTGCTTGGCTAAACTATATCACAGCTTCTCCCTGTCAACAATCTAAGCATAAGAGGTTATTGCCTAGAGCGGGCATGTGAAATATGATATAGTGCTGTCAGATAAGCTAAAAGATAAAAATGCCTGCTTTTAAAAGAATATTCGTTTTTTCCCGCCTAGCTTTTTTAGCATTTTTCGCCGCTGGATTTATAGCCGCACAGACCGCTTCCGCCTTAGTTCCGAATAGCCCCAGCACCGGTAGCTCCTCGACTTCAACGCCCACTACCTCCAGTTCCACTTCTGGAACTGACCCATGCGCCAAGACCCCAACCCAGCAAGATGTCCAGAAGTGCTTGAACCAGTCCCCCCTGACCCATGACATCCAGTTAATTGTCGACTGGTTGAGCGCCGGCGTAGGCATAGTGGTCGTGGGGGTGATAGTCGCCGGCGGTATCCAATATATTATGGCCGGCGACAATCCCAACGCACTGCAGGCCGCCCGGCAGCGTATGACCAATGGAGTGGCTGCGTTATTCATCTTCCTGTTTATGTTCGCTTTCTTGCAATGGCTGATACCGGGGGGAGTGTTCCAGTGATGGGTGGTTTCTTTGCAGCCGCCACTTGTAGCCATTCCTTTTTTTTCCTACCCAATTGGTGGCAATATTTGCCCAAACAGCCCCAGCCGCCAAATTGCAACATAAGCGTTCATTTTCCAGGTGACCTCTGGGCAATCGGCTTGGCGGTGCTGGATATGCTGCTGCGTATCGGCGGGTTCTTAGCCGTCATTTCAATCATCATCGCCGGCGTGCAGTACATTACATCTATGGGCGAGCCCGAAAAGGGCGCCTCGGCACGCAAGCGTCTGACAAACTCGCTAATAGGTTTAGTGATCATATTAATCGCGTCCGGCGTTGTGGCCTGGATTGGCAACACGGTGGGAGGCTAATATGGCGAATTGTCCTACGGGGGGTAGCGGATTATTAATCAACGCGGATAAGCTGCCTAAAGTCTGCGCTAATCAAGACACCCTCACACATCTGCTGACTATTTTTTTCACGGTGCTTGGCGCGCTCGCTTTCCTCATGCTAGTGATAGCCGGATTCCGCTATGTGATTTCTGATGGCGAGCCGCAAAAAACCGCCGAAATCCGCCGGCAGATGATATACATAGCCGCGGGCCTAATATTGGCGGCGATGGCAGATGTGATAGTGACTTTTGTCATAAACAAGGCAAGTTGATGACGAATTTCTTAAAAACATTATTCATATCCATCTTTGCCCTAGCCTGTTTATTAGCTGTGTCGCAGGCTCATACAGCCGCGTTTAAATTATTTGGCAGCGCTTGCAGCGGCAGCGCGGGCAACAGCCCGGCCTGTGTGCAGGCCAACAGTAACGAAAGTGGCAGCAAAAACCGCCTAACGGGCACAGGCAATATCATTCAGGGCGCGGCTAATGTGGTCGCCTTAATCACAGGGGTCGCAGCCATTATCATGATAATAATCAGCGCGATCACAATGACTACCTCGGGAGGTAATCAGGAAACTGTAGCCAGTTCTCGGCGTCGTTTGCTGGCCGCCGTGATTGGGCTTGCCATTGTCGCGTTAGCCTGGACAATCACTAGATTTATCACTGACAGACTGATTAAATGAGGGCAGCTTATTGATGAAAAAATTAATTAACCAATTAAAGTTTCTGGCGCTTGTGCCGTTGATGTCCTTGGTCTTCACAGCCCCCATCGCCCTGGCGACTGACGCGAAAACAGCCATCACGTGTGGTGTGAATAGTGCCGCAGGATCTAATAGTTGCACTGCGAAACCCACAACATCACTTGATGACACCGTTAAGACGATAGTCAACATCTTGTCGGCGGTTGTCGGGGTGATTGCAGTCGTGATGATAATAATCGCCGGTTTGCGCTATGCTTCAAGCGCCGGTGACCCCGAAGCGGCCAAAGGCGCCAAAAACACCATATTATATGCCGTCATTGGCCTTGCGATAGCCGCTGTAGCCCAGGTAATAGTCCATTTTGTATTACATAACGTTGGCTAGGCTTTGCCGTAAGCGGGTTGACTATGGTATAAGAGAATATATACTTTAACCAGTAACAAAGGAAAATATAAAATGATCCAAAAACTAAAGCTTTTAATCTTATCGCTGTCTTCAGTGATAATGTTTGCGGCACCGTTTGCATTTGGTGCGGTGGCGTCTGCCGACACTATCACCCAAGGAGGAATCAACGGCAACTTGTGTAGTGGCTCAAATGGTAATTTATCCGGAACCGCCGACAATTCAAATTGTTCGGGTAGCAGCGCCCCTAACCACGTAAGTCACTTAATCACTGTTGTAGTTAACATTCTGTCCGCTGTAGTTGGGATTATCGCTGTCATCATGATTATCGTTGCCGGATTAAGATATGTGACCAGCGGCGGTAGTGACGAAGCAGTCAAAGGTGCCAAAAACACTATCCTTTACGCTATTATCGGTCTCGTGATTGTTGCACTAGCCCAGCTGCTGGTCCACTTTGTCCTTAATCAGACCACCAGCGCCACAAACACCCCATAGTCATTCAAGGGATAATTATCTATAATGGTGGGCATGAGAAAGAGACTGAACACGCTCTTGGCCGGTTTGGCTTTAATTCTAATGCTTTCTTTAGGGATGGCCGCACCGGCCTTTGCCCAGACTGCCCAACAGCAGATTGATAATGGTCTGTGTGCTGGTTCAAACTTGCAGTTCACGGATAACCCAGGCCAGTGTGTGACCGCCGGCGGACAAGCGGTTTCCTCAATCAACAACCTTGTAAAGACCGCGGTTAACTTGCTGTCGGCTATCGTCGGAATCGTGGCGGTCATCATGATCATCGTTGGCGGTTTCCGCTATGTGACCAGCGGCGGCAACGACACCAGTGTCACAGCGGCCAAGAACACAATACTTTACGCCATTATCGGCTTAGTGGTGGTGGCTCTAGCCCAGATAATTGTCAGGTTCACTCTCAGTAAACTCACTTCTTAAGAAACCTTGCAATCAAAAACGCCTCAGCTGTGCTGAGGCGTTTTCATGTGTCTAGCTAACCTACTGGATCTCAATTTTCTTCACAGTGTCCTGCTTCAGCTTTGAAAAACTAATAGTCAGCACACCGTCCTTGAGCAAAGCTTCAATCTCATCTTCTTTAACGGGTACTGGCAGGACCAGGCTGCGGCTGAATTCGCCCCAGTAGCATTCCTGCAGAAAATAGTTTTCAACGTCGTCTTCACTACCAGCGCTAAGGGTACCCTTGATAGTCAGGGTGTTGTCCGAAATGCTGACATCCAAATCACTTTTGTTCACGCCCGCCACCCGGCCTTTGACGACCAGGCGCTCCTTGGTTTCATAAACATCCACCGCCAGCTGGCCGGCTACGGTTTCGCTCTCATCCCATTCGTCCACGGGCTCTTCGGCTTCCGGCTGGGACGCTGCCGCGTCTTCGGCTGGGACCTCTTCTTCACTCAAAAAAGCGGCGGTGATATCATCGCCCATCAACAGATCATCTTGTGGTTGCTGGCCGCCTCGAGCCATAATAAAAATCCTCCAAGTTTATGTTTAGAATTTCAGATTTGATTCTTTGTGTTAATGCTAGTATAGCTTAGGCACTTTCTCTGGCGCAACCATTTGGTACGATTATTTACAACGGAATAATCACAACGGAATCATGAGCGTTTTGGAGCATGTCATCACCTGGCTGGCGCCGCCAACCTGCATAAGCTGCGGTAAAGAGGGCTTGTCCCTATGCGGTGGTTGCGCCGATGGACACATTACCCCATTCGGCGAACGCTGCTGGCGCTGCAATAAGCTGAGCGGGGGGTCAAGGACCTGCCAAAGCTGCCGCCACACCGGTGCGCCTGGACGGGTCTGGGTGACCACGAACTACGAAAGCACCGCCCGCAATTTGTTGAGTTTGTATAAATTCGGCCAGCAGCGCGCCGCTTCCCAGGTGATTGCCGGCCTGATGAGCGAGACATTTATGAGAGGAGCTGAAGGGTTCGTTGCCAAAGAATATATTGTGGTGCCGGTGCCTACTGCCACGGCGCGGATTCGTGAGCGGGGCTTCGACCACACCGATCTGCTGGCGCGTGACATTGCCCTGAAGCTTAAGCTGCGGAACATCAATAGCCTGCGCCGGTTGGGCCAAACCCGCCAGCTGGGGGCCAAGCGCGAAGAACGCCTGGCCCAGCTAGCCGATAGTTTCGCGGTCAAGAACCAGCGATTAGTCCAAGGCCGCAACATCCTGCTTATAGACGATGTCGTGACCACCGGCGGCACGATGATTGCCGCCACCAAAGCCCTGCGTGCCGCCGACGCCAAAAGCGTCGACGCCGCGATATTCGCTAAAAAGTTATAAATGGCGGAGAGGGAGGGATTCGAACCCTCGCGGGAGCTTTCGCCCCCCTATCGATTTAGCAAACCGACCCCTTCAGCCTCTTGGGTACCTCTCCTCGTCGGAGTCGAGGTGCCGGCTTCCGTAAGCTCGTAAACTTTGCTTACTTTCAGCCTCGCTCGCCTCCTCCTCTCAAATTGAAACATCGCTTCGCTAGCATTTCAATTTGTAATTAAAGAACAGGGGTAATTATACCGTTTTGCGCGGAGCTGCGCAAAACGGAAGAGCAGCGATAATAAAGGCCTCGCTCAATTTGCGCCACTTGATTGTGCAAATTGCTAGCGAGGCTGGGATTCATCGATGCGTGGCGGAAGGGGTGGGATTCGAACCCACGAGGCTTTTTACACCTGCCGGTTTTCAAGACCGGTACCTTCAACCGCTCGGTCACCCTTCCATGGGGCTGAATAACAGAGGTAAGTATATCAATAAAGGTATTGTATGGCCAGATGGCGTTTCAGATACAGTTCGTCTACAATTAGCGTTAGCAAGATAAGCTAAAGCATGCAGCAGAACGAAAGTACCCCTTGGCAATATAAGCCGGATAGCGGCACTGCCTCTTCTCCCCAGAATGACGACGATTCCAGAGGCAGCCCGTCGTCGCACAGCCGGACACCGAAAAACATCTCCTGGGAGGCCGCCGAATTCATCGAACAAGATCACGGGCCCAGCTGGTACAGCGCCCTGGTGGTAGCCACACTATTATTGGCAGCAATTGTCTATCTGTTAGCCAAAGATATATTCGCCACCGTCATAATAGTGGTTGTCGGGGCAATCGTCTGGGTGTTCGCCAGCCAAAAACCCGGGGTTGCTAAATACGAGGTATCCTCCTCCGGCATAAGCGTCAACGGCAAATTATACGGCTTTGGCAATTATAAATCGTTCACTGCCGTACACGAGGGCGATTTGTCCAGCGTCAACCTCTTCCCCCTAAAGCGCCTGATGCCGCCCCTATCGGCTTACTTTGACCCAAAAGACGAGCAGAAAATAGTGGAAGCCATCGGCGACTATTTACCTTATGAAAACCGCCAGCTCGACAGCATCGACCGCCTTACCCGCCGTCTCCGTTTATAAATTAGCATTTACCTCTGTAATCTGTTAAAATTACCCCTGTTAAGCGCGTGTAGCTCAGCTGGATAGAGCGTCGGCTTGCGGAGCCGAAGGTCGTAGGTTCAAATCCTGCCACGCGTACCAATTATTATTTAGGCCAACGGCTGACTCAGGCCGCTAAAATCACCTTCGCCCTTTGCGGTAGAGATGAAACTTTCAAGGAATTGGCGTCTTTGTGGCCCGATTCCTTGAATTTGCTCCAATCTGTTTTCGCCGGCAATCCTGCCCAAGTCGTTAAAGGCTATCTGTATACCGGCTAAACCATCCAGTCCTTCATCAACTAGCCGCCGGATTTCTCGGGAAGGCGATCTAGGGTCTGCATCTTCCAGTATTGCCCGCAAGGAACCCTCTGCTAGGTAGTGGCCGTTTGGCGCTTGGTGTTTCCCAAAGAACTCCAGCTCGGGAAGGCCGATATAAATAATCCTCTCTACCACTTCTCTAGTAATTAAGCCCTGCCGTCTGAGTAAGGCCTTAACTGTACGCTTATAGTCCTTATCCTCGAGTTTCTCCCCCATGACTTCGATCCGACTTTGTTCTGCTGCTTTAGTGATCAAGCCCTCGCGTCTGAGGAGATACTGGACTCTGAGCGAATACCAATCATCTTGAAGCTTCTTTCCCCGAACCTCGAGAAACTTTTCATCTCGACTTTCCACGGCTGTAGCCTAGGCTTTGGCGGCCTCTAATTTAGAGGTGCAGAATTTGCAGCGGGTGGCCTGTTTATTGATTTCGCTGAAACAGAACGGACATTTTTTGGTGGTCGGCTCCTCTGTGTCTTTGCGCCTGGCTGACAGCTCGGTCAGCTTATTAATCGGCTGCACCACAAAGAAAAACACCGCCGCGGCTACGATGATGAAAGACACCAAAGTGTTAACGAAATCTCCATAATGAAACACATGGTTCTGGCCAAAAGAAAAGGTGGAGTTTTGGAAATCTTTGCCGTGCCCGGTCGGTAAAAGCGGCGTGATGATGTCTTTGACCAAAGCCTGTATGACACCGTTGAATGCCGCACCGACAACGATACCGACTGCCAAATCGACGACGTTGCCGCGTAGGATGAACTTTCGAAACTCCTTAAACATCACTTCTCCCTAAATCTTCAATAGGCTAATTTTAACGGGAAAAATTCCTAACATAAAGCCCGTTAGATATCTAACCGCTTATTATCGGCTAGTTTTTTATCATGAGAGAGGTAAAAAAGGAGATTCTAAATGCCATTAGTTCAACGAGCAAGACAGCCTCTCTATTATAGAGATAGAACGGCACGTAACGAGGTGGTTGAACCAGCTGGCACGGCAAACTACGGATTAACCGTCGCATCGCGCATCGTCTGGCTAATTGGAGGGGTAATTGCGTTTTTGCTGGCTATCAGGTTCATTTTAGCGGTCCTGGCAGCTAACCCATTGAACGGTTTCGTCAATTTCATTTACCGGGTTTCACACCCGTTTGTCGCCCCGTTCTTTGGCATGTTCCACTATAACGACGTCTATGCTGGGCGGACGGGTTCCCACTTTGAGATATACACGCTAGTCGCTCTAGCCGTCTACCTGATTGCCGCCTGGATAGTCAGCGCGCTACTGTCTGTCGGCCGGCGCTACTAAACCTGGCTTCACAGCCTGAAAAGCGCCCCTCTGGGGCGCTTTTCAATTTGGCGGCGGTTATTAAGGTATAATTACCTCTGTTGGAGAGGTGCAGGAGCGGTTGAACTGGACGGTCTCGAAAACCGTTGTGCCGCAAGGTACCGTGGGTTCGAATCCCACCCTCTCCGCCAGAGAAATTGAACCGGCTGATGGCGGTTCAATTTCTCTGCTTAGGGCTGGAACCCACGGGCAGGCGCGTCAGCGGATGCAGCCGTGGGTTCGGTGAAACGAAGAAGCGCGCAGGAGTTCACTCCGAGCACTTCTGAGCGGAAGAGGCGGAGCCGATATCCCACCCTCTCCGCCAGGTTTGCTATCATTTAGCTATGAGCGCCGCTTTAGTTAGCTTCTTCTTCACGGCCGGCGCCGCCGGCTGGCTTTACACCAAATTTCAAAAATTCAGCGGCAATAACGCCAAATCGGCCGCTATCGCCACCTCTGTTTCAGCAGTGGTGATCTTCTTTATCTTCTATTCCATTTTTAAACTGATAGTGAAGTGATGGCCGACAGCATTTTCACTAAAATTATCAAAGGCGAAATACCAGCCCATAAAATCTACGAAGATAATCTGACGCTGGCCTTCCTCGATATCCACCCCAAAACCCCCGGCCATAGCTTGGTGGTCCCCAAAAAGCAGATTGACCAAATCCAAGAACTACCCGATGAGGATTATCAGGCGGTCTGGATGACAGTCAAAAAAGTGTCCAACAGGCTTAAGGACGTCCTCTCCCCTGCCCGCGTGGGGCTCGAGGTCATGGGTATGGACGTGCCCCACGCCCACGTGCACGTTTTCCCTTTTAATAATATGGAAGAATACCGTCGGATCGTTGATATCGAGGCTGAACCGGATCAGCAACAGCTGGCCGATATGGCCAAAAGACTAGCTTTCTAGCCACATAATGCTAATTTTCTTGCCCGCTAACATCTCCACCTGATACTATATGGCTATATGAGGTTGAGTTTCGGGCGGTGTTGCCATGGATGAAAAAGCCCTTGGCAAGAGATTGCAAGTAGCCCGAAAACGAGCCGGCTTGACTCAGCAGGAGCTCTGCCAAAAGGCGGGGCTTTCTTATTCCACCTTGGCCAAGATTGAGCGCGGCGCCATTCGTTCCCCCTCTGTTTTCACCGTGGCTAATATAGCGGCCGCCACGGGTACGACCGTGGAGGATCTTATGGGGGTGCTCAGCGGCGGCGCCTCCCCTGCCCTACCCAACCCCAAAAAGCGCTCTAAAACCGGTGTGCGCTTTGTATACTTTGACGTACACGGCACACTTGTCAGATATTACCAACGGGCTTTCACCGACGCCGGCGGAGAGCTCGGCGTGCCCGTTGATAAAGTTGAAACTTCCTTCTGGCGCCACAACGACGATGTATGCGATGGCAAGATAAACCTTGAGGAATTTAACGGCGCTATAGCCTCCGAACTGAATGTGCCTAGCTTTGATTGGCATAAGTACTATATGCGCAATATTGAAGCCATGCCCGGAGTCGCCGAGCTCGTCAAATGGGTGGCTGATAACTATGAAATCGGGATTTTGAGTAATAATATGCCGGGCTTTTTGGACGAGCTGCACAGCAAAGGAATAATTCCGGATGCAGACTACAAAGTCGTAATTGATTCATACAAGGTCGGTTTAATCAAACCGGACCCTCAGATATATCAGATGGCCATAGAACTGGCGGCCATGGAGCCTTCCGAGATACTATTTACCGATGACACCAGAGCATATTTAACCGCAGCTGATAAAGCCGGTCTGCAAATCAGCTGGTTCGACGAAATACACCCTGAAGACAGTATCGAACAGATTAAAAACGCCCTAGCCTTTTAATGATTCTAATTCGGTCTCGATACTCCTGAGCTGGTCCTTCTGCGCATTTAGCTCCTGGCGTGTGCTTTGGACCAACTCTTCAGGGGCCTTATTGATATATTCTTGGTTAGCCAGCCGCTTTTCCAGGGTCTCGATAGAACGATGGACAGCCTGCTTTTCAGCCAACAATTTTTTAATCCGGTCAGGTGCCCGCTCGGCTAATATGGCGGCCCTCGTCTCTTCAAACTTGCCAGATTCATCTCTGTTAAATTCTATAGGTTCCGGTTTGGTCTGGGCCGCCAGTAAGCCTTGCTGGTCCCAGCCGAGCTCACGCCAAATAACCTCGGTGATAAACGGCATGAAAGGATGGGCGCAAATTAAAGTTGAGCGCAAAACCGCCGACAATACTGATGGTCTGGGTTCTTTTTTGGAGCTCTCCACGTACCAGTCTGCCAGGTCGTCCCAGACAAAATGGTAGAGTTTTTGGTAGGCCTGGTGGAAGTGAAAATTATCCAAATCTGCGGAAATCCCATCTGTTAAAATACTTAACTTGTTAAGTATCCAATGGTCGGCGGGCGTTTTAGGAGCGGCTTTGGGCTGCGCTTCGCCGGCCACGCCTTCTGTGTAACGGGCAATGTTCCACAGCTTGTTGCAGAAATTGCGGTTATCCACCACCCTGCCGATGCCCAGTCTTTGGTCGCTGCCGGCGCTGACCCCTGACACAAGCGCCAGCCGCAAGGCATCGGTGCCGTATTTTTGGCCAACACCCATAGGGTCGATAATAGTGTCTGGGTCGCTCTTGCTCATCTTTTTACCGCCTTCAGCGCGCACCAGCCCGTGCAGATAAACGGTCTTGAAAGGAATCTGACCGGTGGCGTAAGTGGTGGCTAAAATCATCCGGGCCACCCAGAAGAATAAAATGTCCCAACCTGTTTCCATCACAGAGGTCGGGTGGTAGGCTTTATAATCCGGGCTGCGCGCCAGCAGCTCATCTAAGCTTAGATTAAAATCGCCCGCTAAACTGGGATTTATCAAGGTGCTCCAGGTCCACAGTGCCGAGCTGAACCAGGTGTCTAGGGTGTCCGCGTCCTGCTCCCACCCCTGCCCTTTTGGCGGCTGGGTTCCGGCATAAACTTCCTCGCCTTTGTACCAGATGGGAATGCGGTGGCCCCACCAGATCTGGCGGCTGATGTTCCAGTCGCGCAAGTTGTCTATCCAGCGGTAATAAGTGCGTTCGAACCGCTTCGGCACCAGCTTAATGTCGCCGTCTTCGATCACCGCCCGCATCACTTCCCGCAGGGACCTCAGCTGGCCTTTCCAGTTCACGGCCGGCCGGTTGACGTCGACGAACCACTGCAGCATGATTTGGGGGTCTATAACTCCGCCGCCACGGTCATTCAGGGCAAGGTTATGGGTATAATCTTCTGATTTGACGACCAGGTTTTTACTTTTAAGCTTCTCGACGATCTTAGGCCTGGCTGCGTCGATTTTCATGCCCGCGAATTCCCCGGCGACGGGCAGCAGCTTGCCGTCAAAATCGATGATCTGTTCCCTTTCCAGCCCGTGCCGCTCGGCGATTTCAAAATCGGTGTGGTCGTGCCAGGGCGTTATAGTCATCACCCCCGTTCCAAAATCCGGGTCAATCGCCTCATCCTTGATGATAGTGGCTGTCACGGGGCCGTTAATCCACTCGGCTTCAAAGCTGTCGCCGTGCTTGTACTGGGCATAGCGCTTGTCGTCGGGGTGCATCACCACGTATTTATCGCCGAACTTGGTCTCCGGACGGGCGGTGCCAATCTGGAACGGACCATATTGTAAGGTGTAAAACGGTGCCTTTTCTTCCTTGTGCACCACCTCATCGTCGGATACGGTGGTCTCGAGGTTCGGATCCCAGTTAATAATACGCTCACCCCTGTAAATCAAACCGTCGTTATACATTTTGACGAACACCTCGTTCACGCAGCGGTTGAGCATTGGGTCTAAGGTGTAGCGCATCCGGCTCCAATCGCAGCTGGCGCCCATGGATTTTAACTGTGAAACGATCCTATCCCTGTTGCCACCGACAAACTGCTGGACTTCTTTGAGAAAGGCCTCGCGGCCTATCTGGTGTTTAGAAGTCCCCTGCTCTGCCAGCCGCTTTTCCACTAAGTTATCTGTAGCTAAGGCGGCATGGTCGGTGCCAGGCAGCCACAGCACGTCTTTCCCCTGTTGGCGGGCATGTCGGCTTAGTATATCCTGGAGTACCACAAACAGCGCGCTGCCCATGTGCAACGTGCCCGTTTCGTTGGGCGGCGGCATGCTGATAGAGAAGTGCTCTTTAGAGCTGTCCGGGTCGGCGGTGAACACCCCGCCCTCCTCCCATAAGGAGTAAACCTCGTTTTCATACTTGCCCGGCTCATATACGCTCGGCAGTTTCATGAACTAAAGTATACAAGGATTTTACAGAGGTAGCTAATAATCAAGGGCGTGTTTATATTACAACTGGCAATTAGGCGCTAAGGTGTTTTCACATGAAATCAGGCACTACCCAGTAGAACTTTTTACGAACAACGGCAACGTAAAAAGCCTTTGAATAATGCCTGATTGGTTGAGTTTAGCACCTGTTTGTTTTCAAAATTTAGCATAACAACAATGACACAGCCCGGCAAGAATTTTCGCCCTAAAAGCTGGGGATAACTGCTAGTTTATAGGGGTCATCTGCCGTCTGGTGCTGGTAATATGCAGCCGCCGCAATCATGGCGGCATTGTCGGTGCAGAGCTTTATGTCGGGGTAGAGCAGGGGAATATCCAGCCGGCTTCTTAAAGTTTCCCTAAGAGTCTGGTTAGCGGCGACGCCGCCGGCCAACACTACGCTTTTAGGCCGGTGTGCCTGCACAGCGGCCATCAGAGCGTCCGCCAGGGTGTCCACAGCGGTCTTTTGGAAGCTGGCCGCCAGATCGGCTTTCTGGCCGGCAGACAAGGCTTTTGGCAGCTTATGGGAAGGGAAGGTGAAATCTTTGCCAGCCAGCTGCTGGGCGGCCCGCAAGGCCGCTGTTTTTAAGCCTGAGAAGCTGAAATCATACGGGTTTTCCAGCTTAGCCTTTGGCAACCTAACTGATTCGGGGTTGCCATGGGTGGCGGCTTTATCAATCGAGGGCCCACCGGGGTAGGGCAGGCCCAGTAATTTAGCGACTTTATCAAAGGCTTCGCCGACAGCGTCATCTGTCGTTTGGCCCAAGATGGTGTGGTCGTGGTGGCTTTTATAGAGCATCAATTGGGTGTGGCCGCCAGAGACAATTAGCGCCAAAAACGGGAATTTTGGTGCAGTAGTTGGCAGTTGGTAGGTGGTAGATAGGGCAGGGGAGGTGTCGGTTATGAAATTGGCGTAAGTATGGGCCAAGACGTGGTTGATTCCATAGAGCGGCTTATCCTTGGTTATTGCCAAGGTCCGGGCACTCAAAACACCTATCAACAGGCTGCCGATAAGGCCTGGCCGGTTGGTGACGGCAATGGCGTCTATTTTGCCCCAATCCGCTCCAGCGTCCACCAGGGCTTGCTTAATAACAGGGATAATAACCTCTACGTGGCTGCGGGCGGCGATTTCGGGCACCACGCCGCCGTAGGCGGCGTG
>JAICWR010000033.1 GCA_025934715.1 Candidatus Saccharimonadota bacterium
AACGTCGGCTGGAAATACAAAATTGAACTATCTGATATTTTCACCGGCCACCACCATCATATGTATTGCACTAACTGCGGCCGGATGGTTGACCTGCCTGATAGCCCCATGCTCGAAACTATGATAGATAACGTCGCTTCTAAAACGGACTTCTCGCCCCGCGGCCACCAGCTAGAAATCTACGGCCTCTGCGCCAGTTGCAGCAACGCCTAGGGAAAGCACTTTAGCTGCCGGCTTCGGCGGCCATCATAGCTTCTTGGGCATCCACTTTTTCGTTCTTCACCACTAGCAGAGCGACCAGCGCCGCCACTACCGCCAGACCCACTCCGACATGCAGTCCGGCCTGGAAACCGTGGATTTTGGAGGGATTCAGCGCCATATGGGCCGAAAGGTCGGTGCGGAGCGTGGTTGCGTATATTGCGGAAAGGATGGCCAAGCCGATGGCTCCCCCCACCTGCTGCGAGGTGTTAAGTACCCCCGAACCGATTCCGGACAGATGCTTTGGCACGCCCGATGTGGCTGCCAGGGTCATGGAGATGAATGAAAAACCCATGCCAAAAGCAATTAACACCAGGCCTGGGAAGACATTCTGCCAGTAGTGGCCGCCGACTTTCATCAAAATGCTGGTCACCAACAATCCGATAGCTAGCATTGCGGGTCCGGCGACCAGGAATGGCTTATAGCCGATTTTGTTCACCATCTTGGACACAAACGCGGATGTCACGCCGATCACAAATGTCACAACCAAAAAGGACACGCCGGACTTAGCCGGCCCGTAGCCCAGCACTGTCTGGACATAGAGCGTCATGAAGAAAAACATCGAAAACAACGTGCAGGCGATGGCCAGCGCCGTGGCGTTTCCGCCCGAGACATTTCGAATCCGGAAGAGTTGCAGCGGCAGCATCGGCTGGTCGGTGCGCCTTTCATTCCAGACAAAGCCAATGAGGAGGATGATTGACGCGGCGATAAATCCCCAGACGGTGGCCGAGCCCCAGCCATCATTTGGAGCCTTAGAAAGCCCGTAAACCAGACTCATCAGGCCAGCCGTCGCCAGCACGGCTCCGGGCAGATCCAATTTGAGCTTCTTATTCTCTTCGCCGATATGGTGTGGCAGAAGCTGCGTGGCAAAGTAAACCACGGCGATGCCTATTGGCACATTGACGAAGAAATTCCAGCGCCAGCTGAGGTACTGGGTTAGAATGCCGCCGAGCAGCAGTCCGACCGCCGAACCGCCGGCGGCGACGGCCGACCAGACACCCAGCGCAGTGTTGCGCTCCCGGCCCTCGCGGAATTCGCTGATGACGATGGAAAGTGCCGCCGGCGACATGATGGCGCCGGCCAAGCCTTGCAGGGCACGGGCCACGATCACTTGCCCTTCTGACTGGGCTAGCCCGCAAAGCAACGACATGATCGCAAACAAAGCCACGGAATATATGAATATCCGGCGCCGGCCGAAAACGTCGGCGGCCCGCCCGCCCAGAAGCAAAAATCCGCCGAATGTCAGCGTATAAGCGGTGATTATCCACTGCAGGTTGCTGGCTGAGAAATGCAGGGCCTTGGACATCGATGGCAGCGCCACGTTCACGATAGTGATATCGACGACAACCATGAACTGGGCCATAGCCAGCAAAGCTAGAATCACCCACTTATTTTCCGAATGCTTTGATAATTCCCGTTTCGCTCTAGCCACCACCACTCCTTTTTAAGATAATCCCACCCATCATAACAAAAACTCAAAACCGGACAAAACTCAATTGCCCAATTGTTTGCTGCTTCGTCCACCTAAACTTACTTTTAATAAAAATTTCGTCGATTACGAAGATTTGGGTTAAGCTAATAAATATACGATGGTTACAAATATATCGATTAATATCCAAAAAGTAAGTTTTGGCGGATAAAAAATGGCAAAAAACAAAGTTCTGATATTGGGCGGTGGTTTTGGCGGTATTAAAACCGCGCTTGAGCTATCTGATGACCCGTCCATGGATATCACTTTACTGTCGGATAGTGACATGTTCCGTTACTATCCGGCCCTCTACCGGGCTGCCACTGGTGGCAATATGAAGGCGGCCCAGATAGCGCTCAAGGAGATCTTTTCCGGCAAACAAGTGAAGTTGGAAAAGGGGACGGCAAAGTCGCTGGACCGTAAGGCTAAAACCCTCAAGACGGCAGCTGGTAAAAGTTATAAATACGACGTTCTGGTGGTCGCCCTGGGAGTAGTCACCAATTATTTCGGCATCAAAGGGTTGGAGAAGTACTCCTACGGCATTAAAACCCAGGCCGAGGCCAAACAATTGCGCAACCATATCCATAAACAATTGGTGGATGAAGGCAAACCCGACTTGAATTACGTGGTTATCGGCGGCGGCCCCACCGGTGTTGAGCTGGCAGGCGAGTTGCCATCCTTCATCAAGTTCGTGATGCGCAAGCACGGGTTGACTAAGCATAAGCCGCATATTGACTTGGTGGAAGCCGCGCCGCGGCTCACACCGCGGATGCCCAAGAGTTATTCCAAAGCCTTAGCCAGCCGCCTGCGCGGCCTGGGCATAAAGCTTTACCTTAACCAGGCTGTACAGGCCGAAACGGCCGACGGCCTGACAGTTAGCGGCCACGACATCCAAAGCCACACTGTGATTTGGACAGCCGGTGTGACCGAGCATCCCTTCCTGGGTGCTAACAAATTCCCGCAGGCTGAACACGGCAAAACTTTGGTGGACGACCACCTCCAGGCCGAACCTAATATATATGTCATAGGCGATAATGCCGGCACCAAATATTCCGGGATGGCCCAAACGGCACTATACGACGCCGCTTTTTTGGCCAAGAACCTTAAAAGACAGGCCGCCGGCAAAAAGCCGCGCCGTTACCGGCCCAAAAAACCGATTTATATCACGCCGGCCGGCCCCTTTTGGGCGGCGGTCTTATGGAGCCGCGTACATTTATACGGCTGGGCTGGTTGGGTCATGCGGGCCGCCGCGGATTACGCTGGTTACCACGATTACGAACCGTGGTGGCCGGCCGGCAAACATTGGGCAGCCGAATTCGAGCTTGAGGTCACCTGCCCCGTTTGCTCCCGCGGCTAAGCCGGCTTTAAGCGAATGTTCAGCTCAATTATGGACAATTACGTGAAATGAGGCAGTTTAACCTGATTTGGCAGGCCGCCGGCCGGCAGATAGACATGATCAACGACCGGCTGACTTCTTACCGGCTGATGCTTTATTATTTGGCGGCCCTGGTGGTTTGGGCCGTCATCGGCAGCTTTTTCCACCAAGTCACTTACCACTGGTACCAAATCATCTACTCGGCGGCTTTCCTGCTGGCCGTCTGCTGGGCCAGCAACAAATTGTTATCAAAGTTCTTAAACATACCGTCCAATAAAGAATCCGACCTAATCAGCGCCCTGATCCTGACTCTGATTATGGCGCCGGCAGCCGGCAGCCATGGCTGGGCCGCCCTGGCCATAGC
>JAICWR010000028.1 GCA_025934715.1 Candidatus Saccharimonadota bacterium
ATGGAGTGGACAATCCCTCATAACCGCACCGACAGCCGCGGCAACCGCCGCTATCTGACGATTTCCAGCTCGCCCACCGAAGACGAGTTGATGTTCACTGTTAAAATGCCCGCGGAGCGGCCCAGCGCGTTCAAACAAAAGCTCGATGAGCTGGAACCGGGCGATGAAATATTGGCTTCGTATCTGGCCGGCAATTTCACTTTACCCAAAGATACTTCTAAAAAATTAGCCTTCATGGCCGGAGGGGTGGGTATCACGCCGTTTCGCAGCATAGTTAAATATCTGCTCGATTCCGGAGAAAAGCGCGACACCGCCCTGCTTTATTCCTCGGCATCGATGGGCGAAATCGCATTTGACGGCTTGTTTAAACGGGCCGAATCCACAGGGTTAAAGGTAGGCTTCCTGACGGACAAGCGGGTTGACCGGCCAACCATCGCCACATTCGTGCCAGATTATAAAGAGCGGACTTTTTACATTTCAGGCCCCTACGGCTTTGTCCAAGCCGTCGAGGCGGCATTGACTAAAATGGGCTTGCCGGCTGCCCAAATTAAAACCGATTACTTCCCCGGCTACGGCGATTAGCGCACCGATATAGCCTTATAACCAGGGAAGTTTTTGATAAAACCGGGATTATTTTGGCCGGCGGCAAAGACAGCGGTGGCCAAGACGTCAGCTGTCACGATGTCTGGGCCAGTGATTGTGACGCTTAAATATTTGTCGGCTGGTTTTTTAGTTTTTGGATCTATAATGTGCCGGCCGCGTTCGTAAGTCCCGCTGGTGGCGACCGCGCCATTGGAAATACTTAACTTGTTAAGTATTCTTGTATTATCCTTTGGGTCTTGTACGCCGATGTTCCAGATCTTATCACTCTCTGAACGGGCTAGGATGTCGCCGCCGGCGCCAATGCAATAGGTCTTATAGCCTTGGGCTTCAATCGCCTTCCCCGCCTGGTCAATAGCCCAGCCCTTCACATAACCGCTAGGGTCAAACACGCCGGCGGCCCAGGCCGAAAAAAAGCCGCCAGTCTGTTTTTCGGCTTTCCGGCACTCTTTTATCACATAGCTTAGCTCCCTGCTTAGCTCTGCTTCGCTTAGTTTTCCGTTGCCAAATCGAGACACTTCGCTGGCCGGCTTATAAGTGCTGAACCGCTCATCAATATCCCTGAGCCGGTTAAGCGCCCGGCGAAAAACAGCATCGTCTTGGCAGTTCGGGATATCAACCGATACTGCTGTCCCCATGACCTCAAACACACGCCGCATGAGATTATTTTAGCTTATCGCGGCTTGGTCAAGGGCAGCCTGGAGCGACTGTTGGTAGCCGCTACTGGTGACGGTGGCGCCTGTCACAAAGTCCAGCTTGGCGGTTTGTTTTTGCAAGGTTTCCTGTTTAAGAAGCGGTTCAGAGAAATTAGTGATTTCCTGGCTATGGCCGAGATCATTAGGCATTTGAAGGAAATTAACATCTGTGATCTTGCCGCTGCTGATAGCCACCGAGATTTGCACCGGCCCATAAGGCGTGTTCTCGGTCTGGCCAGTGTAAGTGCCGTCTTTATAGCTTTTGGTTGGTGTAACATTGCTGCTATTTGATACGGCAGAAGTCGCGCCTGACACCGAGCCCGGAGAAACCAGGCGCGGATTACCGCCCGATTTTTCATGCAGCGCAATGGCGCCAATGATAGCCACCGCCAAGATGATGATTATGCCTTTTTTCATGCCCCTCTAGTCTACCAGCCCTTATCTGAGTTTCAACTTAGAAAAAGTCTGTGTTTTTTAGTTCCTCTGGTAAAAAGCCGCGGGCATCTTTAAAGCCGGCCTTCCACTCATAGCCGGTATTGTAGCCGAGGTCTTTCATTAATTTGGTGGGGGCGTTACGCAGGTGCAGCGGCACCGGCAAATCCGGGTAATCTTTAGCGGCGGCCAGGGCTTTGTTCATGGCGTTTGTGACCGCCCGCGATTTTTCGGCTTTGGCCAGCACGCTGGCGCAGTGGAATAAATTATATTGGCACTCCGGCATACCTATCCGCTCTACGGCTAAAAAGGTGCTGACCGCCAGGTTCAGCGCCGCCGGCGCCGCCAGACCGATGTCTTCGCTGGCGAAGATCACCATCCGCCGGGCAATGAACTTGGGGTCTTCGCCGGCCTGCAGCATCCTGGCCATGTAATACAGCGCCGCGCTGGCGTCGCCGCCTCGCATACTTTTTATAAAGGCGCTGATGATGTTGTAGTGGTTCTCGCCCTTTTTGTCATAGCCCGGCACCCGCTGCTGGGCGGCCTGTTCGATAATTTTTGGCGAAATAACTCCCTTGGTAAGCCTCATCGCTAATTCCAGGTTATTTAAGGCGATGCGGGCGTCGCCGCCCGACATCTCCGCTAGTAAATCGATGCTGCCTCCAGGTAAGCGTTTGGCGCTGAGTTTTTCGGCTTTGGCCGCCCGTTTTATAATTTCCACCACTTCATTTTTTTTAAGCGGTTCCAGAACCACCACCCGGCTGCGGCTGAGCAGCGGGTTTATGACTTCAAAACTTGGGTTCTCTGTGGTGGCGCCAATCAGAGTTATCAAGCCGGACTCAACGTGCGGCAAAAAGGCGTCCTGTTGGGCTTTGTTAAAACGGTGGATTTCATCAACAAATAACACTGTTTTACGCGGACCTTGGGTGGTGTCGCCCTGCTCATTACGCTTGGCCCGCTCCACCACTTTCGTGACGTCGGCTTTACCCGCCGTCACGGCCGACAGTTCAATGAAATCGGCTTCCAAATCGCTGGCAACTATCCGTGCTAGGGTGGTTTTACCGCTGCCCGGCGGTCCCCAAAAAATCAGATTAAACGGCTGGCCGGAGCGGGCCAGCTCATCGAGCAGTTTGCCTTTGCCCAAAACATGGGACTGCCCAACCACCCCGTCCAACTTTTGCGGGCGCATCCGCTCCGCCAACGGCTTGTCCATACTATTAGTATATTCCGTTATATCTCTTGTGTTTTATACTTATATATAAGAATGGGGAAATTAAACAGGCTGTCCAAGCTGAAAAGACCGCGCGTGGCATTGCCGCTCCTGGCTATATTTGTGATTGCAGTGGTGGCGGTGATGACGGTCCGCAACCTAAACTCTCCAGCGCAAGGGGACATCAACCAGGTTCCGCAGGCTAGCGCCGAAAAGACAGACCCCTTCGTCCAGCCCGGAATTTATAACGGAAGGTACATATCTTTCAGCTACCCGCCCCACTTTAAAGCCGTGCCTGATAAACTCAACGGCAGCTACCTACAAGTAAACGAATACCATTCTACAGATGGTACAGGCTTGCTTATCAACATCGGAGTGTATCAAGGGAATTTTGGCTCTGACGGCGGCGTCGCTTACCGGCGCTTAAACAAAAAGCTTTACCGTGAAAACGACAGCCGCTTAGGCTTGGAGTTCACAAAAGTCGATGGCACCGAAGACACCTTTTTTATAGAACATAACGGACTGCTCGCAACAGTGTCAGCCACAGCCCCATATGGCGGCATGAGCGGTGAGGCATATTTTGTGGCCAGCAGTTTAAAGTGGATATAATGTAGCTAATGTTTTGGAAACTGGCACTAACCGTACCACTGTTTTTGGCGGCGCTGCCTTCAACCACAAACTACGAACTTAACAGCTACGGCTTTGGCAGTGGCGGCACGGCCAACTCCAGTACTGGAAATTATTCGCTCGAAGGGATCACCGGCGAAATCAGCGGGCAGACATCGGCCACCAGCACTTATACCCAGAAACCAGGTTTTAACGAGACCCAGCAGGCCAACGTCCCTAAAATAACCCTCACCAACCCCTCAAATTACTATGACAAACTGCACTTTTTGATTGACCAGCAAAATAACCCGACCGATGCGCTTTATGCTATCCAGGTGAAAGTTAATGACGCGACTTGCGACTTTACCACTGGTACGATTGATTACATCCAGAGCGATGACACTTTAGGTTCAAGCCTGGTCACGGCTGATTACCAGACATATGCTGCCTGGGGCGGATCCAGCGGCCAGAATATGATTGGTTTATCGTCGAGCACGAATTATTGCATCCGGGCCAAAGCCACCCAGGGCCAGTTCACTGAGAGCGCTTACGGGCCGTCGAGCAGCGCGGCGACGGTTGGACAGCAAATCAGTTTCTGCTTATGGTCCGGCGGAAGTTGCGGTTCAAGCAGCAATGCCACGGCTTTTAGCGGACTGGTGGCCGGCAGCATCAGTAGCGCGACTAATAATTTAAATCTAACGCTTACTACGAATGCTGATAACGGCGGAAATGTCTACGTCTACTCCACTGGTAAGCTGCAAAGCGCCACCCACGTTGGCGGCACGATCACTTCTGTCACAGGCACATCGCCGGTGGATTTAACCTCCCTCTCCTCCGGCTATGGAGCGCAGGTCAGCACTGCCAGCGGGTTAACAATCCAGTCTCCATACAACGGTAGTGGCAGCAATGTCGGACAGCTTTCTACGATTATCAATACCCTTCTGGCCGCGAGCTCTCCGATAGCCAGCGGATCGGCCACCATCCAGTTACAGGCCAAAGCGGCCAATACCACTCCCGCCGCTACAGACTACGCAGATATCGTCACTGTGATTGCGGCCGCCAATTTCTAAGGTGTGGAAAAGGTATTAAATTTTTGTTGACAAAACCCTTATGCTACCCCAAAATACTAGCTAAGGAAACTTAAACAAAAAAATATTTATATGAGTTACAAAAATATGCGACTTACAAAAACAAAGATTGCTGCGGTTAGCTTTGGTCTAGCTCTGGCTTTGCAGGCTTCAGTGCCTTTTTTAATGCCGAGCACCTCAGCTGCCACGTTGACAAAGGCGTCGGTAAGATTAAATAGGCTGGCGACGGCCCAAGCCACAACTTGGGAGCTTGATTTCAAACCAGCCACATCCGGAGCAACCTCTTTAAGTGTAGACTTTTCGTCAGCTTGGACAACCAACAGCGGCTTGGTGAACGCCACCCAAGCCATAGGCGCATGCAATGATTCGCCAGACACCACACTGCCTGGTAGCCCTACTGCTTCCGGGTCTGGCTCAACCATAACAGTTTCTAGCATCACCGCCCTTAGTAATGCGACTACATATTGTGAAGCCTTCACAACCGCTAACTCAGTTACAACACCAACAGCTGGTGCTTATCAGTTTGTTGTCACAATTGGCAGTGATTCCTCAAATGTGGCTACAACAATAGTTGGCGCCGGGCTCGACCAGGTAAATGTCACCGCCTCTGTGAATCCGTCATTCAGCATGACTCTGGCGGGACCAAGCGGGCAAACCGATGCTCTGGGTGCCCTATCTACAGGCTCGGTATCAACCAGCCAAAGCCCATTCATTACTGCAAACATTTCTACAAATGCGGCGAACGGCTATAACCTCTGGGGTTTAGACGGAAACACTACTCCTGGCCTTTTTTCAACGAACGCTAACTACACGATTAAGTCAAACTGCTCTGGCACAACTGGCTCTAATTCAACGCTAAGCCCGGGTACGGAAGGATTCAACCTCGGCGCGACAGTTGCATCGGGCGGCGGTACTGGTGCTGGCACTCCGTCGGTCACCGGAGTATTCACCGGTGGCTCGCTCGGTAAGGGCGGCGGCCTTTGCCACACGGCTTACCAAGTTATATCGACCTCGACCGGAACTGCTAACGGCGATGTCGTGACCATGAAGAACAATGCCGCGATTTCAGGCCTTACCAAGCCTGGCACAGATTACTCAGACCTAGAGACATTCGTCGGCGCCGGCCTCTTCTAAACCAATCCAGTCCTCCACCACAAAAAACACCGGTTCTCGCAGCCGGTGTTTTTACAGGTGTTAATCTGCCGGTATATCCTGTAAAATTAATGAGAAATGAGGGGTTTGAAGTCTGCGGTCGAGGGTACTATTGCCATATTATTAGCTTTTACCCTCATTACCCCCGCCCTCGCCCAGTCCGCTGGCTCTGGCTTTGCTGCCCAGATCTCACCACTGCCCATACTGCTAAATACTAAGCCGGGTAGTTCGGTTTCGACTG
>JAICWR010000031.1 GCA_025934715.1 Candidatus Saccharimonadota bacterium
CTTCGTTCCTAAAGACCCGGCCTGGTATCACGACCCGGATACCGCGGCCGGCTTCCAGCTCGCGTTTATAGCCTTTAAGCACCCGGTTCTGCATGGTGCTGGTGTGGGCCGGCGCGATCAGTTCCTCGTCTGTCACGAAAGTATCGTAATCATCGCGGGCCGGATGCTCCGGCGGGAAGTTCAGACTAGTGAACATGTGGTAATCGTCGTCCAGCTCTTTTGATTCAACAGCCGTGAAACCCATCCGGCCAAAAATCTCCAGCACCTGCTCAAGCTCGGTCATAAGGGGGTGTTTGCTGCCGTTTTCGGCCAGCAAAAGGCTTGGCCGATTTTCTGGCGCTGTGTTGACGTCAAAAGGCGCCGTGACGTCAATTGGAATTTGGAATTTGGAATTTGGAATTTGGGAAGAATCAATAAGCTGTTGCAGCTCGTTTTTAAGGGCGTTCACCTCCTTGCCGAACTTAGCGCGGGCATCTCCGGCCGATAGTTCTTTTATCCGGTCGTAAAGTGCTGTCAGTTCCGGCGCCCGCAGGATTGAGCGCTTATCGTTGGCTTTTTCCAACTGTTGCTTAAGCTGTTTGGCAACTTTAGCAATCTCCGGAATCTTATACTCCATTTGCTTGCTAGTATAGCAATTTTTACCTCTGTAACCTATATCCTGTGACCTCTAACCCGCTTAGGATATACTAGGCTTATGCCGGGTGAGGAGACCACTGATTTATTGGAGGGGGCCAAGGAGGTCTTACAAGTCAATGACCGCGGCGGCTGGACGGTACCGGCTGGACGGCTTTATCCGCACCAATGGCTTTGGGATAGCTGTTTTATCGCCATCGGGCTTAGGCATATAGATATCGAACGGGCCCAAACCGAACTGCGCAGCCTGCTGCGCGGGCAATGGGCCAATGGCATGCTGCCCAATATCGTGTTTACCGGCGAGGCGGCCCGGCGCGAAACAAACCTATGGCGCAGCTGGGTGAACCCTTACGCGCCCGCCGATGTCAATACCAGCGGCGTAACCCAGCCGCCGATGCTGGCCGAAGCTGTCCTCAAAATTGGCCAGTTATTAAAACCACCGGAGCGCCGCAGCTGGTACAAAGAAATGCTGCCCGCTTTAATCAGTTATCATGAATGGTTATACGCCGATCGCGACCCCCACCAGGAAGGCCTGATTTTACTACTGCATCCCTATGAGTCCGGCTTGGATAATTCCCCGCCCTGGATAAGCGAACTGCGCAAGCACAGCATGCCTTGGTGGATTAGTGTTATTGAACGGCTGAAGCTGGATATCGCCGTGAACTTTGTCCGCACCGATACCAAGCATGTATCGCCGGGCCAGCGCATGAGCAACGTCGAGGCCATGGCCTACTGGGCGGCGGTCCGGCGGCTGCGGCGTAAAGCTTATAATTCCGAAGCGCTGATTTCGCGATCATTATTCGCCGTCGAAGACCTGGCTTTTAATTCTATCTTTATCCGAGCAAACAACTGCCTGCGGGTGATCGCCAAAACCGCCGGTCGGCAGCTACCAGAAACCCTGGCTGACAGCATGTCCCGGACTGAAAAAGCCCTGGAGCAGCTCTGGGACGAGGAAAGCGGCCTGTACTTCAGCCGCAGCTTCGTCAGCCACAAGCTGGTGCAGGAACCGACAATCGCCTGCCTGCTGCCGCTTTACTCCGGCGGTATCTCCCGCAACCGCGCCCAGCAGTTAGTTGGTTTGCTTAAGCGGCGCAGTATGTTCCAGGCCAGCTGGCCGGTGCCGAGCGTGCCGCTTAGCTCGCCCTACTTCAGTCCCTTCAAATACTGGCAAGGGCCGAGCTGGGTCAACACTAATTGGCTTATCATCGAGGGGCTCAAAAACTATGGCTTCACAGCCGAAGCTAAAAGCCTGCAGGACAAGACCGTCAAACTGATTGCCAAAAACGGTTTTTATGAATACTTCAATCCGCTGACCGGTGAACCGGCCGGCGCGCCCAATTTTTCCTGGACCGCCGCCCTGACCATTGACTTTCTAAAAAGCTGACTAGTCTTCCATTGATGGGCGGTCGAGCATAACTGGCTCGACTGATGACTCAACCTCGGCGATTTTGACGACGTCTTTGTCGATTTTACCCAGCTCTTTATAGGTCGTATTAAAATGCCCGACGGTCGTGCCAAGACTGGCGCCCAGTTTTTGCATATAACCATTGTGAGCTAGTAGATGCTTGCCCAATTGTTCGATATTCTTGCGAATTTTTTCGGTATCCTTGTGGATTTCCATAGAGCGAAGCGCCTGCACGATAATCTGCAGGTGCGAAGCCAAGGTGCTCGGACCAACGATTGTCACCTTTTTCTCGACGGCATATTGCAGCAGATTACGGCCCGAAACACCACCTGCTCCGATCTTATTAGCCAGCAAATCGTAATAAATCGCCTCCGATGGAATGAACATCAGTGCTTGGTCCAGTGTGCCCTTGCTCGGCTGGATATACTTAGCGGTCTCGTCGATGCGGCGCTTCAAATCCTCTTTAAATGACCGCTCCAGCCCCAGACGTTCGGCCTCCTTGGCATCGACCAGACGGTTGTAATTTTCCAGGCTGAATTTGCTATCGATTGGCAGCAGTTTGTCCTCGAGCTTAATAACCGCGTCAACCGTCATTCCCACGCCCATTTTGTACTGCAGTTCATAAGTTCCCGGCGGCAACAGGTTTTTAAGGATTTGGTCCAGATAATATTCACCCAGTACGCCGCGCTGCTTGGGGTTTTGCAGGACATTTTGCAGAGTCTTTAATTCATTAGCCACATCGCCGACCGATTTGTTAGTCCGTTCGATGCCGGTCAGCTGCCTGGTGACTTCCTGGACTATCCGCATATTTTGGGAGTGCTGGGCTTGGATTTGTTTATTGGTCAGGCCAGCCTGTTCATTCATCTGTTTTTGCAAGCCGTCACGCAAGGTCTCCATGCTTTTATTGATTTCGGTCATGATAGCGACTGAGGTGTCCGGGCCGATCTTTGGCCTAAGCAAAACCCAGATAACCAGCCCAGCCAAAGCCGCGCACAAAACCGCCAAAATAATCACCGCCACAATCATGCCTTAATTATAGCTCAGACGAAGCGGGTGACCAGGAACATGAAGACGGTACCAAGGAGAGTCAAACTGATAGATAAGCGTGAATTCCGCTGAGTATGGGCCTGGGGCAACAGATTGCTGGCGGCTATGTATAGGATGAATCCGGCGAAAAAGCCCAGATATATCGCCAGCGCCCGTTCAGAGAAATCAAAACCCATGCTAACCAGGCCTCCGGCGACCGGCATCAGGATAACCACGCCCAGCCAGCGCTTGATATGCACCAGTTTGTTCCGGTGGAAGACCATGAAGGTGGTGGTATCGAATCCATCCGCGAAGCGATGGCCAATGACCGCCAGCGCCACGGCTGTGCCAACGGAGCTGCTGGCTTGAAAAGCCACGCCGATACTCAGCCCGTCTAAAAAGCTATGCCCGCTTAAGGCCGCCGCCCGCGCCGTGCCCAGTTTGGGGTGCCGGTGCGGCCCATACTCTTCTTCTGTACCTTCGTGCAGCGGCATGAATTTCTCAAATAAATGAAAAAGCAAAAACCCGGCCGTCAGGCTTATCATCGGCCAGACTGGATTAAGATTTTGGGCTTGAGAGACGTTAAAAATTTCCGGCAATAAGTCAAAGGTCACCAGCCCGAGCACCAGGCCGGCGGTCAGCGCCAATGCCAGATTGAGCCACTGACGGCTGCGGAGCGCGGTAAGGCCACCCGCCAAAGCCGCGACGGAAGCCGCGAGCGTGAGCAGAAAGACAACCATAAGGTGATTTTACAGCCGGCTTAAATAAAATTGCAAATTTGTCGCAATTTAAGATAAAATTTAGGGATTATGCATTATGAGACGCTGAAATCCCTGCTCAAAAAAGAGGGCTATAGCCTGACTAAACCACGCAAGCTGGTTTTCGACCTGCTGCTTAACCAGGAGCCTCAGAGCATGCAGGTTCTAACGCAGCGTGCCATAGGTAAAATCGACCGCGCCACGGTTTACCGGACCGTCGAGCTGTTTGAGCGGCTGGGTATAGTCCGGCGCCTGAACGTCGGCTGGAAATACAAAATTGAACTATCTGATATTTTCACCGGCCACCACCATCATATGTATTGCACTAACTGCGGCCGGATGTTTGACCTGCCCGATAGCCCCATGCTGGAAACTATGATCGACAGCGTAGTGGCTAAGACCGAGTTCTCGCCTCGCGGCCACCAGCTGGAAATCTATGGCCTATGCGCCAGCTGTCAAAGATTAGCGATTTAAACCCCGGATACCGGAGCGTTTTTAGAGCCGGCTTCGGCGGCCATCATGGCCTCTTGGGCGTTGAC
>JAICWR010000008.1 GCA_025934715.1 Candidatus Saccharimonadota bacterium
CTATTTTCGCCCGAACCATAGCTTATCACCCTGGTGGCCAGGCGGACGCCCGGCTTAGGCTCCCAGGTGAAATGGTCGGTATTATGGTATGTTGTATAGCTAAAAACGCCTTCCGGCGGCAGCGGAGTTTGCCCGTCCAAGACCGCCGAACTTGCCAGCACGTGTTGCGAGTCATCAGTGATGACCATGAACAACGTCGTGTCGGTCCGGAGATGGGTTTTCAGCGCTGGCACCACGTCTTTCGGGGTGGAGCCGTTCTCCAGCTCCTGTTTGGCCACCTGCGCGCTGCTGAGCGGCAAGTCGTCGGCGCTTAAGCGGGTGGACTGCTGGACCATGGCGTAAGCGCCGCCCAGCACCAGGGTTGCGACTCCCACGACCGCCAGCCAAATCCTGATTGGCGTCCTAGCCAACAGTTTATTCATAAGCCTATTTTATCGTATTCTCTCCAGAACACAGAACGCATAGGCATAAGGATTTTTTTCATCAGGTTGATGCTCCTCGTGCTCAATCTCTTTCCATTCGCCTTTTTGGTACCTAAAGTAAGCATCCCCGGCCACCTCTGCCCTGACTTTTGTGAGATAAAGCCTGTCGGCAAGGGGCATGGCGGCCTCGTAAATTTGCGATCCCCCTATGACAAAAACCTCATCGCCGCCGTCGGCTTGCCTAGCTTTTTGAAGCGCCTCCTCGATCGAATGGGCCACCACGGCGCCTCGCGCCCGGTATCGCCCGTCCCTTGTCACTATGATGTTATAACGTCCGGGCAGCGGCTGGCCAATTGATTCGTAGGTTTTACGCCCCATGATTATCGGGTGTCCCATTGTCAGTTGTTTGAAGCGCGGCAAGTCCCCGGGTAAGTGCCACGGGATCCGCCCGTCTCGGCCAATCACACCGTTCTCGGCGGCCGCCACAATCAGGCTTATCATACCGCTATCGGCGCCTTGATTGGCGGGTGCGGGTCATAACCGGTCAGCTCGAAGTCCTCATACTTGAAATCAAAGATATCTTTGATATCCGGATTAAGCTTCATTTTGGGCAGCGGGCGCGGCTTGCGCTTGAGTTGTTCCTCTACTTGCTTGAAGTGGTTCAGGTAGATATGCGTGTCGCCGAAGGTATGTATGAATTCACCGGGCTTATAACCAGTGACCTGGGCGACCATCATGGTCAAAAGAGCGTAGCTGGCGATATTGAATGGCACACCAAGGAATGTGTCGGCGCTGCGCTGGTACATCTGGCAGGAAAGCTTGCCGTTGGCGACATAAAACTGGAAAAGCAAATGGCACGGCGGCAGCCCGCTGACGGCCATTTCATCAATATCGGCGGAATTCCAGGCCGAAACAATCAGCCGGCGTGAATCGGGGCCCTTTTTGATATCTTCGATGACCCTGCCGATTTGGTCGATGTGCCGCCCATCCGGCGTCGGCCAGCTTCGCCACTGGTAGCCATACACCGGCCCCAATTCGCCGTGCCAGCGGGCGAAATCAGCGTCTTTCTTGATGCGCTCGGTGAATTCTGCGATGCCTTTGTTCCATTCATCGCCATTGATGGCGGGTATCTTTTTGCCCTGCTTCATCAGGTAGGCCTTATATGGCCAATCGTCCCAGATATGAACGTCATTATCGACTAGATATTTAATGTTGGTGCTGCCTTGTAAAAACCAGATGAGCTCATGGATGATGCCGCGCGTGAACAATTTTTTAGTTGTCACGGCCGGGAAACCTTCGCCAAGGTCAAACCGCAGCTGGCGTCCAAATACACTGACAGTCCCCACCCCCGTGCGGTCACTTTTCTTCACGCCATTAGTTTTAATATCCCTCAACAGGTCAAGATACTGCCTCATATATTGTTGAGTTTATCAAATGCCCCAGCTGTCCGACTACTTGCTATGCAGATTTTACTACAGTAAGCTTAAGGAGAATGGACCTCTTTTACGAGACACTAAAAGCGGCCGGTTTCGAGGGCGAAATTGACGACTCCGAGGCCACCAGGCAGCTGTTCAGCCATGACGCTTCGTTATTCGAGCTGGTTCCCCAGGTCGTCGTTGCCCCGAAAAATGCCAAAGATTTGGAACGGCTGGTTAAAGCGGTCAACGAGTGCCGGGGCCACATACCAGGCCTTAGCCTGACGGCGCGAAGCGCCGGCACCGACATGTCCGGCGGCGCTATAACCGAGTCAGTGGTGGTGGATTTCCGGCGCCACTTCACGCGGATTGAATCAGTTTCGGAGTTCGGCGCCCATGTCCAGCCGGGTGTTTTATACCGGGACTTCGAAAGACAGACCCTTAAGCACCATGCCCTGATGCCGACATATCCGGCCAGCCGCGACCTGGCTAGTGTTGGGGGCATGGTCAACAATAACTCCGGCGGCGAAAAGTCGCTGGAATACGGCAAAACCCAAAACTTCGTCACAGAGCTTAAAGTCATATTCTCTGATGGTGTTGAGCGGACAGTCAGACCGCTGAGCAAAAAAGAGCTGGACGCCAAAATGAAGAAAAAGGACTTCGAAGGTAATCTATACCGCAAGCTGTTCCATCTGCTGGATGATAACTACGACCAAATTAAAAAGGCCAAACCGAAGGTCAGCAAGAACTCCGCTGGCTATTATTTGTGGGATGTTTGGGACCGGGACACCGGCATCTTTGACCTCACTCAGCTGATTTGCGGCGCCCAAGGCACGCTTGGCTTGGTTAGCGATATTCGCTTTAAGTTGGTTAAAGCCCGAGCCCATTCCGGGCTGCTGGTGATGTTCCTGCGCGGCATTGATGACCTGGGCGAACTGATACCTAAAGTTCTGGAATCGCATCCGGCCACGTTTGAATCTTTTGACGATGCTACTCTTTGGTTATCCATCCGTTTCATGCCTAGTTTTTATAAGATGCTCGGACTGCGGAAATTTTTACATCTGATTTTCAGCCTGATACCGGATGGCTTACAATTGCTGCGCGGTTTTCCAAAGCTAGTGTTGATGGTTGAGTTCAATGGCGAATCCGAAGATGAGGTGCGGCAAAAAGTCCGCGACCTGCACCACGGGATTAAGCACCATAAAGCCCGCTACGAAATAAATGGCTTCGAAGAAGACCCGACTGAGGGTAAAAGCGAAAAGTTTTGGCTGATGCGCCGATATAGCTTCCAGCTGCTGCGTTCTAAGGTCAAAGACAAACACACCGCCCCGTTCATTGATGATTTCATTGTAAACCCAGAATATTTAGCCGAGTTTCTGCCTAAACTTAGGCGAATCATCAGTAAGTATCAGTTAAATGCCACGATCGCGGGCCACATGGGAGACGGCAACTTCCATGTAATTCCGCTGATGAAGATCGAAGACCCAGCCGAGCGCCATAAACTGGAACCAGCCATGAAAGAGGTCAACACCTTAGTGTTTAAGTACCACGGCAGTATCACCGCCGAGCATAACGACGGGATGATTAAAGGTCCATGGTTGACGCAGATGTATGGCCCGCAGATTGTCAGCCTGTTCCGCCAGACCAAAAAAATATTCGACCCCGCCAACATCTTCAACCCCCATAAAAAATCGGACGCCGACTGGAAATACTCCTCAGCCCACATACGTGAGCACTTTTAGAAACCGCCCCAATCACTCTTAGCGCCCGGCCTAACCGGCCGCGGCGGCTCGCACACTATAAAGATAAATAGCAGAGCGTCCGATTTTATGAATGCCCAGGGCTATTTTTCTCAGATTGGCTATGGCGTTTTGCAGGTGGTTGATGATCTCATGGGTTCCAGTATCTGTGTAACTGCTATTGGCTTTTATTCGCTGCTCAGTCTCTATATCCAGCTGTTTCGGCAGAGCCAGACTGGCAAATGAATCCAGTAGCTCGTCGTTATAACCAATCTCCAAGAAATCAAATAATTCGACAACCAGTTCTTTTATTTCAACTTCAATCTGCCCCAAGTCTGTTATTTGCAGTTCGGCAGTGTCGGCCATTTTTGATCCATCAACTTCGGCCACCCATACTTCATTAGTGGCTTGAGCGAACTTTTCACCGGTTTCGTCCAAAATCGCCATGGCAGCCACTTCCTCCTCGGGCTCTAAGCCGCTGATTTTCTCCGACACCTCGATGAATGTGTCTTCTATCTGCTTGAGAGGGGTCACAAGCTCGTAGGATAGCTTCTCATAACCTCCCAATCTGTCCTCGGCCAAAAGCTCTGGTATAAAATACTTATCTTTATCAGTCGTCGAATCATCCACCCATAAAGACGATTCGACTTGAGGGAAAATTTCATCGTCAGTTTGGTACATCTCCTGGGCCGTGAAATCGGGAGTTAAAGTTGCCAGCTCTGGTCGCGGATCCGTCATTCCCTCTGGAATCAATGTAGCTTGAGGCGCTTGCTCTTCAAACAAAAGAGCCGTCTCTGCGGACGAAAAGCCAGGCTGTGGTTCAAGCGGCGCGGTCTCTTCTTTAGCGTCAGGAATCACACTCTCAGTAATAGCTGTCAGTGGCTGCTCCTTAACTGTAGGCGGATAAGTCCTTTTGCTATACCTGTCTGGGGTGGCCGGCCGGGCGTCAGGCACCACCTGGACAGCTGGCTGGCTAATCAAGGCGGTTCTTTCAGGGGCGTAGGGCGGGCTGGCCGGCGCTGTCCTTGCCAGGGGAGCCTTTGATTTAGGCGTTAATGTGACTTGTTCGTTCACATCTTTTGTTTCTTGGGCCGGTTCAGGCTTCTGAACTTTATCTTTTTTATTCTCCTGCCCCACCGGCCTGGGGTTCGCCGGGTCTTTTGTCTCGGATGTCACTTTGGTCTCTGTCTGTTCTTCAGGCTGCTCGGCTTCTTCGGCTTCGGCCTCAAGCTCTTCCTCTGGCTGGCTATTGTTAACCATCGCTTGGAGCTCGGCATGGAACTGCTCGACGTTCGCCTCGGTGACGGGTTCCGGGCACATATTGATCAAAAGGCCGATAGGGGCTTTTAAACCTGGGGCACGGGGGCTTTCGCTGATGACATCGGAGTACTGTGCCGCCAGCTCATGGAAGTGGGCAACCCGTAGGTTTGATTCAGGTTTAACTTGAGCGGTCAGCTCGGTGACAGGCTCCTCTAATAAAACCACCCCTGCTTCAAAGTCCATAGTCAAATAATAATCATAAGTTTAATATTTGGCCAGTCAGCTGCGGCCTAGGCCGGCTCTGAGAAGGGATTCTGGCCCGCCAAAAATTTAGCGCAGGCCTCGTCAATTTTGGCCGGATCCATCTGGTCGTGCGGCGCCGGGCACATGCTAAACCACTGTCTGAGCGGATAGGTGTATTCTTTGCCCATATACGTGAGTGTCACGGGCACCTCCCCGTGAGTGTCAAGCATAGTTGGCCGGCTATCTTTACTAGGGTGTGTTGATTCGGGGCTCATAGTTGAGTTCCACCTTATGGCGCTATTGTACTCTAAGGCAAAAGTCCGCCAATGGAAAGCATAACGCAGTAAACAAGAATGATTATCATCGAAAAGCGGAACATCCGCCTAGCCCAGGCGTCGTTTTGTGCCGGCTTGGCTTTCAGGCCGAGGGCGGCTATCCACATCCAATAAATGCCTAGCAACAGCATGATTATCCGGTAAATTACACCGGCGTAGCCGAAAACTCCAAGTAAAACGGAACTCAGTACAAAGAGCAGCGTGTAGATGAAGATTTGGAACTTGGTTTTTTTGATGCCCTTAACGACTGAAACCACCGGCACGCCGGCCGCCGCATATTCTTTACGCCGATAAATCGCTATCGAATAAAACTCCGGCAGCTGCCAAAAGAATAGACTGGCGAAGACTAGTACAGCGCCAAGGTCGAAATTATCGGTGACAGCTAAATAACCTGCCAGCACCGGAATGGCCCCGGAAACACTGCCAACCAGCGTACCGTGCACCGAACGGCGCTTAGTCAAAGCTCCATATAACCAAACATAATCTATAAAGCCTATCAGTCCGGCGCCTACCACCAGCCAGTTAGTCCAAAGAATCAGGATAACTGTTCCCAGGACGCCACTCGTGGCCGTAAATGCCATCGCCCCGTTCCTGCCGACCTCGCCCGTCACAGTCACCCGGTTCTTAGTCCGCTCCATACGGCTGTCGATATCCCTGTCCAGGTAGTTATTCATGGCGCAGGCCGCCGCGATTATGAGTGACGACCCGATGACCAGCGCAATGAACCTTCCGGCATAAAAATGCCCAATGTGGTCGCTGGCTAGGAAAAACCCGGCGGCCGCCGTCAGGGCGTTGGCCATCATCACCCGCGGTTTAGTTAACTGGTAGTAGGCGCGGAGCAAGCTAGACGCCGCCATCCTGGTGCAAAAGATAGTTGCTCTGTTGCTGGGGCGTCATGTTGTAGTTTAGGTGGTACATGATCCATAGAGAGCCGGCTACGATGATCACCACGATTATGACGGCAAAACCCAGAACCACGAGGTTCCAGCGCGGCTTGGATTCATTGTCCAGGTGCAGGAAAAACACCAATTGGGTGACCAGCTGAGTCAGCGCCAGGAGCGAAAGGGCTATCACCATGAACGTGTCGGTTGGCGAAACGTGGTGGTTGGCGATGTGGCGCTTAACCAGCAGGTAGGCGCATATGGTTAGAGCCAATGAAAGCACGAAACCGCTCACGTAGGTTAATGCACTGCCGTAATTGGCCTCTTGCGTTGCCGGAGGCTTACCTGGTTTTCCGTTCATAGAACCACTCCGAATAAATAGACCACCGTGAAAATGAATATCCAGACTATGTCCAAGAAGTGCCAGAATAAACTTAACATGGTCAGCTGGCGGACATTCAGCCGGCTGAGACCGGCTTTTTTGACCCTGACCATCATCGTGCCCATCCAAAGCAGGCCGGTGCTGATATGCAGGCCATGGGTGCCCACCAGTGTGAAGAACGCCGACAAAAAGCCGCTGCGGCGCCAGCTGTCGCCGTCGTTATACAGATGGTTGAACTCATGCAGCTCCAAGCCGATAAAGGCCAAGCCAAGCAAGAAAGTTATCCCGAACAGCCACAATACCAGGTTTTTTTGGCCGCGGCGGGCCGCTAAAATTCCCAGACCGCAGGTGAAACTGCTAGTTAGCAGAATCAGGGTTTCGGCCAGCACGAAATTAAGGCTGAAGAGCGTCTCGCCCCCCGGGCCGCCGAAGGTGTTGTTACGCAGCACCACGAAGGTGGCGAACAAGCTGCCGAACAGCACGCAATCAGTCATCAAATACAGCCAGAACCCAAAAACGGTCTTGTCGTCGGCTTCGCGGCGCTGCTGCTTCGGCGTCAAGCGCAAGGAGGATGCCGTTCCTTCGTTCATGCGTAGCTCCTTTGGCCCTCGATGGCCGCGATCTCCTTAGCGCTGATAGTATGCTCGTTATCTTCTGACGAACTTCGGATAATGACGGTCAGTATCGTGGCCAAGAAACCGGCGCCGAATAGCCACCAGATGTGCCAAATGGCCCCGAATCCAATCACGAAGCTAAAAGCGCCGGCTAGCACTCCAGAAGCCGTGTTATTGGGCGCTTTTATACTGTGGTACGGCTGCGACTGCGGTTTTTTGCCCCGTTTTTGAACCCACCAGGCGTCGCGGGACTGAACCACGGGAACATGGGCGAAATTGTAATGGGGCGGCGGCGAAGCGGTCGACCATTCCAGGCTGCGCGCGTTCCATATATCGCCGGTGTTGTCCAGGTTCTCGTTGCGCTGGATGATACTTACCACCAGTTGCAGGATCTGGACCGCGGCGCCAGCGACGATTATCGCCACCCCAATTCCAGCTATGATAAACAGCGGCTGCCAGCCAGTGGATGGGTCATAGTGGTCCAGACGGCGGGTGGCGCCCATTAGTCCCAATATATATAACGGGCCAAAGGCCAGCACGAAACCGACTATCCACAGCTTGGCGGCCAGTTTGCCGAGCCCTTCATGGAGCTTAAAGCCCACAAACTTTGGAAACCAATAGGTTATACCGGCGAAGAAGCCGAAAACGACACCAGTGACTATCATAGTGTGGAAGTGGGCCACCAAAAACAGGCTGTTATGCACTTGGAAATCAATCGCCGGGACGGCCATCAAAACGCCGGCCACTCCTCCCATCGTGAACAAGAAAACAAAGCCAAGGAACCATATCATCGGCGAGGCGAAATGGACCCTACCCCGGTACATGGTAAACAGCCAATTGAAAATTTTCACTCCGGTCGGCACGGCTATCAGCATTGTCATGATGCCGAAAAAGGCGTTGACGTTGGCCCCTGCCCCCATCGTGAAGAAGTGGTGCAGCCAGACCAGGAATGACAACAGGACAATCGCCCAGATTGCCCAAACCATCGAGGTATAGCCGAACAGGGCCTTGCGCGAATAAGCCGGTACGATTTCCGAGAAAACACCAAAGGCCGGCAGGACTAAAATATAAACCTCCGGGTGTCCCCACGCCCATATGAGGTTGACGTACATCATTGGGTTACCGCCACCGATGGCCGTGAAGAAATGCATACCCAGCGCCCGGTCCAAGAAAAGCAAGGTCAACGTGACGGTTAGGATCGGGAAAGCGAAAGCCACCAGCGACAGGCTGCCCAACACGCTCCAGACGAACATCGGCATCTTCATCAGGTTCATACCAGGCGCCCGCATTTTAATTATCGTCGTGATAAAGTTAATCGCCGATAACAAACTGCCAATGCCGGCGACCTCCAGGCTCCATATCCAATAATCCACGCCTACGCCGGGGCTGAATTTCAATTCCGACAGCGGCGGGTAAGCCAGCCAACCGGCAGCCGAGAACTCCCCGACCACCAACGAGAGGTTGACCAGTACCATCCCTGATGCGAACAGCCAAAAACTGATGGCGTTAAGGGTAGGAAAAGCCACGTCGCGGGCGCCGATTTGCAGCGGTACGACCAAATTGATCAGGCCGAACATCAGCCCCATGCCAACAAAGAAGATCATGATGGTCCCGTGGGCCGAAAAGACCTGCTGGAAAGTGTCTGAGCTGATGATGCCGTGATGGGCTCCGACTGATGTGGCCTGCTGGATACGCATCATAACCGCATCAGCTGCTCCCCTAGCCAACATCAAAAGGGCGATAACGATGTACATCACGCCGATTTTTTTGGGGTCGACGCTAGTGAGCCATTCTTTCCATAACCATTTCCAGCGCTTGAAATAAGTCAAAATGGCGGCCACGGCAAGCAGCGACAGGACCATCAGGACTGCGCCGCCCTGGGTGACCGGTTCGTGCGGTAAAGCGGTGCCGTTTAAGCGCCCGAACAGACCGGCTATGGCACTTATCATATCGACGCTCCAGGGATGTGCAAATTGGCCGCTTCCCGGTCACTCGGCGGTAAATACTTCAGGATAATATCGTCGAATATGCCCGGCTTCACATGGGAATAAAAAGCAACCGGATTATTCAGAGTGGGCGTGGCCAGGCCGTCATAGGCGGATTGGCTGAGCGGCTGGGGTGATTGTTGACGCTGCTTAACCCAGCCACTGAATTGGCTTTGGCTGACGGCCTGGGTTGTGAAGTGCATGCCGGCGAAGCCGGCGCCGCTGATGTTGGCTGATGAGCCATAAAAACCACCGGCTTTAGAAGCCATGAGATGGACCTGCGTGCTCATGCCGGGCATCGCGTATATCTGGCTTCCCAGGGCCGGGACCCAGAATGAATTCATAACCGAATCAGAGGTCACCTCAAAGTTGAGGGGCACGCCCACCGGCACCCTCAGGTAATTGACACTGGCGATGCCCTGGGTCGGATAAATGAACAACCATTTCCAATCCAGCGAAACTACCTGGATGCTCAGCGCCGGTTTATCCGATACCAGCGGTTTGAACGGGTCAAGGGCGTGCGAGCTGTTCCAAGTGATGACCGAGAGGACTAGGATGATGATGCCGGGTATGGCCCACCAGGTTAGTTCAAGCCGTCGGTCGCCATCCCAGTCCGGTGAATACTTAGCTTTATGTTTAGGGTTTCCCTCGCGGTACTTGAGAGATATAAATATAGTCATGGCGTAAACCGGCACTACGACCAGCACGGCCAACAGTAAGCCGACGATAATGAGATTACGTTCTTTATGGCCGACGGTGCCGCTGGGCTCTAAAACCGGTACGGTATGGCCGTGGAAGTACCACACGGCCGCTGCCAGCAGCCCCACCACCACTATCAGCGCGGCGACGTATTTGTCTTTTCTTTCGACAGTTTTTATGGTTACAAACCTTTCGGTGCTTGTGTCCGGAAATTCTTCCCGCTTATGCTACACTATATCATTTCAGAGGGGAGAAGCCCAGTCTAGATAAGCTGCCGGCAATTGTTCGAGGCTCGGTCTCGCCGCCCCTTTTAGTTGCTGGACGCTCTGTTTCGCCAGGTTGCTGCGGCGTTTAATTTCAGAGACCGCCTGAATTTTCTGGGATTTGGCTATTTTGAGGTCTTTGACGTCGTCAATCAGCTGGAATGCCATGCCAAAATTTTCTCCATACGACACCAGAGCTTCCACTTCTTTGGCTGGCAACCCTACGCATATGCCGCCGCCGGCCGAGGCCGCGGCGAACAGCCCGGCGGTCTTTTTGGAGATGATTTCGAAATGAGAACCATTTAAAGACCCCGGCTGCCGGCCCTCCTCTAGCTCCAGGACCTCGCCTTCTGCCATTTTGGCGATAGTCTCCGCTAACAACAAAGCGATAGCCTCATCAACTGTCGCTGCCGTCGATAGCGCTTTGGCCAGCAAAAAATCACCCAGCAGCAGTGCGAACACCGGTCCGTGCGCGGAGACGGCCGACGGCTTCTGGCGGCGGCGCGGGCTTTTATCAATTATGTCATCGTGGACCAGTGACGATAGGTGCACCAGTTCGACCGCGGCCGCGGCTTGGACCACTTTTTGGCCGGGCGTTTGGCCGTCTAAAGAGGCAGCCGTTATTGTCAGCGCCGGTCTTATCCGCTTGCCGCCGGCATTTATCAGCTCCGCCGCGGCTTTGCCAAACCGGCCGCCACCAACGATCCCAAGCATCAGCCTATCGACTGATTCTAAATGGGCGTTCAGCCCCCTTATGGGCTGAGGCCACTCGAAGCTCCCGTTCAACATGATTCTATTTTAGCAACCAGATTCAAATCACTGGTTCAGCTGGTCGATAGCGGCCTGGATCTGCGAGAAATCATCGATCCCCGTGACCGGAATCAATGCGCTTTCGCCGGTCGGTGTGAAATAGCTGGCTAAATAATTGTGGCCGCCGAGGTCTCGCAAACTATATGACTTCATTTTTGAGTTGGGGATGGAGTTATATAGTCCAAACAGCGGCCGGGCGGCGCCGGCCGGGGTGTTGGTTTTAACGTTGCTGGCGATGGCATTGAGGATGACTCCGTTTTTTCTCGGGTCTAGTATCAGTTTCCAGTTAAGTTTCGACTTTATTGCGGTGACCACTTGGCGTTGGTCGGCCGTCCGCTGGAAATCGGCTTGGACGAAGCCTATTGATCTGTAGTCATCGCCGCGCGCCCTTATGAAATCGAGAGCCTGTTCTCCGTTCAAATGATGGCGGCCGTTTGCGAGGTCCACAAGAGGGCCGTGCGTGGACCAGTCTATATCCGGGTCATAAAGCCGGCCGTCGGGGCTGTTAACTGTGATATCTATGCCGCCGAGCGCGTTCACGATGCTTTTGACCGCGGAGTAATCAACCAGAAAGTCATAGCTGATCTTGATCCCAAAATTCTCCTCGACCACTTCTTGGAGTAAGCTCATTCCCCCATCAGAGTAAGCTTCGTTAATCTTGGCGTGGCCGTAACCCGGGATATTCACATAAAGATCTCGGGGGACACTGAGCATGTAGCCAGTATGGTTTGAGGGGTCCATGCTTATCAAAAGTATCGAATCTGTCAGTTTGGCTCCGGAATGGCCAGGGTCATCAACCGAATTACCGGCTATCAGAACATTAACGCGGCCGTTCGAATCTGTTTTCAGGCTGCCGGAATTGGCCAAGCTGACCACGTTGCCGGTGCCGAACATCTTCTTTTCGGCGGATGAGATATTACGCACATCCCAGCCGCCAATGACGACAATCGCCGCGATCACCAGGAGGATCAAGGTGATAAGGCTCCATTTGAGAATTCGTTTCCAGCGGCGTTGCGGAATGATCTCGGGCTCAGTTGGCGTGTCTGCGGCCTGACGGGTCCTCTGGCGGCTTGCCGGCGTATAGGCCTTGTACTTATTAGGTAAATCGCTTGGCAGGTTCCTGCCGGTCTGGACGCCTTTTTTGGGTTTTTTCTTGGCCATCACTAGATATTATGCCGAAGCCGGCAGGAAAATGGTAAAAGTAGTGCCCTTATCTACAGCCGAGCTGACTTCTATGTGTCCCTTATGGGCTTCGGTGATTTTCTTAGCGATGGCCAGGCCCAGACCGTAGCCACCGGCCGAATCCCTGGCGCGGGAACTGTCGCTGCGGTAAAAACGCTCGAATATATGGGGCAATTCAGTTTGCTTCATCCCATATCCACTATCGGCTATTTTAATTAAAACGTGGCCGCCGCGCCGCTGGCTTGATAGTGTCACCCGGCTGCCCCTGGGGCTGTATTTGATCGAGTTATCAATGAAGATCGACATAAGCTCAGATATAGCCTCGGCGTCGCCAATGACTTTAAATCCGCTGACATTATTAACCAGGATGATTTTTTTGGCTTCAGCCGCCCGCCCGTAGCGTTTGACGGCGTTGGCGGCAGCTGCTTTTAGTGAGACCGGTTTTGGCTCCAGGATTTCCCCATTGCCGTTGGAAAGGCGTAATAATCCTTCCGACAGCGCCTTCAGTTTCGCCACCTCTTCCAAATTGCTGCGGAGCAGTTTGACGGCGGTTGGCTTAGACAGAAATTTATTTCTGAGGGCCACTTCATTCTCGGTCTGAATGGCAGTCAGCGGCGTGCGCAGTTCGTGCGAGGCATCCGAAGCGAAACGGGACTGGGAGTCCAAAGCTTCTTCTATTGGCGCCAATGTCCGGCGGGCTAGCCAATAACTGGCGGCTCCGCCCCCGATCAGCACCAGGATATTGAAAAGAATAAGGTTGCCGCGAAGATGTTCGAGGTCCTGGCCCAGCTGCCTTTGGCGCAACAGTCCATAATCTTGTGACTCGTCCGGCCCCAGCAGATTACTGAAATAGCCGATTTGGCGGTTAACGTTCCGGTCCAAATCGGCGCTGGAGACATGGTAAAGCGAGATACTGAATATGATACTGATCGCCATGATTATCGCCAGGTACCAACCAGTGAGTTTCAGCGCGGCGGAGTGGAACATGGGCTAGCGCTTATCCCCTAAAAGGTAGCCAAAGCCGCGCTGGGTATGGAGTAGCGGCTTTTGGTGGGGTTTATCAATCTTATTGCGCAAATAGCCGATATATACCTCCACGGTGTTAGGCAGGATATCGGCGTCAAAGTCCCAAACGTGGGAAATTATAGTGTCTTTAGACAGCACCCGGTTTGAGTTGCGCATCATATATTCCAACAGGGCGAATTCTTTGGAGCTCAGTTCCAGGCGGCTGCTGCCGCGCCTGACTTCATAAGTGACGGGGTCGAGGGTCAAATCGCCCACTTTCAGCACTGTTCCGCTGGAGGTTTCAGGCCGCCGCAGCAGCGCCCGGATACGTGCCAGCAGCTCTTCAAATGAAAAAGGCTTCACGAGGTAGTCGTCGGCGCCGGCGTTCAAACCTTCCACGCGGTCGTTAACCTGGTCCTTAGCCGTCAGCAGAAGAATAGGTGTGTGGATATTGGCGGAGCGCACCTGGCGACAGATGTCGAGACCTTCGATAGAGCCGGGCAACATCCTATCGATTATCATGATGTCATAGGATTCATTCAAGGCCGCACCGAGGCCGTTGTCGGCATCATACTCCACATCGACAGCATACTTCTCCTGGCTCAGCCCTTGCTTGAGGGCGTTGGCTATCTTATGCTCATCCTCGACTATAAGGATTCTCATAGCTCTATTTTACTGGATAACACCTGAAAACCGGCTGAGTGTGCTGATAGCATAACCTTAGATGAGCTACAATATTAGGAGTGTCCAAAATCAAACAGCTATTTTTTCAAACACTTGGCTTGGCTGGATCGTTTGTATGCTTGGACCTTTTTATCCGCGAGCCGAGCTTCCCAACTCCAGATAAGCTATTCATCTTTTTATTTTTTGTCTTCTTAGCCTTTAAAGAAGCCGGAGAAATGGTCAAACGGCTGGGGCCTTTTGCGGCCTGGATAATTATTTATGAATCGTTCAGGAGCGTCGTGCCGCGTCTGAACACCCACGTTAACTACACCTTGGCGCCGTATTTTGACCGGCTGGTTTTCGGCCAGCTTCCCACGGCGACCCTACAGCACTGGCTGTGGAAAGGCCATACGAGCTGGTACGATATTGCGCTCTACATCCCATATTTATTATTCTTTGTCATCCCCTTTGGCTTAGCCATCCTGGTTTGGAAAACTCAAGATAAACACTTTTGGAGAGTGATTAACACCTATCTCGTGTTGTTTTTTGGCGCATTTGTGACATTTTTATTATTTCCGTCCGCGCCGCCGTGGCTGGCTTCGCAAAACCACCATATCGAGCCGGTGGCCCGAATTTCAAGCAACGTCTGGAACCACTTAGGAATCCATAATTTTCCTTCCGTTTATAACCATTTAGCGGTTAACCCGGTGGCCGCGGTCCCCAGCTTGCACGCGGCCTGTGGACTGCTGTTCACACTATTCATTTTTAAATTGTACGGCCGCCGCTGGGGACTGATTTCATTAATCTACCCCACCACCCTTATATTCGGGATTATTTATGAAGGCGAGCACTACGTGTTCGATGTGTTCTGTGGACTGGCTTACGCTCTGGCCGCCTACGCGCTGACGCCGCGCCTGATGAGATTAGCGCGGCCCCATCTAAAAACCCCAAAACGCTATCTGCGCAGGATTAGGCGCTGGGAAACAGCCTAAAGGGTGCTCCAGTAATACCAAAAGCGCTTGAGTATCAAAGCGATAATTATCAGGAACCAGAGAAGCAAAATATCCCCGTGATGTCGGCGGATAAAGGCGGCCGGCCGTTTGAGCCGCGCCGGTACGCTTATATGGCCGGCCCCGATTTCGTAAAGAAACGTGTACCAAAAAAGCGGAATGGTGCAGGCCCAGACGATCATGCAAAAAATGCATAGGGCGCCAATACGGTACAGTGTTTCAAATTGCAGCCAAGTCACAAAAGCCACAGCGAAAGTCAGCCCCAGTAGAATCAAACGCCAGAGCCAGCGGGTAAACGCCCCCCCAGCTAAAAGCGCCAGGCCAAAAGCCATCACTGCGGCGTAGCCGCCGATGCCTATGAAGTAATTGGGAAAGCCGAAAGCATGGGCTTGGTTACTATCAGCCACGCTGGTGCAGCTTAAAATTGGATTGAGGTTGCAAACTGGTACGAAAGCGGGGTTTTTTAGGCGGTCAAAAACTTCCACCGACAGCATCGTGGAGGCGGCCGTAGCGACAGCGCCGCCAGCCACCATTATCCATGTCAAAATGGCTTCCAGTGTCCAGCGGCTGGCCTTTGTCGGTGTTTTAGGTTTGGCGGCTTTGGTTTTGGCCCTCATTGCTTCATCAACAGTTTAGCACAGCCCGATAGTCGGCCGATTGTGTAAAATATGACCAATGCCTTTGCTGCGTAAAAGAAGCTACATTTCTCTGATTATTCTAGCCTGCGCCATGGGGATCACGGCCTATCTCGCCTGGCCGGATACTCATTCTCTGAGTGTCGTATCGCGGAACCCGTCTGCCGCCATTAACCCGCAAGCGCCTGCCTCTTTCAATAAACAGCAATACTCTATTTCGGCCCCCGCCAGCAGCTGGGTGGTGGTCAACAAAGAAAGGCCTTTGGCGCCCACTAATTACACCCCGGCAGACTTAGTGGTGCCCAGGGTTCCGCTACGGGTGCCGGGCAACGAGTCCATGCAGCTGCGCCAGCCAGCTTCCCAGGCGCTTGAAACAATGTTCGCGGGCGCCCATTCGGCCGGCATTCCACTTATGCTGTCCAGCGGCTACCGCTCCTATAGCTATCAGGTCGGCCTTTACAATGGCTATGTCAAATCCGTCGGCCAATCTGGCGCTGACGCCGTTAGCGCCCGGCCGGGTTATAGCGAACACCAGACTGGCCTGGCTGCCGACATTGAGCCGCTTGATGAGAAATGCGATGTCAGCGTCTGCTTCGCCAATCTGCCGGCCGGCAAATGGCTGGCGGCCAACGCTTACAGATACGGCTTTATCGTGCGCTATCCGGCCGATAAGACTAAAATCACCGGCTATGATTATGAACCCTGGCACTTTCGCTATGTGGGGATCCAGCTATCAACCGAGATGCATAAATTACATGTTGAGACGCTCGAAGAATTCTTCGGCCTGCCAGCCGCCCCAAATTACTGAAAATACTGGGAGCGGTTTATCAGCGGAATTTTCAAGTAGGTGTTTAGCGTGTTTTGCAGACGCTGGCGCTGCTGCTGGACAGTGGTGTCAAGCTGCTGGGCGTCTATCATTTGCTGGGTGGTGTTTTCCAGCAGATACATCTTGATAGTGTGCCTGGCCAGCAGGTCTTGCGGTGTCTGGGCCTTGGCCTGGGCCGCCGTCCATTCATAGTGCATATACAACGGCAAAAAACCCATATCGGTTATCCGGCGGCTGTTCTTATCATAGTCAATCACCGCTACGCCGTTAAACAGCGTGTCGGCCGGCAGCTGGGTGTTGATGAAATTGCCCAAACTGTACCATATCACGGTCCGGTTACCGGTGTTGCCAGTCAGTTGCTGGGCCGGTTCTAGCACGTGCGAGCCGTGGCCCAGGATCAAGCTCACGCCTTGGTCGGCCAAAAACTGGGCGGTTCGGCGCTGGGAGTCGCTGATTACCGGAGAATATTCCACCCCCCACCTGATGCTGACAATGATAACCTGGGCGCCCATGGCCTTGGCTTGCTTGATCTGGGCGGCGGCGAAGCTATCACTGTAAACATCGACCCCGTAACTATCCTGCGCCGGCGCGTCAGTGTTGAGATAGGTTGTGTATGCCAAAAAGGCAAACTTCACCCCTTTGACGCTGAAGACATGGACTTGGTCGTGCTGGGCCTGGTCCTTATTCTCGCCGGCGACTGCCAGCATGTTTGGCTGGGCAGCCCAGGCGTCTACCGAAGCGTTAATTGCCGCTTGGTTGCGGTCAAAGCTGTGGTTGGTGCCGGTGTTGACCACGTTACACCCCACCCGGGCCATATCCCTCACGAATTCAGTCGGCGAGTTGAATTTCGGGTAGCCGCTGATCCCGTAGGCCGGGCCCCCGTTCAAGTTACCATCGTTGCAAAACCGGATGTCCGCGCCATGGAAAATTTGGGTGAAATTGTCCATCATCGGCAGGTAGTCATAACTGCCGTCGGGCTGTTTAGCGTTGGCGTTGACAGAGTCATGGGCTAAAAAATCGCCGGCGGCTAATAATCTGATACGGTTCGGGTGGCTGGCGGAGTTATACTCTGCGTTTATGGATGAAGCGGGGCCCGGGCCTTTGCCAGGTCCGCTGCGTGCTTTATAAACATAGACACCAGAGACCAGCAGTATAGCGACAACCAACGTGATTAGGGTTTTCATTGGGAGCTTCAACACAAGCCATTCTACCCGCAAATTTACAGCTTAGCAAAAAGCCCCTATAATCGGTTTGTAAGGCTAAAACCAATAAAGATGCGCTTAAAAATATTCCTGAGGCAGGCAGCCAGACACTACGTAACAGCCCTATTGGCAGGTGTCATAGTTTGCAGTCTTCTCCTGGGAGGGACCATTCACTCCATCGATAATAGCCTCGGCAAAGAAGTGGGCGTGTTCCCCCCAGGCGCGACATATAACGGCGCCAATTATCACAACGACTTGGACCTAACGGTCGCTTCCAGGGCGTCTTTTCCATCTGCGCCGTTAGGCGTCATCAAGTCACTGGGTTCGCCAGGCGGAATCCCGGAAAAAATCGTCAGTTTCAAGGTCACAGATGATAATTTGACAGAATACGGGGTCATGACTCTGCCGCCTGGCAAAATGCCCGCAAAAGGTTGGCCGGCCATCATACTCTGCCACGGCTATACGAACCCGGCTAGATACTCGGAACTGGGCACATATATCAGCGATATGCGATTTTATTCAACCCACGGGTTTGCAGTCATTAAGCCTGATTACCGTGGCCAAGGGCGCTCCTTACACGCCGGCCAAGCCAATAGCGGTTATTATTCGATGGCTTACAACACCGACGTGATGAGTCTGATCTCCTCGCTTAAACAAACTGGTTTCATCGACAAATCAAACCTCAACCTCTGGGGGCACAGCTTTGGGGCGTATATAGCCTTAAGGGCGGCAGTGCTGTCGCCGGATATTAAAAACGTGATCATGCTTTCCGGACCGGTCGACAGCCTGAGCAAGATGTATCTTAGTTATTCTCCCCCGTCAGACGAGAATAACTTAAACGCTTTGAAAACACGCCAGGACGTGTTCAATAAATACGGGCCGCCGACCGAAAACACTATTTTTTGGCGCAACGCATCCCCTATAAATTTCGTCTCGCTTATCAAAGCTCACCTCCAGATCCATGTGGGCGAACAAGACCAAATAGTCCCGCCCGTGTTTTCGGCGGACCTGGACGCGGCCTTAACCAAAGCGCACATTTCCCATGGCTATTACACTTACAAAGACGGCCAGCACTCCCTGTCCGCCCAGCGTCCGCAAATCTGGTCGCGTAGCCTGCAGCTGCTGCAGCCCACGCCCTCGCTGGCCCCGACAACTTAACTACCCTCTGGCGCCGGAGGAGAATAACCTAAGGCCGGAGAGCTTGAACGTCTGGAGCGACGGCTGCACGATCTTATAAATCCTGGTGACTGCGATTAGGAGGACTAAAGCCAGCCCGGTTATGAAGAAATTCTGCATAACGCTGGTTTTCGGAGGGATGATATAAAGCTTAAGGACAAAAACAATCAGAGAATGGATGGTGTATACGAACAGGCTATTGCGCCCCAGCATCTCCAGGATTCCCCGTGTCCAGCGGCCGATAGCTGGTTCGTAACGTCGCACTATCCAGTACAGCGTTGGGAACCACAGGAAGAAAAGCACGACCCTCAGCGGCCCCATCGTCCATTTATCGGCGATGTTCCAAACATCATGGTTCCAATTGCCCCAATCATACGCCACGTGCTGCCATGCCACTGGCAAGCGCCCCCATCCCCATAGATGGAACAATAAAGACAATACAAAGATGCTGGCATAGCTGGTAGCGAAAGTGATAACTGCGGCAACTGAAACCGATAGCTTAATCATCCGCCGTCGTTGTCTCTTCAACGAAGCGAACCAATGCTGCAGAGAATTCCAGTAAAATCCGATGATGATGCCGCTGTTGAATATTAACTGCCATGAGAGAGTGAAACCGCCTCCCCTGAAGAGCCAGGCCACGAAAATCCCTACCACCGCCAGTTTCCAGCGGCCTTTAGCGACCAAGTAAAATACAAACGGCGCGATCAGCATTAAAAGAGCGAAGCGGACCAAAAAGTCGCCCCAACCGTAGGTGAACCTCATCAGGAAAATCTGTCCGAGGTACTGGTGCCAGGGAAATGGGGTCGGTAAAGCTCCCTTAACCGCCGGATGGTGCGAAAAGACCGCCCAGGATAGGTATATGAGTGTCAGTGCCGTGCCAACCAGGTAAAGTTCGGCGGCCCGCCTCCACATTTTTTTGAATATGAACTTCATTCCCAGGTGCAGCCGGCGCTTATACATCATTCCTATCAGCAGGCCGGATAAGAAAAAGAAGCCTTCGGCGGCTGACACCCACAGCCGCCCTTTGCCTGTGAAAAAATCAAAACCGTTTGGATACAGCTCGATGTGGTCAATCATGATCACGATCAGGAAAAACCCCCTGATGAGGTCAAACGCCAAAATGCGGCGGGTCTTGCCGAGGACCACCACGTCTTCTTCCAGCGCCTGGGCTTTAGACATATTCGCCCGCCATTCGCTTAAGCACGGAAATCTGCACCTTGTTGGTCCGGCCTTTGGGCAATTCGCCAAGTCGCACGAAATGGTCGGGCCGCCAGCTCCGCGGCAGGTTGTTTTTGGAATAGTCGTGGAGCGCTTGGCCATCGGCGATGCCAGTGTAAAATGCCACGATGTTGTCATCAACCTTACCGCGTGAAGACACACCGACGACTCTGACCTCGCCGATATCAGGCTTTTGGCTTAAAGCCCATTCAATATCCCGTGGGTAAATTGTATACCCGCTTTTGATGATGCGTTCTTGGGTCCGGCCTTTCAGCTTTAGCCCCTCGTCGCGCAACTCCCCAATGTCCCCTGTCAGCCACCAGCCATCCGGGGTCATGTTCTGGTCCGTGGCCTTTTGATTGCGATAATATCCCGGGAACAGCCCGGGAGATTTTAAGGCCACTTCTTCATTGCTTTCCAGCCGGATTTGTACGCCTTTTAGCAAATCGCCGAAATAATCCGGCTGCGACGGCTGGCTGATGGCTACACTGCCCGTCTCGCTGGTTCCAAAACGGTCAAGGATCTGCCGGCCAAATCGCCGCTCAAAGGCCTGTCGCAGGTGAGGCGGCAGAGGCGACGAACTAGATGCAAAAAGCCTAACGCGGCTCAGGTCAAACTGGCGCTTGGGCTCGAATTCAACCAGCGCTTCATAGATTGATGGCACCGCCGAATATAAAGACACTTCTCCCGATTCAAGCGCCGACATAGCCTTTTGGGGGTTGAACCGCTCTTCTAAGTGAATAGTGTTGGCGTGGCAAAGCGCCCCTATCAAACAAATGACTAAACCGTGGCGGTGCGACAAAGGCAAAGTTATCAGAACCGTATCATCGCTCGTCCAGCCCATAGGCGATGAAATGGCCTTAATGTCCCAGAGGATATTGGCGTGGGTGTTGGGTATTATTTTCGGGTCGCCGGTCGTCCCTGACGATAGGAACATGGTGGCGATTTGCTTATCCGCCGGCATCCGCAGGCGGCTACTTGCGGGAGCCGGAGCGGCATCTAGTAAAACTTTCATAGACAGTTTTTCCACCGTGGTTGAATATTCAAGGCCATCTGCGGCGATTATTAAATCAGGCTTGACGGCCTCTATCACTGAATCGAGCTCCAGCTTCTTGAAAGTCATATCCAAGGGCAGCGCGATATGTCCGCTGTGGACAATCGCCAGATAAGCAACTACATACTCCGGGGAGTTCGGTCCCATAAGGGCCACCACGGCTTGGGGCTCGGCTGGCAGCCGGGCGCTAAGCAGTGATGCGGCAGCATCCACCTGGCGCCAGAGCCCTTCCCAGCTGAGGCTGTGGCCGCCAAAAACAATAGCGGCTTTATGGGCGTACTTGGCCGCATTACGGCGTAAATAATCAGTCAGATGAGTTCTGTTAATCTTAATCTCCCGGCCTGCCAGCCCGCTGGTTATCTTTGAACCTATTATATCAGCCAAGCTGAGAAAAGACTGGCGCTGTAGGGTCTGAGACAATTCAATTAAACCACAGGCGTTTTGTGAGTAAGTAGACGCATAAATTGCGAAATTTGTCACAAGCCTGCAGAAAGCATTCTCACAGCTTCCTGTTCTATTAATTGAGACACTCATAAGCACAATAACTAATGGGGGAGTTATGAAAAAACACTCAGCCTTCACAGGCGCCGCCAAAGACAGCGGTTTAAAGAAAATGTATATCCTGACACGGCCGTCAAAACTATCCGATTTAGAACTTGACGAATTTGAAGACGACAACCCAGACTGGCGCGAGAAATCACGGCAGCTCCAGGCCCGCCGCTGGCGCAAGATCCGCCATCAGCTGGCCTGACGTAATCCGCTCCCAGACAACGACTGAGTTATAGCACCTTAAATCTCGTTCAACCTCTCTACGTGAGAATGTCGAGCCCTGCGTAGAGCCTCGGTTGATACAAAAAGTGGCGATCCTTTCCCGGCGCTGGATACGATTGATAATCCAGTTAGCGTAGAGTCCGGAGTTCAAAGGGTCGCTATTTTAATTTCGGGTTAAGGCCACCTATCCTATCTCAGATTGGGGTTAAGGTTCTCGCAGGCCCGCCAAGACATACTGACGGTGCCTTTGAAGTAGCCGCCATTTCGCTGCGCAGCTTTGCGAAATGTAAAGTCCCGCAAACTTGGGGACTCGAGAATTTCTATACAGCGATGTATATTGGGCTGCTGGCCCGTTTGTTTATCTTCCATTATGGGAACAAGGCTAAGTACGGTCAGCTTAAAGTCATCCCACCCTTCTTCGTCATCGGGTATCAGGGTTTCCGATATATGTTCGCCCTTCAGTTCTGTCAACGGACGGAACTTCTTTGATTGTTTAATGCTCTGGTCCAGCTGAGACGTGGGAAAATGCCAATAAAACGAATGCAAGCGCTGCGCGTTGACATATGGGACAATCTGGTTGGCAAACATCCAGATTTCTTGCTGGTGTTCTAAATCTTTGGTGGAAAAAAATTGTAACCCTTGGTCTCTGACGATCTCGTTCAAGTTTTTAAAGACCAGTTTGGGCGCGGGAACGTGGTATAGCAGATTGGCGGCGATTCCGGCGTCAAAGGGCTCGCCCCCCAGGTCGCCCAGGGTTATATACTGGGCGTCTCCCGGCATCAGTTTTACATTAGCTTTAGTTTCAGGGAATTCCCGGCGGATTAACTCCTCCGCTAATGGAAGATAGCTGTCTTCTTTTTCTATGCCCACTATCTCTCCTTCAAATCCATGTTCGAGCATCTTCCGGATGATGTAGCCGCTGCTCGAACCGAATTCCACTACACGCTTGGCGCCGCTTTCCACCACCGACTTAGCAATTTCTGACCACATGTCCCTTTGGGGATTGGAGTACTTTAAGGTGAGGTGCCGGCGGATATCAGCACTCAACGGCCATGACTCGCCGTACTGGAGCAAAGTCTCACGGCCAACACGAGTTTGGCTTTTGGGGCTATACCTCTCAACCATTACGGATACATTATATGACATGTTTTGGAAAGAGGGGAAAGAATAAATAGCAAATACACAACGCGCCCTATTTTAGGGCCGGCCCATCTGATAAGATATAACGGTGCATAGGCTGAAGGAATTTCCGGGGTTATCGGCGCTACTGCTTAAAGGACGCCAGTACAAAATACCCAAAGGGCAGATAGTCCAGTCCACTGATGACCGGCGAGTTTTTAATATGGTGACCAAGGGGTTCGTTAAGCGCTACTTAATTTCAAATGAAGGCACTTATGGAGTGCAGGTGATTTATGGGCCCGGCGATATATTCCCCATCACCTTAGCCTTCAGTGCCCTTTTTAAGCGCGAAATCAATGAAGGCCCGGAGATTTATTATTACGAAGCTATGACCGAGGTCGAGCTCTATACTTTAGATGAATCAGACCTTATCACAGCGGTGGAAAATGACCCAACTCTCTATAGAGATCTGTTCGCTATCTGCGGCAACCGTTTACACTCCACACTCCAAGGGCTGGAAAACCTGACCCTTAAGTCCTCATACCAGCGGGTCGCGCACGAGCTGGTCTACATGGCCAAGCACTTTGGTGTGAAAAAAAACAGCGGCACGGTCATTCAAGTCCCTCTGACGCACCAGGACATCGCGGATATGTTGAGCTTGACTCGCGAAACAGTATCGACCGCTATGGTCCAGCTGCGCAAAAAGAAACTGATCAACACTGGTAAAGCTATATCAGTTCCGGATATAGAAAAACTAGCCGACGAATCTTTTTCTTAGGCACTGGCGTACATATTGTAGCCCTTGAAACCTGCCCGTCCGACAGAGTTGACCACACCTTCATACCGGCCTTCCAGGACCGATTCTAAATGGGTCACATCCTCAATGATATACCGGACGTGGTATTCGCTAGCTCGGGCTCCCGTGAGGTTGCCAGTTAATGGCACAACTGGTTCTATGCTACTGTAGTTAGCCGTCAATACATCGCAGGCCGAATCGCCAACCATCCAGGTGTTTTCAGGCGAGGCGTTATTATTTTTCATTATCATTGTGGCGATGTCCGGCTCTGGTTTAGGCTTTAGCGCTTTCAAGGTTTCGGCCGTCGCGATTCCACCGTTGAAGAGCCTTGGCTCGATGCCGCATTTGGGCAGTGTCACTTCAAAAAGCACATGGCTATCTGAGGCTGTGTTTAGGGCCAACCTATATCCATCGCTTAAGAGGCGCTCGAGCAACTCACCGCTGCCGGGTACTGGTTCAGTGATCTGATCAAAAATATCAACCGAGTTTTTGCTATGGTATTCTAAAGCCTTTTTTAGTGCCCCCGGGTGGTCCTTCGCAAGCTCGCCATAAATATCGATGATCGGTGAGCCCCATTTGAACTCTATTCGCTGCTCTAGCACTTCGGGAGGCAGCTCTACACCTGCGGCTTTCATGGTCAGGCCAAAAAGCCTGCGATAGGCTGCTGGGGAGTGTAGGTTAAAAACTCCATCGACATCAAACTCAATTAGACCGGCTTCGCGTTTTTTTGGCATCGTTAAAGAGTAAATATCTTTTCATAAAAAAATACCGTGAGAAATCCCACGGTGTTTGGCTGAGCATCTAAGTCTGGTACGTGCCCAAGGAGTTAACGCACTTCCCTTGCCCAGTCTCATAAAGTATAGCCCAACTCCTAAAAACGAGACAAATGAGACGCAGGATCGCTTAAAAAGGGGCTGTCTCATTTTTTGACGACCAATACGCCGCTTGACTGAGCTACCAAGAGTATAAACTGAACAAAAGCCGCACTCTTACTGTCTGCGGTATGATGTCGGCGAATGTACTGACTTTAGCAACGGCCAATATATCATGGGAGCTGGTGAAAACACTACGGGTTTCGTGGTCTTCCGGGTCCCCAGCAGCGCTAACCCAGCTGAAGTACAGTACCAGACAACCAGCGGCTTCGATAGCAGTACTGGTAAGTGGCAAGTACCCTAGAATTCCGCTTGCTTGAGCAACAGGGTTCCTCTTACATCCATATGGTGCTACCCTTAGAATTGACCAAGAGAAATCTTCCTCGGTTTCTATCTAGGGAGCACAATATTGATGGATAGAGTAACGTTCATTACCAAACCTACTAAAAAAGCCCGCGCCGCCGAGATAGCGGTTAAGCGAGCTTTGAGGTCTGTTAAAGAATTACCGACTACCCCGTTGGTAGTTGCTGTAGGCGGCGATGGAACAATGCTGATGGCCATTAAAAAGTATCAGCTTGAAGATGTCATTTTTGTAGGGATTTCCGCCGGTACTTTAGGACTGTTGCAGGCCGTTGACGTAGAGCAGATTCCGCAACTGGCCGATGCCCTGGCCAAAAATACCTATGCGCTCATAAAATCCCCGCTGCTGAAAGCCTCGATTTGTAAACCGACGGAGGCTAGCGCCTTGAAAGATGAAATTACAGAAACGGTCGGCTACGGATTCAATGAAATATCCGTGGAAAGACAGGGCCCTCGAGCGGCCAAGTTTCATTTAAAGATTGATGCCTCCAGCGGTTCTTTTGTAGGTGACGGGGTTATATTCGCTACGCCGCTTGGCTCAACCGCTTATTCTATGGCTGCTGGCGGACCAGTAGTTGATACTAAGATTAAAGACGTTTTTGTTGCTACGCCCAACAATCCGCATTTCTCGATCCTTTATTCAAGCCTGCAAAGCCCCCATGTTTTAGACAAGGACCGGCGGGTACGGATTGAAATTAGCCAAGAAGATGTAGATGAGCGACCGGTGCAGTTAAGCATCGACGGGCAAGTTATTTTGTCAAAAATTACGCAGCCAGTTAACCTCGGTCTTTCGACCCGTTCAGTGAATCTATTACAGCTTGCGCCGGGCAGTTTGTATAACCGCATAGACAATAAACGGCTGGGCCGTCTTTAACTTATCTTATTAGCGCGTAATTTTAAGGGCTATCAAAAGACAACACACATATGATATAATGTTCATATGAGGTATTTATCATTTGACCATTTCTTTACAGTTTTAGGGAACAAGCAGCGCGTCAAAATTCTGCAGCTGCTGGATAGGCATGGGCCGATGAGCGTAATGAGTATAGCCAAAAGACTTCAGGCGGAGCAGTCCGCGGTATCGCACTCTCTTCGACAGCTTCTGGCGTGCCATTTTGTAGTCGTTAACCAGTCCGGCAAGGAACGAATTTACGCAATTAATGAGGATACTGTGCGCCCGATATTCGATCTTATCGAACAGCACGTCAAAAAAAACTGTGCAAAGGACTGCGGGCACTGGCAATGATAACACTAATGAAATTACGGGTTGATGATTCACTAAAAGGTTATAGGAGATTACTGTGGGCGAACAACAGACGCAAAGCCACAATTTAGCGCCAGCAGACGAGACTTTTTTGCTCGCTCAAAGGGAGCTTCTGATACCGGAATATGGTGTGTGGGTAGAGACGCCAAGAGCGGAACAGGCTCTGGCCATATCTGATTTATACAGACAGGCGTACGAGCGGAGTGACTTTTTCGCCGGTCGCTATAACGACCCGGAAAGCGAGATTTTCAATCCAGACTGGCTGAGCAGTGATTTTAGCAATCTCGACCATAAATGGTTTGCCTTTACTGATAACAGCGGACAGGTAATCGGCATCACAGGCTTTTTCCACGACTACAACATTGATGGCTTGCCTATAATGACCAGTGACGAGACGCAAATTGCACCCGCAGGTCGTGGTAAGCGAACGATGGATCACTTTTTTCGCCTGGTAGTACCGAGAATTGAAGCAGCCGGTGATTTGGTAGCCACTAGTTTTGTGCTAACGCCTGAAACAAAAGGTTTGCGGCGTACACTTCAAACAGAACTGGGGATGTTCTCACTTGGAATTCTGCCTCATGTGCTGAAACATCGCGAGAGCGGAATAACCAGGAGTGAGATTGTGTCGGCAAAATTTAGAAGCTTTGAGCATCAACCAATTTCGCTGCGCGCAAACTTCGAGCCACTCTATCGTGTTGTTCAGTCTCAGATACCAGACCTGCCCGAACCGGTGATACTACCTGCCGAGCAAATCCCCGAATTACCGTCTGTAGAAGACTTTGAGGAAGCACCTTATCCGGCAAGCGGGTCTGACCCCGAACAACAAAGGCACTTATTGCAAGCCGGATTTAAACCGGTTGCTTATTACCCTCGTCTGAACAGTTTTGTAATGGCAAAATTTCCAAAGCCAATGCCGGAACTTAGCTTTTTAATAGAAAACGAATCCATTGAAGCCAATAAAGCTTTAGTTAGATATCTTCAGAGAGATTTATATAAGGAAGATGAAGGGAGACTATGATGGAAAAAATAGCTAATACGAGATATGAACCAACCGGTAAGAACGCTTTTGTGACCGGCACAAGTAAAGGTCTGGGCGAGCAAATTGGCAAAAGGCTACTTGAGATGGGAGTACACGTCATTGGAAATTCCAGGAGTGATCCGCCTGAATCTTTTGTTGAGTACATTGCCAATGGTGCAGCCGATTACGAAATTGGCGACCTAGCCCAGAACGGCCAGCAGATAATTGAAACCATCTATGAGAAGCACGGTGGATACGAAATTTTCGTTAATAATGCCGGTGCATTTTCCCCTGATTATTTTAGCCGATTAGAGCCGGAAGTTATTGCTAGGGAGATAAATCTAGATCTAGTCGTACCACTTTTGCTCCACCGCGGGTGGTTCGGGCTCTATAATCAGCAGCATTCTGACGCAAGGAAACCGGAACTATCTGTCAATATATGTTCAATCTCAAGTTTTTACGCCTGGCCTGGCGGCACAGCTTATCAGGCGGCAAAGAGCGGTCTGAGCGCCGCTCTGGCGGGGCTTAGGTCTATGGAAGCATATCTCCAAGATAATGCCTCTGTATCCGACAAAGAAGCTCTAGGTGCTGTAGCCGGACTATCCCCCAGAATTGTTGCCATTTATCCGGATAATGTCGACACTGGCCTGCTATCCAAGTCCGCGCAGGGATCACTATATAGAGTCAGTGGAGATTTGCTGCCCGTAAGTATTGTTACCGATACGGTCATAAAAGCCATAGAGGGCAAAGATAAATTCGGCGAGTACGACGACATTGCAATTCTAGTTAACCCTAAAGAGCCAGAGACACGCAAAGAGCTAAAGGGAGTTTATCTGGCCTTCCTCCCTCTAGATGGTGAAACGCATCGCCCTGATTTTGGCGCCAGACAGCTTGAGCAGATAGCGGATGAAGACGTGCTGGTTAAAGGCAGGAATTAATTAAGGTAGGAGGCCAACATGATACAAAACATTAAGCTTAAGGAGAAAAAAGACATCGCCAGAGACACAACGGCCTTTTACTTCGAAAAGCCCGAGGGCTTTGAGTTCCGGGCCGGGCAGTTTGGTGACTATACGCTAATAGATCCGCCGGAAACCGATGATGAAGGTAATACTCGCGGCTTCTCACTGATTACCGCACCGTATGAGGACAAAATCGGGTTAGCCAGCCGGATGCGAGACACGGCCTTTAAGCGGGTGCTCAAAGATTTACCGCTTGGCACCGAAGTGAAACTTGACGCGCCCTACGGCGACTATACCCTGCACAAGACTGAAACCACGCCGGCCGTGTTTTTAATCGGCGGTATTGGTGTGACGCCGGTGCGCAGCATTGTCGCCCAGGCGACTCACGATAAATCGCCTATCAAAATCACATTGATCCATGCCAACCGGACTCCGGATGACGCTCCGTTCATGGCCGACTTTGAGCGGCTGGCCGAAGAAAACCCTAACTTTACCTTCATACCTGTCGCCACTAAATCAGCGCCGGATGATTGGGCTGGCGAGCGCGGTCATATTGACGCTGATATGATACGCCGCCACGTAGACGATCTTAACAAACCGATTTTTTACTTATCCGGCCCTGAGGGCCTGGTTAAAGCTATGCGCCAGCTGTTGGTCGAAATCGGTGCCAACGAAGACAACATCCGCACCGAAGAATTCACGGGGTATTAAGATGACGGTATATAAGTTAAACGAGTTTACGACGAACCGGCAGCTGACGACGGCTTCCGGGTGCTGGTGGACCGGCTGTGGCCGCGCGGCATGAGCAAGGATAAGGCTAAGCCAGACGTGTGGCTAAAATAGGTCGGCCCGAGCAATGAGCTGCGCAAGTGGTTCGGCCATGATCCAGCCAAGTATGAGGAATTTAAAAAACGTTACCAGAAAGAACTGGCACACAATGCAGCCTTCGCTGAGCTTGAGAAAATC
>JAICWR010000029.1 GCA_025934715.1 Candidatus Saccharimonadota bacterium
ACCCCGAGCCTTGAGGATAAGGCTTGGGGCGAGGAGCAACAGCACAAGACCCCGCTAAATTTGCGCCACTTGTTTGCGCAAATATCTAGCGGGGTTACTGCTGATTGGGACGAGGCACCACGGCGCCGGGGGCGGTCATTAGGGGTGGAGGCACCGGTGGCGGTGCGGCTGGTGATACCTCTGGAATCGGCTGGGGTTGTTGGAACTGTTGGGGCTGCATAGCAGCGGGTTGTCCATTATTGGGCAGGACTAGCATTGGCGTGTCGCTGTGGGCCATTGGCGGCATTTGCGAAGGAACCGGAGGCTGTTCCATCGCGACAGGTTGGGCGGTTGGCATAGGCTGGGCATTCAAAGATTGGACCGGCGGCGCGAAAGACGGATCAAAAGGCGCCGAAGACAAGGCGCTCTCTACAGCATTACGGGCTGCATCTACCGGCTTGGTTACAGGCGAGACATTGGGTGGTGTAGCTTGGGCGGAGCCCCCCAGGCCTATCTCATCAACTCCGTTATCCACTGACTGGGCATGCGGCGCTGTCATCGGCCGGCCACTGGGCGCGTCTTCGTCAAGCGCCCCTTCGCTAAAAGGATCCATTGGCACTAAATCATACGGGGCGGCCCATTCCGGCTGGCTGGTGGTCGGCGCGGGTGCGGCCGGGGCGGCCGGTTGGGATACGTAGGCGTGTCCGCTTTGCGGGGCGGAAGATATGGCCGGCAACGGTTCCAGCCGTTCTTCTTTGACGATGTGGGGGATAGGCGATTCGGGCGGCAGCGGCGGCAAAGTTGGCTCGGCAGCCTGAGGTATGGGCGGTGGCGCGGGGGGCGCGGTCGGTGCAGTAGAGGCTAGTGGTATGGGAGGAAGCGGGGGCGGTAGAGGTGGAACCGGAGGAGGCGTCAGTTGAGGTATAGCTGATTCGGTCTCATCGACTGCTGTGGCTGGGAGCGGCGGCGGCACCGGAGTGTTTTGGGTTTGAACCTGGTTAGCCGGCGGCAGGGTGTCTAGGGTGTCTATTGTCTGGATATTGCCGTGTTCGTCGATATGGATTTCTGTTGGCGACACTTCCATCTCGCTTTTTTCCGGCTTTTTTTCATCATGCGAAACATCTAACACGCCTTCCGGCTTAAGCGGCGGTGGCGCGGGCTTTTTGGGCACTGGCGGTTTAGGCGGTGGCGCGGGCGGTTTAGGAGGAGCCGGCGGCTTGGGCGGCTTTGGTGGTTTTTTGGGAGGAGGTGGAGGTGGTGGAGGCGGAGGGGGTGGTGGCGGTGGAGGCGGAGGGGGTGGTGGCGGTGGAGGCGGAGGGGGTGGTGGCGGTGGAGGCGCCAATTTAGCCGAAATTAGTTGCTGATTAGCCCCGGCGGCCATCAGTTGCGCGCTCATGGTCATAACCTTGGGGCTGGTGCGCTTATTGCTGAACCGCTCGGTCTCGGCCACTATACCGGTCAAAAAGGCCGTGGCGCTCTGGTTGTCTATCAACCCCTGCCCCAACGCTTCGCTGATGCTGACCAGCATTTCGCACAAGCTGCTGGCGCTGGCATCGGCCCAGTTTATCTGGCCGATGTCGGGAGCTTTATCAATTCCTGAGTTCACAGAAATCACGGTGGCATCGTGCAGGATCCGGCCGTGGGCAGTTATGGCAGCGTCCAACTGTGATTTTTGGGTCACGCCCAAAGCTATGACGGCTTCAACATTATAGTCGCCTTCGCTGAACACCAGGTCTTTTTCGCTGATACTCGTCCGGTAAGGTGTGATAAAGATGCGGACGAACTGGTCCTCGACTTTGTAGCGAAGCTTGTCGGCCTTGTTTTTATCGAGGCTGATGATGAAGTCGCGCAAGCTGTCGGCTGTCGGCTCCAGAGTCTTGTCGGGTTGCAGGAATTCAATCGTGCTGGGCACTTTGCCACTAAAAACTGCAGTGGCGTGCTTGCCCATCTTATTGAGCATCAGCGTCAAGCCAATACACGCCGCCAGTTGGTCGACTGTCGGGTTGCTGTTAACGGTCACCAAAAATTTGGAGGCCTGCTTAACGCGCTCAGCTATCTGTTGTTTAGCCTGTGCCGGATCCATTAGTCGCGGCCTCCGGCCGCTCCAATTTTCAATTCACGATTTACAATTTTCAATGAATTAGCAATTAGCCATTTACCGTTTACCACATCAAGGTAAACGGAAAATGGATCGCGCATAGCGAACTGTGAACGGTGAACGGTAAACGTTCTTTTCATTTTGGTTTTTTTAGAGAAGTCTTTTTTTGTTAGCTAACTTCTTAAGCCCAGATTAGCACTTCGCAACCACAAGCGCAATAGTTTATAAGCTTTTTCAAATCGGTCATTAACACTTTACAAAAGAGGTTGCCATCTGTATATTAGGGGTTCGATGCCGATTATTAAATCAGCCAAAAAGCGAGTTAAGGTCGCCGCCAGAGCCCGGGCGCGCAACGCGCGCACCAAGCGTTCCCTCCGGACAGCCTTGAAGACTTATGCCGCTGCTATCGAAAGTGGTAAGCCAGCTGAAATCCAAAAGACCCAGCGCGAGGCTTTCAGCGCCCTCGATATCGCCGTTAAAAAGGCTATTATTCACAAGAACAAGGCCGCTCGCCAGAAGTCAGCCTTAGCAGCCCGGGCCAAAGCCGCCGGCGTAAAACCAAGTAAAACCGCTGTTGCTAAGGCCCCGGCCAAAAAACCCGCCGCTAAGAAACCAACCGCTAAAAAGACAGCGACCAAGAACAAGAAATAGATTTCGGGTGACGCGAGGGAGGGCCTCCCGTTACCCGAAGGAATTCCTCGTTTCAGAGGAACTGACTGAGGCGATGGGAAACCCGAGCGGCAGGACCCGAAATCAGGTAATCACATCTGTTAGGGTATTGCTATTTTATTATGTTTATGCTATAATTGTCCGGTCTCTGGAGTGAGAGGCGTTCGCCCGCGCGAACACAGTAATTTCTCCTCTATGAGCGCACTTCAGCCGTCATGTCACCGGACGAAAGGAAAAGATGAGCATCTCCCCCGACGTGGAACCCCGCTGCTATGGCAGCGAGATGGATCTCGCGGTAACCCCGATCCGCCGCAAGAAGAACACGATCAAGCGGGGCCAGGCCCTGCTGTTCCTGCTCTTCCTCGGCTTCACGGCCTTCAGTCTGTACGAGGTACGCGTGGCGTCTTCGGATGCCAGCTACCAGGACTGGATTGCCGCTTTCGTCATCTCTGCACTGCTCACGCTCTACATCTTCTTCTACGACAACCGGCGCAGGCGCCGGAGGGGAAGGTACGGTACGTCCGACTGAAGTCACTGGGCTTCGCCGCGAAAGCGGCGGAGCCCTTCTTCATTTCATAAGGTTGTTATATAAGTTTTAAGGGCTTCGTCGAGGTTAATATTTGTGGTTTTACCCTTTTCATCAATCTCTAAAGCTTCGGCGACCATATCTGCCAGCCGTTTATCATCGATTTTGCGCGACAGGTTTTGGGCTTTTTGGATTGGCCAGGGGCTCATACCGGAATCCTTGGCGATTTGGGCCGGGCTTTTGCCGGCGCCGGTTTTAGCCAAAGCCAGCAGTTTTAGCTGCCAGGCAATCATAGCCATAATAGCCTGAGGTTCGACCTTTTGAGCCCGCTGCTCGTCATAAAGTTCCAGCGCCCGTTTTTTGTTACCGGCAAAAGCGGCGTCTAGCAAATCGAATACGCGACTTTGCGGTGTTTTGACGGTCATCCGGTCGATATTCTCACGAGTGATTTTTGGGTTGTAAGTTATAAGCTTGTTGAGTTCGTTAGCCAGCTGTTCCTGGTTCGGACCAATCCGTTCTATCAAATAATTAGCGTCAGCATGGCTCATCTGGCCATCCTGATTTTTAGCTTCCTGGACCAGCCAGCCAGCCAGCGCCCGGGCATCCAGTTCATTAAACTCTTCTAGCTGAGTTTTGGACTTTAACACCTTATAATAATTGCTGCGCTTATCCAGTGCCGGCTCGTAAAAAACCACATCAGTGGTATCTCCTGCCGAGTCAATAATTTGCTCAATCTGTCCGCTTGCGGCCTTGTTGGCGCCCAGACCGCGCACCACCACCATTTTGCGGCTGGCCAAAAACGGCAGGCTTTGCACAGCGTCCAAAATAGACTGCGGCTCGGCTTCTTCGGCATCAATCCGCTCCAGCGCCAGCTCGCTATGCTCTTTCACAAAGCCACTAACTAGCTCATCCATCCGGTGCTTTAATAGATAGAAGTTCGAGCCAGTTAACGTGATGATCACTTTGGCAGCCTTTGTTCTCGGGGGCAGATGTGGGTGCCGCGGCCGGCGACGCGGATTTTTTCAATTGGTGTGCCGCAACGCGGGCACGGCTGGCCCTGGCGGCGGAAAACATTGGCGAAGCTTAGGTAACTGCCTTTCTTGCCTTCGGCGTCGACGTAATTCCTGTCCGTTGAACCGCCGCTCCGGATACTTAGCGCCAGCACGTCGCGCAGAGACTTATAAAGCGCCACAAGCTTGGCTTTTGGCACTTTTCTGACCAGCGTCGCCGGATGAATTTTAGCGCCCCAAAGCGACTCGTCGGCATAAATATTGCCTACCCCGGCAACGACTGTCTGGTCCAGCAGGACAGACTTGATATTGCTTTTAGGCCGGCGCATAAGTCGTTCGATGAATAAATCCACCGTGAAGTTATCGTCCAGTGGTTCCGGGCCGACTTTTTTGAAGAAATCTATCTCGGGTATTTCAATTATCGGCAGCAGGCGCATCCACCCGAATTTTCTTTGGTCGTTGAAGTAAAGTTTACCGCCGTCTTTAAAATCAA
>JAICWR010000011.1 GCA_025934715.1 Candidatus Saccharimonadota bacterium
AGATGAGGCTCCAGCAGATGAAGCGCCCGTCCAGGAAGAGACAGTTGAAGAAGAGCATATCGAAGAAGTTATCAAAGAGGACGAACCGTCTGACGTAGTCAGCCGGACTCGCGCTGAGCTGGCCGACCTAGACGACCTAGACGTCTAGCTCGCCCCCCATCTTTTTTCAAACGCGTCGCCGAACCGACGTAGCTATTGATCGAAAACAGGCTTGCAAAAGAACTCCTCGCTAATTCATCCACCGGATAAATTAGCTCGTTAAACAAGCTTTTGCACCCAAGGGCGCCTCTTTTCAACAATATCTACTCAGTCGGCTCCTTATGTTCGAAAAAAGAGGGGGCTCGCACTTACCACCCAAGGCTGATTGAGCCAAGTGCATTAACTAAGTCTTCTTGAACTGATGGTGGCCATTCATCCGCTTCTGATATAGCTTTTCGGAATGAACTTATTACTATCCTCGATTCTGAAACGTTTAGAGTTACAGGAGCCTCACACTCAGATAATTTTCTAGCTAATTCGGCTCCATTTCGCCCATAGGCATCTTGATGATCAGATACAACGCTCCACGAAAGATCCACTTCACCACTATCAATCAATGTGATCTCGTCTATCTGATTGCGATACATAGGACTCCATCGGGCATATCAGTATGATAGTTTAAAAGCATGAAGATTCAAGTTATCACGTTGTTTCCGGAGATGTTTGAGGGCGTATTGAACTCCTCCATGCTTTGGAAGGCTCAAAAAGAAAAACTGGTTGGGTATGAACTGATTAACCTGCGGGATTTCGGCATTGGCCCGCGCAAACAGGTCGATGATACGCCATATGGCGGCGGCGAAGGGATGGTCTTGCGGTCGGAGCCGCTGTTCGGGGCAGTCGAAAAAGCCAAAGCCGCGGACCCCGACGCCCAAGTGCTGCTAATGACTCCGCGCGGCGAACTTTTTAACCAGGAAATGGCCCGCGAATTCGCCGCCACCGAAGCCGGCCTAATTATCGTTTGCGGACATTATGAGGGTTATGACGAAAGGATAGTCTCAATAGTCGATAAACAGGTTTCAGTCGGCGGGTTTATCCTGACCGGCGGCGAATTGCCCGCAATGGTGGTGGCTGACGCGGTCACGCGCCTAATCCCCGGAGTGCTGGGCGGCGAGACTAGCGCTCAAAACGAAAGTTTCAACTTAGCTGACGAGAAAGAGCACCCTCATTACACCCGGCCCGAGGAATTCCGCGGCCTAAAAGTGCCCGAAGTTCTGCTCAGCGGCCACCACGCCCAAATCGCCAAGTGGCGCAAAAACAACCAGAAGTAGGTTGTGAAAATAGCCATAGCGCCGCAGCGGACAATTGGTGTATCATGGCCTTATAAGTAAAAGCGAGGGAGTAATGAGAGCATTGAAATCCAACTGGTCAGGTGGGGAACAAGTGCCCGTATTAAACACGTCAGCCTGGAACATTTTAGCCATCCCGGCCGCAGTCTTTTTCGTGATGGCGATACTACAGGCGATAAGTTTCACGGCCTTTAAGAACTACCTGGATGGCCAGCGCATAGGAATACCAACGGTGACCGGCATATTGATAATCATCGCCGGTTTCTGGGCGGCCATAAGCCTGCTGAGGATACCATTGCCGTCAATTTTCCGCTCTTTCGGCATCTTGCTGGCTTTACTGGTTGCCGGTTTCTGGTTCATCGAAAACCTGTTCTTCACCACGAGCTCCGGCGGACAACTGCCGAACAGCGGTTTCTTTGGCAGGTATTTGGCCCAAAGCCCCGGCTGGTGGACTGTGCTAGAAGTCTCAATCATGCTTTTCCTGGTTGTACATGCGGCCAGGCTGCTAAAGTGGATGGCCGAATAGATCAAGTTCGCAATCTTTAAATTAGAAGGGAGGGGGTATGTTTAAGCTGCCAGACTTAGGTTATGCCTTTGACGCGCTAGAGCCACACATCGACGCAAAAACGATGGAAATCCACTATACCAAACACCATCAGACTTATGTCGATAAGCTCAATGACGCCATTAAGAAAATGGGGGCGGAAGACAAAGCCGGCAACAATGACATGGGCTACTTAATCGGCTTACTTTCCGATTTGGATTCAGTGCCCGAAGATGTCCGTGCTGCGGTGCGCAACAATGGCGGCGGCCACGCTAACCATAGTTTCTTTTGGGACGTCATGTCTCCTGATGGGGGCGGCGAGCCCAAAGGTGAACTAGCAGAGGAGATTGATAAGACCTTTGGCAGTTTTGATGATTTTAAGGCCAAGTTCAAAGAGGCGGCAGTCGCCCGTTTTGGCAGCGGCTGGGCCTGGCTGTGCTTCCAGGACAAAAAACTACACATCTGCAGCACGCCCAACCAGGACAGCACCATCATGGAAGATAAAAACCACGCGCCGCTTTTAGGTTTGGATGTCTGGGAGCATGCCTACTACCTTAAATACCAGAATAAACGGCCGGATTACATCGATGCCTGGTGGAACGTAGTCAAATGGGGCCAAGTCGAAAAGTATCTTGGGATGCTGGCAAATTAGAAAATACTTAACTTGTTAAGTATTTTATCCAAGGATGTTCACGGCGCGGGCCGTGACCAGAACCACTGTCAGCAATGACACAAGCGCCTGGACGCTCATGAGTGATTTTGCGACGTGGGTAAGCGGCATGGTATCGGTAGGGCTGAACGCCGTGCTGTTGGTAAGTGACACATAAAGATAGTCGGTGAAGTGAGGGTGCCATTCATTTTCATTCAGCTGCCGCTGAGGGAACAAAAAGTGAATGCGGTCGGCCCGATGGCGGCCGCTTAAGCCGGGACTGCCCAATTCCCAATACCACAGGCCGAACATGATAATGTTGGTTAAAAAGATTGCGGCCGCGCCGCTGAGGAGTGATTTGCCGGGCAGATCAGCTCCATTTATAAGCGCCCGGGTCAGCAGGGCCAGCTCTACGGCATTGGCGACAGAAACCAGCCCGATTAGCAGGACCGAGATAGTGAAGTGGGTTTCAGCTGATTCTTTATGCCGCCGCGGGCCAGTGTAGGATATCCCAACCACCAGGAGCAGCTCCAGGACGGCTACCAGGTACTTTGGACCAAAGCGCAACGGATCGGCCACTGTTAACTGCAGGAGAATAGCCACAAGGATCGCGGCCTGGGCGTGCCATAATTCCTTGCGCCCTATTGGATGCATCATACTTATGCATAAGTATACCGCACAGTTGGACTAACAGGGATAAAATGCTAAAATCTCAGGGGTAACGATGGGGAATGGCCAAGCGGTAAGGCACTGGGTTCTGGTCCCAGGATCGGGGGTTCGAATCCCTCTTCCCCAGCCAAGCTGAACACCAAAGGTGACCGACCTGCCTCAATATACGAGCTTTTTCAGCACTATAATTCGACTTTGAGTTTTACGCCGGTTTCTTGGGCTATCTGGATGATCGCAGCGCGCAGCTTGTCCATTTGATGTGACATAAGTTTCATTTCTCGATGATAATCTCTGACTTGGGCGCTCAGCTCAGCAATAGCGCCCCGTATATCAGCCCTGTCTTGTTTTGCCTCTTCAAATTTTTGTTCCACATCGGATCGGAACTCCTCAACATATTTGAATAGCTTTGCGAATTGATCCTCGCTCATAGGTGTATTATACCACTGGACCCAAGGGCCAATCATAACATTCGGACAAACGCACAATAGGTAGAAACCGACAAAACTTTATTAATTTGCTAAACTAAATTCTTTATTATCTAAAAGTTGTTATTATCTTCTAAATATGTTAAAGTTTATAAGTTCTGGCTACTTGAGGTGGGTCTGTAGTACAGACGCACGTTGAGTAGTAAATTCCAACTCAAGGAGGTGGATGCGATGAAGCGCATCCTCGTTACCTGCATGGGCATCTCGCCGATGCTCATGAACCCTGCCACAGAAGAGCTTCTCGATGCTCTTCGGGAGCGCAAGCAGCAGCAGAGGAAGACCGACTGGACGGTCGAACAGGAGGCGGAAAGCCGCCTCTGTCGCGGGCCTGATAACCAGATCGGCGTCCCCGCTCTCAACCTGTTCAGCTGTCTCGTGAAGGCCGGCCGGATGGTCAAGAGCGGACGCAAGCAGATCAGCACGGCCACGTCGACGATCCTGCCGAGCTTCCTCGCCATCGAGGAGGAGTTCCTGCCGTTCAAGGGTGACCCGGAGACCAGCTGGGTGCCCGACAAGCGGCGCGGGACCAACCCCAACGGCGGCGAGATGGTCTGCTTGGTGAGGCCGAAGTTCCTCTCGTGGGAGTTCGACGTCACCATTCAGTTCGACGACAAGCAGAACGTCGACGAGAGCACCGTAAAGGAGCTCTTTAACAAGGCTGGCACCGCGATGGGCCTGGGCGACTTCCGTCCTGGCAAGGGCGGACCGTTCGGGCGCTTCGCTGTCGCCGCCTGGCAGCCTCTCGACGAGGCAACCAACGGCAAGGTGGAGATCGGCAAGCGAGAGCTCGCCGCTACCGTCGCCTAGCAACGTCGTTCGGTCTGCTACGGTACGCTTCGGTGCCGTGTGTCGCGCTAGGCTGCGGAGTATCCATGGTTCGGGGCGGGGATTCGTGTCAAAACGGTCCCCGCCATTCCATCTCGTGGCAAGGCCCTCTAGTGCTCGGTACGATAGCGTGCACTGCCGTAAAGCTCCCCCTGGGTGCGTTTGGGCCAGGTACGCTAGGCCGAGGTGGAGCGAGCTTCGGGGTGGAGGTTGTGTCACAGCGTCCTCCACCATTCTGATTATGACGTTTCAGTCCCGCGGTAAGGTAGCCTGGGGCGCGCTGCAGCCCGGTTGGCAGTGGCCGTCTGTCGTGAGCTGTGGGATGGAGCCTCTGCTGAATGATTGCAAGCTCCATCTAAACCACTTTTTGCTGCTGGGCTTGCTAAGTCACGGTAGCCTCTACTGAAGTTGCCTACAGTCTGGGGTAAAGGCTCTCTCACGAGAGCCTTTACCAACACTTATTTACTACTCAACGAATCTCCTGGCGGACAGGTCCCTAAAGGTCCTGATTGCCCAAAGTTTGCTCTTTGACAACCTGTAATATCTGATCCTGACAAAAAGGTACGCTTTCTGCATTGGCTAGAGCTGGGCAGGGTGTCCTGCTCTAGCCTTTAGTAAGCTGCGCGGCGGGGTCTCTGATATCAAGCTCCGCCATCCACCAACTTTGATCCCTTGCTATGCAAGCCCGCGTAAGCTGGGGTTGGGTGTCGTAAGGGGTGGGCAGTTCCGTCACAGGGCTGCTTACCATTGTTTCTCCAGGGTGCGATGCGGCTAGCTGTGCTAAGGTTCTCTAGCCTTCCGCCCGCTATCGGGCGGGGATCGCTGTCATAAGCATCCCCGCCATTTTCCCCCGGGTCGCGCCAGGCTTCCCTTGGTATTCCAGTCTCGGGCCGCCCATGGTGATGATCGCTACACTCGGGTGTGGGGCGGGGAGGCGATCCTAGCCTCCCCGCCAAAATGTAGTTTCGGCGGCGCCAGCCTCGGCGTCCTGGGCTGCGGTAGACTATACCGTGGTTAGCTACGGGGTAGGGAGTCTCACTGAGATGTTCCCTACCATTTCAAAACTCTGAATAAGGAGGATTTCCAATGGATGCGAGCTACCGCGAGGTGCTCACGCTCGACAACCTGCTGGCTCACTTTCCCAGTGATCAGCATCCGGAGATCCGCCCTAATCAGAGGGAGGCTCTGGAACAGATCGCCAACCAAGGGTCAATGACCCTCGAAATGCCGACTGGCTCAGGCAAGACAGCTGTCGGCTACACCGTGCTCAAAACACTGGCTTCGGCTGGCATGGGACCTTTGTTCTACATCGCACCAACCAAGACCCAGGTCGATACCACGCATTCCATGCACCCCGAACTGAGGGAGGTGTATGGGCGGCACGAGTATGACTGCATGTACTACTCGCCGGAGATCTATCGTGCCGACGAGATTCCGTGTCTCTCGCTACTGGATTGCCCTCACAGGGTGAACATCAATAGCGGGGAGATTCACACTGAAGGCGCCGCCGCCTGTTCGTACTACTGGCCAAAGTACTTGGCTAAGCAGTCGCAGATGGTGGTATGCACAACTTCGTTCTACCTGTTTTCTGTTTTGTTCGCCAAGGAGTTCGATCCACCAGCCGGACTGGTGATCGACGAAGCCCACCAGATGGCCAAGGTCATCAGGGGGTCTCTTTCCTACGAGATCACCGACTATCACCTCAAGCAGGCGATCAAGGTGCTGAAAGACATCGGAGCCGATGAAGAGGCTAGGCAGCTCGGGAAATTCCTGGGCACCATGCTCGAAATCCTCAAGAGCAAGCCCTGGGTCATCCCGACGCTTCTGGAAGAGAATGAGCTGCTGCTGCTGATCGACGATCTCCAAGGGATCGATGGGCGTAAGCTCCGGGAACGGCTCGCTGAGGCGATCCAGGAAGGTCTGGTCGATCCCAAGAAGGAACGAGTCATGCTCAAGCGACTGGAGAACATCACCTACGACCTGTACCGGTACATCCGTTCGTTTGAGTTCTCGCTGCCGGGCGAGGGCCGGAACGCCCTTAACTACGTGACCTATGCAGCTAGTGAGAAAGGACGAGCGGAATACAAGCTGGTCATCAAGGCCTACTACGTATCACCGCTGGTACGGAAATTGATGGCGCCGCTTACGGTGGCGTACTCAGCGACCATCGGCGACCCAGAGGTCTTCGGCTATGAGACGGGCATCAAACTGCCGTTTGCCAGCTTGCCGGGAACTTTCCCGGCTAAGAACACGCTGGTTGTGATGCCCAAGGACACGCCGAACTTGTCGGCCCGCGAGAGAAGCCGCCACGAACCCGCCAAGGTTCTGCGGAAAATCGCCAGAGCCTGCAAGTGGTACGCCGACCAGGGCATCCGTTCGGTAATGGTCGTAGTCAGCAACTCCGAGCGAGACCGCTTCTTGAGGTTGGCGGCTGAAGAGGGGCTTGATGTCATCAGCTACCTCAACGGCTCCACGCCGAAGGAGGCAATGGCTCGTTTCAAGAGCGGCCAAGGCAAGACACTCGTCGGGACTGTTGCTAACTACGGAGAAGGGGTCGACTTACCAGACCAGATGGCTCCGGTCATCTTCTTCCTGCGGCCTGGATATCCGAGTCCAAAAGACCCGGAGTCGCAGTTCGAGGAACGCCGTTTTGGCGGGTCGGTCTGGCGGGTTCGGAACTGGCGGGTGATGATTGAAGCGCTGCAGGTTCGCGGACGGAACGTCCGTAGCGAGAACGACCGCGGTGCAACGATTTTCATTAGCCAGCACTTCCGCAAGTTCCTTTTCACGTCGCTTCCGGTTTGGCTCAAGGAGTCATACCGAGGAGATCTGACCTTCGAGCAAGCAAAGGAGGAGACCCTGGAACTACTGAAATAACTAGGCACAGAATATACTTCACGGTAATCTGTCGCGAGGCATGCTGTAGTCTGCTCGGCAATTGTGCAGTGAGGTGTGGGGCGGAAGCGGTGTCAAATCTGTTTCCGCCATTAACCTTCTTTACAGCAGAGTCGCGTAAAGTCCGCTAAGGCACGTTAGTCTGCACTAATGTGAGGTACGGGGTAGTACTGCTGTCAACAAGCGCTACCAACTAAGCAGTAGGTGCTGCGTGGTAAGCCCTGGTTGAGCTGTCTGAGGCAACCTTCCCTACACTCCGATACCGTACGCTAAGGGGTGGGCAGTACCGTCATAGGGCTGCTCACCATTCAAGAGGTACAGGGTCGAAGTATCAGCCTAGGCCATCTCCGCTACACTACGTCACGCCAAACTGTACTGTGGGGCGAAGTCCCTGCTGACAAACTTCGCCACAACAAAGATTTGCCCAACATCAACCGGCAAGCTAGAGCTGCGTTGTGTTCCGCCAGGCCTGGCATGCTTCGGTTGAGCTACCTTCGGGGCGGGCGGTTCTGTCACAAGGCCGCTCGCCATTGCAATACGGCCCGGCAGACTAGTGCTGGGTTTGCTGGGGCGTGGTGCGCTAGTTCGCGCTACAGTGTCAGTTCGTTAAAGTACGGGGCGGAGCCCCTGATATCAAGCTCCGCCACAAGAAATATTAAAGCTACTACGGTGTTGTGCGGCACGGTATGCCTCTCTATAGTTTGCCATGCCGTTCGGCGAAGGGTTCGTCAATGGGCTCTTCGCCACTCAAAGATACCGTGGGGCATGGTGCGGTCCGCCAGGGTAGGCTATTGTGGACTTCGCCAGTTTGTAGTTCGGGGTGGACGATTTCGTCAAAGGGTCGACCGCCAACCTGAAATATTAGCTGGGCATCCTAGCGCGTGCTATCGTACGGCGCGCTAAGCCCTGCCTCCCTTCGGGTGAAGCTTGTTACTGTGGTTCACAAGCTTTACAAAAGTACTTTTCGGGTATCGTATGGTCGGGTCGGCTACGTTGACGTTCGGCTGAGCTGACTATGGTCCGGGGCAGCTCTCCCTGCTCAGGGAGAGCTGCCAATCCTAAATCCGATACTCTTAATGGTCATTTTATGACCTTGTACGGTGAGTGCGCGATATTGAGCGCGACTATCTATCGTAACGCTCTCGCTGCACCACCAATAACTCATCCATGAATTATTTGTCATGCTGATGAGCGCATCTAAGTGCGAAACGAGTTATATAGTGTCTCATTTGTCTCATTTTAAGGTGTTGGGCTATACTTTATGAGACAGAGCAAGGGACTATGCGTTAACCCCTTGGGTGCGCACTAGACCCAGATGCTCAGCCAGTTTTATAGAGGCTTGTATAGATGGACGTTATTCACAGTTTTGGCGGGCTTCCAGCCAGGAAAAGTAAAGTGGTTGGACACAATTCGCACGGACGGCTTAGCCTCATTCATGATTTTCTTTTCCAGCCTCTCCATAATGCTCGGTACGCCATATAAGACGATCAAGTCGTAGTTGCTAAGATCGTGTTGCCAAAAGCTGCCGTTTATTATTCTCACCCGCTCTTGTAGCTCAGCTTCGGCCACCTTATCTATGGCTATCATGGCTCTTTCTTCGTCTATTTCAATGCCGGTGACGTCTGCCCCCTTTGCAGCCATTGCCAGGACCAACTTACCCTCGCCAGCTCCTAAGTCAACGGCCTTTTCGTGGGGCTTGATACTTGCCAGCCGTATCATGGTCAGAGCCTTTTCGTCCGAACTGGGCACGAAAGGGATGTCATATTTTAACCTAGCGGTCGTATCTGCCATAGTTCGCCCCCCTTAATAGCAGCTAAAAGTATAGCCATTTGAAACGACACTAGCGGTTAGATTATTTACAGGTCTTTTATGAAGTTTGCCGGCGGCGGTACAGGTAATGGCCGAGGGACCCAACAACTGTAGCCAAGCCCGAAATTCCTAAAACATTCCCCGGGCCTGTGTTTGGAAGTGTGGCGGCCGGAGGCCGGCTAGTACGGGCGGCCTTAACCTGGGGCGGGGAATTGTTAACGACCACAGTTTGGGTCTGGGTTTGGGTTTGAGTTTGGGTCGGGACAATGGTTTTAGAAACTACAGGCTGCTTTGGTTTTACCGGCGTGGCCTTCACTGGATTTCCACAACTGGCGATCACGGCGAAAGCAAAACGCCCGTCATGCATGACTACAAAGGCGGTTAGCTTTGGGCTGGTGAATGACACGCTGGGTTTACGAATGAAAAAGCTATGGCCGCCGCAAGCGAATCGAGTGCTGCCTGACATATTTTGGCGGCCAGCCGTCAAAGCATTGGTGGCCACCACTTTTCCATTAACCAAAACCTTACCGGAACGGGTCACTTGGCCGGTTCTCGCCATAGTATCAAAATTAGCGATATCCTGGCTGCCAATGCCGAAGTGATTGTACAGGCAAGCTATGCCAGCTGGTTCAGCAGCTTGGGCAAACTTGTTGCTATTTGAAATACCACACCTAATGACTGAGTTTGAGTTACAGTCACGGCTTGTGCTAACTGATACTGCGCCGGCTGATGGCGCTAAAAATCCCAATGCCGAAACTAATATGATTGACATGGCTGATAATGTCGCCATTAACTTTTTCATGCACACACCTCCTAATTCAGTTATTAGCCTACAATAAAGCCTGAAAAAATTCTGCAAGAATCTTTACAACAGTGGAAAAATGTTTGCCGGCTTAAACATGACGGCTTTGGGTCGTCTTTTGGCGTCGCTGCCAGAGTTGGTATAATTGATGGCAGATGGTGAAAGGTACGGCCTCCCAGAAAGGGCTGGGGAGTGAAAAGGGTTCGAGCGACGCCAAAAGCAATGGTGCTGTTTTTTTGATTGCAGCCCTTGATATGAGCTGGCGCGTGGCCATCGCTGTACTGGTGCCGATAATCGGCGGCTTTGAGCTCGACCAGCACCTAAACACCGCGCCGGCTTTGACAATAGTGGGCTTTTTGCTGGCCATGGCCGGGCTGTTTTTCATTTTAAAGACCACTGTGGCAACGGCTGACGAGCGGTTTAATCCCAAGGAGAACCACCGGTGACCTTGAGTCTAGCAACCAATTTCGCGAGCGGTATACCAGAAATCCATATCGCCCCCCAAACGGTCTTCCACTGGGGGCCACTCACTATCACCAATTCAATCTTATATGGCTGGATATCTGTAGTGATACTGACTGTCGCTTTCATTTGGGCGGCGCGGCGAATCTCGGTCCACCCCAAGGGCGGGTTCATCCAATTCGTCGAAGTCGTTGCTGAATACATGTCTGAGACTGTTTCGGATGCATTTTCCAACAAGGAACGGTCATACAAGTATGTGCTTTACTTCGTGACAATATTTTTCTTTCTATTGGCCAACAATTTACTGGGTATCATCCCGGGGGTTGGCGCGCCGTTCACTTCGCACGGGAATGATTTGCTGCGGCCGATGACGGCCGATTTTAACGCCACCCTGGCCATGGCCGTGGTGACTATGGGCTTGGTGTACATTAGTTCTTTACGCGAAGTTGGGTTCAGGGCCTACATCTCCCACTTTTTTATGGGCAGCGTGAAAAACCCGCTTTATCTGTTCATTGGATTGATAGAGATGATCACCGACTTGGTGAGGGTGATTTCCCTGTCCCTTCGTCTTTTTCTTAATGTGGCCATAGTCGGAGCGATTGTGGTGGTGTTCTCTTACCTTGGGCATGTTTTGGCGCCAGTAACGGCCGCGCCGTTTTTCTTCTTGGATGTGTTTGACGACGTTTTGCAGGCTTTCATCTTCGCGTTGCTGGGGGTCATGTACCTGGCCACGGCGGTCAACCACGTGGACGAACACCGGCAGGAACAAAGCTTGACCGAAAAAACCGCATCTGACAAAATGGAGTCAAGCTTAGACGCGGTGGGAGGTTAACCAACTGATTCCTTCAAGCTTAGGGGATTTTCCCAGTGCAGTTTGTTCGCTGAAGCGGCAACCGGACGCTTGCGCGTTGGGCGCTTATAGCTCTAGCGAGCAAAAGGCACGAAATGGGCAAAACCTGTCTATTAGTAAATTAATAAGGAGTGATAAATAAAGATGATTGCGCCCACAGATTTAATGAGCATGGCGAGTGCAGCGGCGGTTAACACCGATTTGATTGGCAAAGGGCTTATGATCGGTGGCGGGTTTATCGGCCCGGGCATTGGAATGGGTATCGTCGGCGGTAGTTATATCCAGGCCACCGGCCGGAATCCAGAGGCCAAACTACTGGGCCAGGCCCTGGTGTTCATCGCCATAATTGAGTTGTACGCCTTGCTGGCTTTCGCCAGCGTATTCATAATCAAATAGCGGTTTTGCAAGCGTTGGGGGAGTGAGGTAAATGATAAGTGTTTTGACACAATTCGGGGATAGCAGCTCGGGTATCGGGGCGCTGGGCCTTAACTTATCGGCGTTCTTGATCCAGTGGGGAACTTTCATCATCGCCTTTTTGGTGCTCAGGAAGTGGGCTTTTAGACCAATCCTGAGTGTTTTGAAAGAGCGGCGCGAAATGATTGAAAAAGGCGTGTCTTTGGGCGAAAAAATGCAAAAAGAACAAGCCGAAATGGAACAAAAAGTGGCAGAAGCCTTGCGTGAAGCCAGGGTCCAGGCCGATAAGATAGTCGCCGATGCCAGCGGCCGCGGGCGCCAAGTCATCGCCGACGCCGAAGCCAAGGCCAAAGAGAAAGCTGAGACGATAATCGCCAGCGCCGAGGAACGTATAGGCCAAGACATGAAAGTGGCCAGGAGTAAGCTAGAGAAAGAACTGGCCGGCTTAGTGGCTGACGCCACCGAGACAATTATCGGCGAGAAAGTTGACGCTAACAAAGACGCTTCTCTGATAGATAAAGCTTTGAAAGGGCGGGCATGAAAGTACCCAGGAGCGAACTGGTACCCATCTTGGCTAAGTTGTCGGCTAGACTGCCAGCTAAAAAATTCGCCGGCGAAGTCGCCAGCTATCTATTGTCCAGCAACCGGACCGGCGAGCTGGACAGCTTGGCCCGCGACCTTGTAAGTTATCGAGCTAAAGACGGCGTGGTGGAAGTGACAGCGGTCAGCGCCCACAAACTCCCTCCAAAAGTTTTGAAAGAAGTCAACCAGAGAGTAAAACGAATTCATCCGTCCGCTAAAAAGGTGATCGTGAACCAGCGGATTGACGGGGACCAGGTGGGCGGCATCAGGCTGGAGCTTCCCGGACAGCAGCTTGATTTGACAGTCCGCGGCAAAATTAACCAATTTAAACAGTTAACATCAGGGAACTGAATATGGCCACAGACTTCGCGATCAAAGATTTATCAGATGACATCCGCAAAGCTATCGACGAGCTTAAGAAACGCCCGGAAGTTGAGTCGGTAGGTATCGTCACGCGCGCTGCTGACGGCATCGTCTGGGTTTATGGCCTAAGAAGCTGCGGCTATAGCGAGATGATTGAAATCGACGCAGTTGATGGCGGCAAGATCACAGCCTTCGCCCTGAACCTGGGCGAGGACGAGATTGGGGCGGTGCTGTTGGGCGAGGATGATAAAGTCGAAGCCGGCGCCAAGGCCCGCCTGACCGGCAAAGTCCTGGAAGTTCCGGTTGGGCCGGAAATGGTCGGCCGGGTTGTCAATCCGCTTGGCCAGCCACTAGACGGCGGCGAGCCGATTAAAACCAAGCAGACGGCCAGGGTGGAGCGCCGGGCGCCGGGCGTGCTGGAACGCAAGCACGTGCACGAACCGTTAATGTCTGGCCTGACGGCTATCGACGCGCTGGTGCCGATCGGCCGCGGCCAGCGGGAGCTGATTATTGGCGACCGCCAAACCGGAAAAACGGCAATCGCCGTGGACGCCATGATAAACCAGGCTCGCTCCAAGTCCGGTGTCATTAATGTTTACGTGGCCATCGGCCAGAAACTGTCAAAAATCGCCGCCTTGACCGAAAGGCTGAAGCGTGAAAAAGTGATGGACCAGACTATTATCGTGGCGACCAGCCCGTCGGATCCGGCGGCTTTGCTCTATATAGCCCCTTACGCCGGCGCCGCCATGGGCGAATATTTCCGCGACAACAAGCAGCACGCCCTGATCATTTATGACGACCTGTCCAAGCACGCCGTGGCCTACCGCCAAATGTCATTGTTGCTACGCCGGCCGCCTGGTCGCGAAGCCTATCCAGGGGATGTCTTTTACCTGCATTCCCGCCTGTTAGAACGCGCCGCCAAACTTAACGACGAACTTGGCGCCGGATCACTGACGGCCCTGCCGATCATTGAGACCCAGGCTGGCGACATTAGCGCTTATATCCCGACTAACGTCATTTCCATAACAGACGGACAAATATTTCTCGAAACCAACCTGTTTTATCAGGGTATCCGCCCGGCTATTTCGGTCGGTCTTAGCGTTTCGAGGGTGGGCGGTGACGCCCAGACCCAGGCGATTAAATCCGCCGCCGGCGGGCTGAAACTCAGCTTAGCCCAATTCCGGGAACTGGCCAGTTTCAGCCAATTCTCGACCGATTTGGATGAAGAGACCCGCCACACCATTGAACGCGGCCAGCGCTTAACCGAGATCTTGAAGCAACCGCAATATTCGCCCAAAGCCATTTGGGAAATGTACTGTTCGCTGCTGGCGGTCACCGGCGGCTGTTTTGATAATGTGCCCCTTGAGAAAATTAAACCGGCCGAGGCGGCGCTGCTGGCCGAGCTTAAATCAAAGCATGCTAAACTGGTAGACGCTATAAACAAGGGCGATAAACCGACCGACGAGCAAAACCAGCAGGTGTTGAAAACAGCCAAGGCGATCGCAAGTTCCTACGAAGCAACCGTAAAGCCAGAGTCCAAGACGGAGGGGCCAGCTAATGCCTAGTCTGATCACTTTGCGCCGGCGGATTAATTCGATTAAAAACACCCGCCAAATCACTAAAGCTATGGAGCTGGTCAGCTCCTCGAAGCTGCGCCGCGCCCAGGCGGCAGCAATCACTAGCCGGGCCTACCGCCAAGCGGCCTACGAGCTGCTAGCCAGGCTTAACCAGGTCAAAGAAGTCGAACGGCAGCCGCTGTTTAAGAGACGGCCGGTCAAAATCAGGCTCTATGTGATTATCACTTCAAACAGTGGCCTGGCTGGCGCTTATAACTCCAACGTCCTAAAACTTTTGACTGAGGGAATCAGGCAGGACCGGACCGAAAAAGTTAAGTCGGCCGTTATAACCATAGGCTCCAAAGGCGCTCAGTTTGTGAGGCGGATTGAAAATGTGGAACTACTTAGCCACTATCCGGCGTTTGGGGACGAACCATCGGAGCACGATATCATACCGGTTTTAAACACTGTCATTGATGCCTACAGGTCTGAGTCCGTTGATGAGATCCGGCTGCTTTACACCGAGTTCAAATCAAGCATGAGCCAGACAGCTACAAGCCTGAACCTGCTGCCGGCTGGGCTGGCCGAAATGCCCAAAACGCCGGCCCAAACCCCTGGCTTCATGAACTTCGAGCCGGACGTCGAGACAGTGATACATAATGTCGGCGCGCGGCTGATACAGGCTCAGATTTGGCAGGCTTTACTAGAGAGCCTAGCCAGCGAACACGCCATGCGGGCCGTGGCCATGAAAAACGCCACCGACAACGCCGATGACCTAATTGGCGATTACACGCTGGAATATAACAGCACCCGCCAGGGCCAAATCACCCAAGAGATAGCCGAAATCACCGGGGGCTCGGAAGCGATGGCCACTTAACATGAAGGACAGAGGATAAATTATGGCAGAGCGTACTAAAGCCAGACCAAAGACTAACACCGGAGCTATCAGTCAAATTGTCGGCGTGGTCATAGATGTGGAGTTCCCGGTTGACCAGTTGCCGGCGATTTATAACGCCTTGACCGTGAAGCTCGAAGGCAAATTATTAACCCTCGAGGTGGCCCAACATTTGAGCGAATCGGCCGTGCGGGCCATCGCTTTAGGCTCGACTGATGGACTCCAAAGAGGGGCGGAAGTCATTGACACGGGTGATGTCATCAATATGCCCGTAGGTGAGCAAACCCTAGGTCGGATGTTCGATGTGACCGGCCAGCCGATTGACGGCAAAGACAATAAATTTGGCCAGACGGCGCCCATTCACAAAACGCCACCGCCGCTGATTGACCAGTCCGGCAGTGTTGAAGTTATGGAGACCGGTATCAAAGTGATTGACTTGGTCTGCCCTATGACAAAGGGCGGCAAAGCCGGATTGTTCGGCGGCGCCGGAGTTGGCAAGACCGTTCTCATCCAGGAGCTGATCAATAATATCGCCAAATTCCACAGTGGCTACAGCGTTTTTGCCGGTGTGGGTGAGCGGACCCGCGAGGGCAACGACCTTTACGGCGAAATGACCGAATCCGGTGTCATCAAAAACACCTCGATGGTCTTCGGGCAGATGAACGAGCCGCCGGGCGCGCGTTTAAGGGTTGGTCTGTCCGGCCTGACAATCGCTGAAGGTTTCCGCGACCAGGGTAAGGACACCCTGCTATTTATCGACAATATCTTCCGCTTCACGCAGGCTGGCAGTGAAGTTTCAGCCTTGCTTGGCCGACTGCCCAGCGCCGTGGGCTACCAACCGACTTTGCAGCAGGAAATGGGCGCTCTGCAGGAGCGCATCACCAGTACGCGCGAGGGTTCAATCACCTCGGTCCAGGCCGTTTATGTGCCGGCCGACGACCTCACCGACCCGGCCCCGGCCACTACCTTCGCCCACCTGGACAGCACGATTACTTTAAGCCGGGCCTTGACCGAGATCGGCATTTACCCGGCAATCGATCCCTTAGACAGCACCTCCAATATCCTCGACCCGGAAGTTGTTGGCGAGGAGCACTACAACGTCGCCCGCGAAGTCCAGAGGGTGCTGCAGCGCTACAAAGACCTGCAGGATATCATCGCCATGCTTGGTATGGAAGAATTAAGCGAAGAGGACAAACAAACCGTCGGCCGCGCCCGCCGGATCCAGCGTTTCTTCTCCCAGCCGTTTTTCGTGGCTGAACACTTCACTGGTAACGACGGTAAGTACATAAAAATCGCTGATACCGTACAGGGCTTTAAAGAGATTTTGGATGGCAAGCACGACGACAAGCCGGAAAGTGCTTTTTACATGAAGGGCTCCATAACCGAAGTTAAAGCCGGCAAGGAAAAGTGAATGCTGCACCTTCAACTGGTCACACTGACCGGGATTAAGTTCGAGGGCGATGTTTACGAAGTGGTGCTGCCAACCCTTGATGGCGAAATCGGCGTCTTACAAAACCACATGCCGCTCACCAGCGTGGCCACCGCCGGCGCAGTGATGGTCAAAAAAAACCGCACCGACCCGGACAGCCAGCGGGAGTTTTTCGCCATCAGCGGCGGAGTGATAGAAGTTGAGCACAACCAGCTAAAAGTCATAGTAGACGAGGCCGACCATGCCGATAATATACTTGAGGCTGAGGCCGAAGCCGCCCACGCGCGGGCCCAGCAGCTAAAGGCCGAGGCCAAAGACCAGGTCAGCCTTGAGCACGCCCAGCAGATGGTTGATAGGACTAGCGCCCGCTTGGAAGTTTCCAAACTCAAGCGCCGCCACCAGCGATAAGCTTTGAAGGACAGCCTGCGGTTTTCCCTCAAAGCCGCTTTCGGAATAAATCCGAATCCGCCGATGGCGGACCGCGGCTATTCCCTTTCCCTATATGATTGGCCCCCATCGCCTACCATAATTTAAATCGGTATACTTAGATATAAAGGAGTGAGGGCATATGGGCGAGAGTTTGCCAGCCACAACTTTGGTGATTTTTGGGGTTAGCGGTGATTTAAGCCAGCGCTATCTGTTACCGGCCCTGGCCGAGATATGTCAGGACCAGCAGCTCACAGAAAAACTTCAGATACTGGGTATCAGCCGCCAGGCCCTTACGACTGGTAAAGTCCTGCCGCCGCGCGCTAAGGGGCTAGCCGGCAAGTTTGATCTTTTGCAGCTGGACTATGGATCATCTGCTGATTACGCTAAGCTTAAAGCCCGCCTCGGCCAACACGTCTCGTCCCAAGTCGTCATTTATTTTGCCGTACCTCCAGATGCTGTCCCACCGATAATTAAGCAACTGGGCAAGGCCGGCCTCAACACGCCTAAGTATCGCTTACTGCTCGAAAAACCTTTCGGCCGGGATCTGGCCTCGGCGCAGCAGTTGATAGACAGTACGGCCGAATGTTTTAAAGAAAAGCAGGTTTATCGGATAGACCACTATCTTGCCAAAGAAATGGCCCAGAATCTCGCTGTGTTTTTGGGGGCTAACGCGATGTTCCGCGATATCTGGAGTGCTAAGTATATTGAAAAAATCGAGATCCTGGCCCTGGAGCATATCGGCGTTGAGGGCCGGGCGAATTTTTATGAACAAACCGGCGCCCTGCGTGATATCGTCCAAAGCCACCTGCTCCAACTGGCGGCATTGGTCTTGATGAAGCCATGCGATGATTTTTCTGATGTTAATGTGTTGCCAAGACGCCGGTTGGCGGCTTTGCGCCGCCTGAGGCTGGCAGGAGAAGGTGGTTCGGCGACCCGGGCGCAATATGGCGGCTACGGCGTTGACGTCGGCCAAAAAGGTTCAAAAACCGAGACATTCGTGTCTTTAACTCTCGAATCGAGTGACGCGCGCTGGAAAAACGTGCCAATCACCTTATCCACCGGCAAGCGACTGGACCAAAAGCTGACCGAGATAAGGGTATATCTTAAAAAAGTCGGCGGCTCGCGGCCAAACCTGCTGCGGCTCCGGCTTCACCCTAATGAAGCTATCGAGCTTGATTTATGGATAAAACGGCCCGGCTATGACCAAAAACTACAGACTCTGCCGCTTAATTTCGTCTATGGGCGCCACTTTGACCGTCTGCCGGATGCCTACGAACAGGTGATTGTCGACGCTATCCGCGGCCGGGCCAATTTATTCGCCAGCAGCGCCGAGGTCCTGGCCAGCTGGCGGATCTTGCAGCCGCTGCTCGAATCCTGGCAGAGAGGCAGCGCTAAGATTAGAACGTACCGCCCGGGCAGCAGCGTAGAAGAAGTGTTGGAGAAAGAAAACTGAAATTCATCAAAGTCAGTTCCACAGAGCCGGTCGAAAACTATTTAGCGGAGAAACTAGCATCTAAGTTAGCAGCCGGCCAAAAAGTTTTCTGGCTGGTGCCGGGGGGCTCGGCGATGGACGTGGCAGTGAAGGCAGCCAGCAAAATCCGCGGCGGCCTTTCGGGGCTGGCAATCAGCCTGACGGACGAACGCTACGGGCCAGTCGGGCACGCAAACTCCAACTGGCGCCAGCTTGATGAGCGGGGCTTTAAAGCGCCAGGTGCCCGCCTGCTGCCAGTTCTTAAGGGAAAATCGATGCCAGAAACAGCCTTTGCTTATCAAACGATGCTCCTAAGCGAAGCCAAGCAAGCAGACTACTCACTAGCCTTAGCCGGCATGGGACCAGACGGGCATATCCTAGGGATTAAACCCGGCAGCCCGGCGATGGCGGCCACTGAATACGTGTCCGGTTATAAATGGGATGATTACGACAGGCTGACCCCGACCATAAAATTCCTCAAATTGCTAGATGAAGTGGTCGTTTATGCGGCCGGCCAAGATAAATGGCCCCAGTTTGACGCGTTAGAGCAAAAGATTAGCCCTGGCGCCCAACCGGCCCAACTTTTAAAACAACTGCAAAAGGTTATAATCTTTAATGACTACAAGGAGAGTAAGCTATGAAAATTGCAATTAGCGGTTTGGGAAAGATGGGCAGCCAGATCGCCCGGAAACTAGCAGAAGATAAACATGATGTCATCGCCCATAACCGCAGCCCGGATCCGGCCCGCGAAACCCAAAAGTACGGAGCCAAACCGGCCTATCAAAAAGATGCAGTCATAACGGCGTTTGGAGGCATACCGGCGACAATTTGGATTATGCTGCCAGAAAGTATCATGGACGGCCAAATCGATGATTGGCTGAAACTCGTCCCAAAGGGCAGCCTGCTGATTGATGGCGGTAATTCTGATTTCCGTAAGTTCAAAAAAAGGCAAGAAAGGGTCGCGGCTGCCGGCAGCAGTTTCATGGATGTGGGCACCAGCGGCGGTGTTTGGGGCTACAAACGGGGATTTTGTCTGATGGCCGGCGGCACTAAAGACGACTTTGAAAAAATCGAGCCCGCCCTAAAGACCTTGGCGAATCCCAATGGCGGCTATGCGCATTTTGGCGCCAACGGCGCCGGGCATTTTGTGAAGATGGTCCATAACGCCATCGAATATGGGATGATGGAAAGCCTGGCGGAAGGCTATCGTGTGCTAAAGGAGGGTCCGGTCGATAATTTAGACTTAGCCAAAGCGGGGGCTCTGTGGCAGAAGGGCAGTGTTATAACCTCATGGCTGAACGAGCTAACGGCCGACGCGCTCGCCGAAAACCCGGACCTAAAAAATATTAATGGAGTGGTGTCCGAATCAGGCGAAGCCCGCTGGACGCTGGAAGTCGCCAAAGAAATGGACCTGCCCATGCCAGCCATACAGGCGGCGTTTGATGTCAGGTTGGCCAGCCAGAAAGGCGAGGTTAATTTCGCCACTCAGCTGCTCTCGGCCATGCGCAATAAGTTTGGCGGACATGCCATAAACCCCGGAGAATAGAATTCTGCTACTGACTCCTTCAATCTGTTATAATTATTGCTAATGAAGTCCAATTTGGTCATTGAGGCCCGGGACGTCGTCAAGACTTTCGGGGAGATTCGAGCCGTCGATGGTATCAGCTTTGAAGTTAAAGCCGGCGAGATCTTTGCATTCCTTGGTCCAAACGGCGCCGGCAAAAGCACGACCATCAGTATGCTTACGACAATGCTGCGCCCAACTGCCGGCAAGTTGATGCTCAACCGCCATGATGTGACCAAAGAGCAAGCCAGCGCCCGTAAATCTTTTGGCATTGTCTTCCAGGATCCGGCCCTAGAGGAAGAATTATCCGCTTACGAAAATATGGTCATACACGCCGTGCTTTACCGTGTTCCTAAAAAAGAGCAGCTGCCGCGTATACAAACGTTACTAGAACTAGTGGACTTATGGGGCCGTAAAGACAGTATGGTCAAAACCTACTCCGGCGGTATGCGCCGGCGGCTGGAAATAGCCCGCGGCCTGCTGCACCACCCTAAGATTTTGTTTTTGGACGAGCCAACACTGGGCTTAGATACCCAAACCCGTAATCTGCTGTGGGATTACGTCCAAAAATTGCGCGATACCGAAGGAATGACCATCTTTTTCACCACCCACTACTTAGACGAGGCCGAAGAAGTTGCTGACCGGATTGCCATTATCGACCATGGCAAAATAGTCGCTACTGGCACCACTAAGCAATTAGCTAAGCAAACCGGCACCAAAACTTTAGAAGAGGCTTACTTAGAGCTCACTGGCCGGACTGTGCGTGACGAGACCAGCATGAGTAACAACGGCTTGAATGTCCGAACCGCCGCTCGCAACAGGAGGCTTAGCTGATGGATTTCGATGTGATCTATATTTTGTGGCTGCGGCAGATGAAGCGCTACTTGCGCAGCCGCAGCCGGGTGCTCGGCGCGATTGGTCAGCCAATCTTATTTCTTTTGGCCTTGGGTTACGGTCTTGGCTCGGTCTATAAACGGGCGGGGCAGGGAAATTATATCGAATTTTTGGTGCCTGGCATTATTGTCCAAACCCTGCTTTTTAGCGGTGTGTTCTGGGGAATCCAAATCCTGTTTGACAAGCGGTTCGGCTACTTAAAGGAAATGCTGGTGGCGCCTGTCTCTCGCACCAAAGTGCTATTGGGTAACGCTATCGGTGGCGCGACTATCTCACTTTTCCAAGCCGTCATGATTTTTATCATTTCCGCGGCTTTGGGTTTCCGGCCGCACAACTGGGCGCTGGTGCCTGTGGCTTTCATAATCGCTGTTGTTCTTAGTGTTACGCTGACTAGTTTTGGCGCCGGTATCGCTAGCATGGTTGAGGATTTTCAGGGCTTCCAGGGCATAAACAACTTCCTGATATTTCCGTTGTTTTTCTTGTCCAGCGCTCTTTATCCGTTGACTAATGTGCCGACCTGGCTGCGGATTTTAAGCGAAATTAATCCGCTCAGTTATACTGTCGACGCCTTACGTTATACTCTGATCAACCAGTCGCATTTTGGCCTGGGCACGGATTTGCTGGTAATTGCCGCCGCGCTAATTGCTTCTATGGCCTTCGCCGTCAACCGCTTCAACCGTATCCAGGTCTAATTTGCCCAGAAAAACGGGTTTTTGCTGCCGCCGCTAAAAAACTCCCCGCCGCGCAGCAGCTGGTCTGTCGTTGGTCCGGGGGTAACTAAACTAGTCGTACCTGGTATTCCTACGACACTGGCAGGTCCGACTGAGCCGGCTGATGCTACCACATCGGTCGACGGATTAGTAATCTCTGCCTCAATCGTACTAGTGTTGTTTGCGCTAGACCCGACATCTAGTTTAAGGTAAACGCAAACTAGTGAGGTGCCTACGCTCATACTTCCGGTAACAGTAGAAGCACCGACTAAATTGAAACTGCCCCCCGTAGAATTGAATTGGGTAAGGCCAGTGGTCGGAAAGGAAGTTTCGCAGGCTGCCTCCTGCTTATAGTAAAGAAAGAGATTTGACAAAAAAGTTCCGCCGTTGCCATTGCCAGTGTCTGTAATAGTTATACTCGTAACTGTAGTGGTACCCACATCACGGATAAATGTAAATGCCCCTCCCACGAAATTACCGGTGGAAGGGATACTCATGTTTGCAACTTGAGTGCCAGTTGATCCAACCGTTATTTGCGACCCGCCTAAAATCTCAACCACCAGGCTGGTAAACTTCGCACTGGCGCTAAAGGTACCCACATTAGTAGAAGGCCAGTTACTAGAGGTGGTACCATTGGTATCGTTGCCGGCCGCTACAGGGGTTGCGGGAGTCGACGCGCGGTTGGTCATGCCGGTCGGAGCAGTCGACATCAAAGCTTGGGCTGTATTGCGAATGGCAAAGCCGGCGAACCAGGACGACCCGTCGGACACACTTAAATTAACCGCTGGGTAATTCACGGTTGTAGCCGAGTTGTTGCCGCCTACAGATAACTCATTACCTATCGGGCTTGTCGCCTGGCCGCGATACACCTGCATAATAACCTGGCTTGCGCCGGTCCAGGTACCGCTATTGCTGGACGAGCTTGATGCTACCGCCCAGCCGGCATTGAACGCCGTCCTGGTACTGCCGCTACCAGCCGAATTAGAGTTGCTGTCAATCTGCGTAAATCCACCTGCCATTGTCGGTATCGTGCTACTGGCGGTTACCCCGGCAAAAACAACCAATAAATCACCAGCTTGCTCGCCGGTGCAAGCCGCCGCACTAGTACCGGCCGCTTTGTTTGCGCAGACGAAACTCAATGAT